>NZ_CP023434.1:1262500-1578125 GCF_003546865.1 Suicoccus acidiformans
AGGCGAGATCGAGTAGCCGACAACCCGGTCTAGAATCCGCCGTGCTTGTTGGGCATCGACTAGATCCATGTCAATTTTGCGTGGCTCTTTGAAGGCCTCTTTGACCGTATCCTTCGTAATTTCATTAAAGACGACGCGATTTTCTGCATCGGGGTCTAGTTTCAGCAGATGACTTAAATGCCAAGCAATGGCTTCTCCCTCGCGGTCCGGGTCGGCTGCTAGGTAGACATTCTCGGCCTTATTGGCAAGCTTGCGCAGTTCTTTGACAGTATCCCCTTTACCACGAATGGTGATGTAATGAGGCTCGAAATTATTCTCGATATCGACACCCATCTTACTTTTAGGTAAATCACGCAAGTGCCCCTTGCTGGCAACCACCTTATAATTCCGGCCAAGATAACGGCCGATTGTTTTAGCTTTTGTTGGCGACTCAACAATGACTAAGTTCTTATATGCCAAACTTATTTCATCCTTTCAACGTTTCTATCTATAGTAAGGCGTTTATTCCTGCGCCCAATTTCAAAATCGTTACAATATTAGTCGAAAGATTGCTATCTGTCAAACAATAAATTCCTTTTATATGTGACCTTGATTTTGAAATAATTCTGCCAACTCCCAAATCGTCTGACCTACAGATAGAATGGGACGTGCTCCTGCAGCAATAAGTTCATTACAGCCGCTCGATTGGCTATCCTTGATTCTGCCAGGTAAGGCGAATACTTCGCGATTCTCTTGCAAGGCATAATTAGCCGTAATCAAGCTACCGCTTTTCTTCGCAGCTTCGATGACCAAGGTTGCTGGACTAATCCCAGCTACTAAGCGGTTGCGCAGAACGAAATGATGCCTTTGGGCGAGACTGCTGGGCAAATATTCACTAATAACTAAATGATGCTGGCCAAGTTGCTCTTGCATGGCCCGATGCTCCTTAGGGTAAACTTGCTGGATGCCGGTTGGAATAATCGCAATAGTGGTTTTATTACCTGCTTCGATAGCTGCTTGGTGAACCGTCGAATCGATGCCATGCGCTAAGCCAGAAACGGCTATCCAGTTTTGCTTAGCAAATTCTTTAATAAAAGCCTTAGTCACTTCCGCTCCATAAGGTGTCATTTTGCGCGTTCCTACAATTGAAACTTTAGGTCGCTGAAGCATGGATAGATCCCCGGCATAAAAGAGCACCAGGGGCGGCTGAGCCGTCTCGTACCACAACTTCGGATAAACCGCTTCACCGATAATAAAGACTTGTTGACTCAGTTCCAGAAGTGAATCATAGCAATCAGCAACCTTGAAGAAATTTACCATTCGATAGCCTCCATCAGCTCCGGGAATCGAACGAAGCATCCGCTGACAGTCCGCCAAACTGGCCGGTTCCGAATGATCGCCTTTGGCGCAAGCCTGCAGGTATTGCATTTGCCATTTGTAAGTAACTCCACAAGAGACGAGATACACAAGTTGTTCTTTTAAAGTAATTTCCAATTTTATCACCTCATAATAATATACGCAAAATGAGGCCGAAAACCATCTGGTCAATTTTAAAATTTTAAATTAACTAATGAACACCTAGGTGCATCACTTAGTTACTTAAGGTGCAGCCTGATATTGTTTGGTCATGGAAGCCACCGGTTCAAAACTGCGCCGGTGAATAGGCGTGTAACCAAAGCGTCGCAAGGCTTCCAGATGTTGCTTAGTACCGTAGCCGGCATTGGCTTCAAATCCAAATTCCGGATAAGTTAAACTATACGCTTTCATCAAGTCATCTCGGTAAACTTTCGCAAGAATACTCGCAGCTGCAATTGATAAGGAGCGCTGATCCCCTTTAATTAGCGAACTTTGCTGGATAGATGTTTGAATGGTCATAGCATCGATGAGCACATGATTCGGTTGCAGAGATAGCTTTGTTAAAGCTGTTTCCATCGCCAATTGGGTTGCCCGGTATATATTCATCTCATCTATTTGCTGACTGCTCACTTCCGCAATGCTATAAGCCAAGGCTTCGGCTTGAATACGTTCCGCAAATTCTCGGCGTTTCTTATCAGATAACTGCTTAGAATCATTCACCCCGATTAAGGAGACAGGGTTTTCCGGCAAAATAACCACTGCGGCTACAATGGGGCCTGCCAAAGGCCCTCGCCCTACTTCATCAATTCCGGCAATATAATATTTATCTTGCTGACTTTGCTGATATAATTCACGCTCAATGGCTAAACGTTCCTGAAAAGCTACTTCTAAGGCCATTTGCTTTTGCTGGCGTCGTTCGTATTGCGCTAGGAGTTTTTGCACTCCCTTGCGCTCATCTCTGCTAAAAAGGTCAAATAATTCATCACTTAAGACACTTGTCTCTTCTAGCAAAGTTTTTATCTCTTTGATGGTATAATTTACTTTCATGTTAAAGAGCCTCGTAGGGAGTATCCAATGTGGCTGAACCTAAGCGATGACTTCTAAAGTCATGGATGATGCGCTCACTTGCTTGATCATAGTCATCGCGTAAGCCCATCTGCTGAGTGATTTTCAAAAGTAAATCCACGGTGGATAAGTTCTCTAAATCGGCTTCACTCAAGCGATAGCGGTTCTTTAATGTTTCTGCTTCATTGGCCTTTAAATGTTCAAGCAGGTAAAGGGCCAAGTCATCCATATGCAATAAACTGTCCTTAATTGCTCCGGTAACAGCTAATTTCTTCCCCACTTCGGGGTCTTCAAATTTAGGCCATAGGATTCCCGGTGTATCTAATAACTCAAAGCTCTTTCCGATTTTTAGCCATCTTTGGGCTTTTGTCACACCAGGTTTATTGCCAGTTTGGGCTTGGTTTTTGCCTACGAAACGATTAATTAGGGTCGATTTCCCACTATTGGGAATGCCCAGAATCATGAGGCGGATGGGACGCTCCTTGATTCCTTTTTCTTGCTGCTTTTGGAAGTAAGGTTGCATCACGTCTTGGATTTCTTGTTGGAGTCCACGGATGCCTTTATTGTGTTGGGCATCGATAGCAACTGCTCGCTGGCCTTGGCTTTTATAATAATTTAACCAGGCTTGGGTTGCTTGTGAATCCGCTAAATCAGCCTTATTTAAGACTAAGATGGTTGGTTTTTGGCCAATGATTTCACTGATGACTGGGTTACGACTGGATTCAGGAATTCGTGCATCGACAAGTTCGATAATGACATCGACAAGTTTAATTTTCTCAGTCGCTTCACGTTTGGCTTTGGCCATATGGCCTGGATACCATTGAATGGTTTGTGCGCTCAAAGTTCATCCTCCTTAAGGTTTTATTTGACTAACGTGGCCATTTGCCTCCAAGCTATATGAGGGCACTTGGCTTCGCCTTTCACTTGGGGCATAAATTATGTCTGCATGGCCTTCAATACTTTCTGCCGGGACTAGTCCGAACTGGCGGCTATCCCCGGAATGTGGACGATTATCCCCCATGACGAAGTAATAGTCTGCCGGTATTTGGTGAATACCCAAGGTGTCCCAAAGGGAAAAATCCTCGGTAAACGGTTCTGAATTGGCCTGTTGGTTTTTTAAAGGATCCAAATAGGGTTCAGCTACTGGTTGGCCATTGATATATAATTGATCTGCTTCAACCCATAACTCATCGCCAGGCATGCCGATAACGCGTTTAACGTAAGACTCCCCAGACCCACGAGGGTCCGGGAAGACAACAATATCAAAGCGTTCAATTGCCTGCCACTTGGTCATGAACATCTGGTCACCATGCTGAAGGGTTTGTTCCATTGAGTGACCAGATACTTGGAAAGGTTGAATCACATGATCTCTTAAAGCAGTGAAGATGAATAAGGCAATCATTAAGGCGAAAGCAATATTTACGACTTCAACAAAGCATTGGCGGATAAATCTCATGCGGCTTCCTCTAATTCTTCTTCGTCTTCAGCTTCGTCTGACTGCTCAGATTTTACTTGTCCATTTAAGACTTCAACGGCCTTATCATATTGTTGGTCGTGTTCCTCAATATATTCTCTGGCAGCTTGCATCAATGCACTCGTGGTCTCGCCGGAAACAATCCCATCTTCAGCTAAGTCATGGTCTGCTTGAAATGCTTTAACGGCCTGGCTTACATGGGTATCATAGAAGTTGGCCTCACGGACATCGTAGCCAAGGGCGTCCAGAATGGTAATGATGCTCGTGACTTGTTCTGATTGAGCACCATCTTCGTAGGAGTCTTCTGGATTTAGTAAGATGGCCTTATTAATCGGATGGCTTTCAACCTCAACATCAGGGGCTACGCCCTCTTCATGAATCCACGTGCCATCAGGTGTAAGCCATTTCGCAACCGTCAGTTTCAATTCGCCGTATTCATTCTCGTCAAATACCGTTTGCACAGTCCCTTTCCCAAAGGTTTGCTCCCCAACAAGGGGTTGGTCTGTATTTTGTTGGATGGCTCCGGCAAGAATTTCGCTGGCGCTGGCGCTACCTTCATTAATCAGAATTACGTAAGGTTCAGTCACTTGGAAATCTCCCAATTCGGCGTCTTTAGCTTGGTAGGCCAATGGCTCTACGTCGGCTTCTTCCATTTGCATAATAATCTCATCATCTTCAAGGAACATATTCGTAATAGCCAAAGCTTGATCAAGCAGACCGCCTGGATTGTAGCGGAAATCAAAGACAAAGCGCTCGGCTCCCTCTTCGCGAAGCTGGGTAATAGCTTCCACCATTTCACCATAAGTTGTACCATTAAATTGGGTCACTTGCACATAGCCAATCGTAGCATCCTGCTCATCCAGATTGGCTTTAACAGTAACAATCGGAATTTCCGCCCGTTTTAAGGTCACATCAAATTCCGTTTCCCCCCGCAGAATCGTCAAGGTCACTTCCGTGCCTTCCGGTCCGCGAATCATATCGACGATTTCATTGGTAGACAAGCCTTTCAGTTCGGTGCCGTCAGCTTTTAGGATAATATCATTAGGTTGAATGCTGGCGCGGCTGGCCGGGGTATCTTCAATCGATGAGATGACCGTCACATAATCGTTTTCGGTGACGAATTGAATCCCCACGCCTTGGAAGGAACCTTCGATACTATCATCAACGGCCTCCATTTCAGTATGATTCAGAAATTCTGAATATGGATCATCCAAACTGTTGACCATGCCTTTTAAAGCACCCACCATAATTTGTTCTTTATCGACTTCTTCAATATACATACTTTGAATCGCATCATAGGTCGATTGCAAGGCACTAATATCCTCATCGCTTAATTGCTGCGTGTCACTTCGGCCAGGCCAGAAGCGTTCAAAGGCAGCGATCGATGAAACACAATAGCCAACCATAAAGACCACAATCGTCCATGTCAAGGCGATTAACAGTCGGATGCGTGTACTTTTCTTCTTCAAGGAAAACCTCCTTATAGCTTTTCGTCTATTATAATTTTAACCAAAGTCATATTGGTAATGACTCCATACCTCATCGAACGTTAACAAGAATTTCCCGTAATCAGGGTTGCTTTCTAAATAGGTCGATAACTGATTAAAGTCCTTGCTATGTTTGGGAAAACTCTGGTCCTCGGCCACTTTATTGGCGAATCGACTCACAGGATCTTGCGCCTCAGGGTTTTCAAAACGTTTCACATATTCATAAAAACTCGGTGTCATACTTGTCCTCCTAGTTATTTCTTGTGTCGCTCATTCAATACATACCTTACCTTTGGAATTATTCTAAGCCTTACTATCAACCCTTGTAACAGTATGTGTGGAATTATTATAGCACGCTTGGCAAAAATAACCAGGATTCTACTTAGGTGTAAGCAATATCTTTTTGCCAAGAAATAGGGTACAATAAGCCCATGAAGATTTAGGAGGTTCAAATGACTCAAGCAATCGACAATAAACGGGCCGAATTCTGGAATGCTGTGACGCATGGATGTGCCGCCTTGCTCAGTGTTCTCGCGCTCATCGCCCTAACCCGAAAAGGCCTCGCCCAAGCATCTACCTCAGCCATCCTAGCATATACTGTATATGGGGCGAGTATGATTATGCTATTTACAACGTCAAGTCTCTATCATAGTTTCAAACATACGGCTTATCGAAATATCTTGCAGAAGATTGACCATAGCTCGATTTACTTATTAATTGCCGGAACATATACGCCCTATCTGGTCGTCGCGGTTGGGGGACGCCTAGGCTATATCTTCCTGGCCTTAGTTTGGCTATTGGCTTCCATTGGTATTTACTTTGAACTGCGCTATACTAACCGCTTCCCCAGACTTAGTACATTCTTATATTTAGGTCTAGGCTGGATTAGTTTATTCCTGATTCGACCGCTCTTTCAAACAGTCGATTTAGCAGGAATTCTACTCCTGGTTGCGGGCGGGCTTACATATAGTGTGGGAACCGTCTTCTACAGTCAAAAACACAAGCCCTGGATGCATGTGATATGGCATGTATTTGTTGGTTTGGCAGCTGCTTTCATGTTCTTAAGTATTTATTGGTATGTTTAGTAGAAAGGAACTTATGAAGTATCGTCAAATTCGTTATCTAACTATTGGTGCAGGGATTCTCTTAGCCATCATGCTAATGCTAGCCCTATTTACCAGCCACAGGCTTGACCACACGGACGAAGCTTTTAGTCAATGGGTCTTTACTTGGCGTCAGCCTGTTTTGGATACATTTTTCGCCACAGTGACGGATTTAGCTGGCGCATTTGGAATTATCGTCCTCAGCACCATTATTGTGCTTACCCTCGTCTTTTATTTCCATCAAAGGACGCTTGCTTTTTGGTATGCGCTGATGATGCTAGTCAGCAATCTCTTGGTTAATCCACTTTTGAAGAATGTATTTCAGCGGGAACGCCCGGCTTTGAGTGTCCGATTGGTTGAGGCAGGGAGCTATTCCTTCCCTAGCGGGCATTCTTTGGGAGCAGTTACGGCCTTTGGGGGGCTGATGCTGATTCTTGCCTACCTCTATCGAAACAAAAACTGGCGGACACCGACAAATATTGGCCTCCTCTTATTGATTGGCTTAATTGGCTTTTCGCGCATTTACTTAGGTGTTCACTATTTATCGGATGTGCTGACAGGCTTTGCTTTAGGCGCTTTTTGCCTAGGCTTATCAGTAGAAATACTTAATCGGCATGTTTCAAATGATTCATAATGGCCAGTAATTTCTCCATCATAGGGCGCTCATAAGGATTATGGGCGCCTTTTTCAATGAGATGAAGCTTGGCTTGAGGGACAGCCCTCTTCAATAAATAGGCCCCAATCGGTCGGCAATTAATGTCGTAGCGACCATGAACGATATCCATGGGGATTTCTTGCAGGCGGTCACTGTGCTCGAGAATATACTGGTCCTGGCTGCCAAATACCCCATGGACGAAGTAATGGGCTTCAAGTAAGGCGTAGGACATGTCACTTGGGCTAACCCTTTCTTGGCCGGTAGGAATTTGTGGTACTAAGTTAATCACACTGGACTCCCAATCGGCCCAAAGCTTACTCGCTTGCTGTCTCATTGCTGGCTTTCCTTGGGTGAGGCGTTGGTAATAAGCTTCTACCAGTTGACCTTGCTCTTGTTCGGGAATAAAGTTCTTGAAACGGTCAAAGGCCTCCGGAACAAAATAGCTCGCCCCTGCTTGATAAAGCCAGTCAATATCTTCCTGGCGTCCTAAGAAAATCCCCCGCAAAATTAAATGCTTCACCCGGTCGGGATGATGAATCGCATAGGTTAAGGCCAAGGTAGAACCATAGCTACCCCCAAAGACATACCAAGCTTCAATTCCCAAGTGTTCACGAAGGCATTCCATATCCGCTACACTATGGAAAATCGTATTAGCTTCCAAGCTTAAAAAAGGCTTACTTTGCCCGGTTCCTCGCTGATCAAAGAGAATGATAAAGTAAGCTTCCGGGTCGAAAAAGCGGCGAGAGGCCTCACTAACGTGCCCTCCGGGACCCCCGTGTAAGAAAATCACCGGAATGCCCTGGGGGTTGCCAGCCGTTTCCACATATAATTCATGGCCAGAACCTACGCTTAAATAAAATGCATCGAGAATTGGTGTGTTTACATACATGCTTAACCCAACTTTCTAAGCTTGGTCACTTAAGTCCACGGATCGCTGGTAGGTGGCGTCTACGGCGGAAATCATCGCATGACGCAAACCATTCGCTTCAAGGGCTTTAACGCCGGCAATGGTTGTACCACCGGGGCTCGTAACCCTGTCTTTGAGGGCACCTGGATTTTCACCTGAAGCTAGGACCATTTGGCCTGCGCCGACAACTGTTTGAGCTGCCATTTCCAAAGCTTCCTGACGTGGTATGCCGTGAGAGACGGCAGCATCACTCAGCGCTTCAATGACTTGGTAAATAAAGGCAGGGCCCGATCCTGCTACCGCACCTGCTGCATCAAACTGGCTTTCATCATAATATTGTAAACGACCGGCTTCTTGAAGCAAGGCTTCCACATAGCCTACCTTACTTGCTTCGATGGCCGGGTCATAGCAATAGCTTACATAGCCTTCACCAAATTCAACCGGTGTATTCGGCATAATTCGAATCCAGCGATGACTGGCCGGCGTGAGGGTTTTTAAATCTTTCAGCGGATAACCCACAGCCATACTAATCCACACTTTCGGCTCATCTTCGCTTAAATAAGGGGCCAGCTCTTCTTCAAATAAAGACTTCATCCCATAAGGCTTCACTCCGACAAAAATATACTCACAACGAGCCAGCAAATCTACATCTAAGCGCTCCCGCTCGACTTGGAAAGCATTCAAGGCTTGTGAGAGTTCGTAAATCCGCTCAGGCGTCCGATTATACAAATACAAGGCCTGTTCGGGTTTGCTGGCCCGGACTGCTTTAGCAATCGCTGAGGCCATATTACCTACACCAATAAATCCTACACCGTTCATCATTCGCATCCTTTCTTCAATAACTTACGTCAACTAAGGCTTTAATTCACTTAAATAGTCATAGCGTTCATAGTAATGCAACAACTCATTATTGGCTTCATCTAAAGCTTCCTGCAGTTCCATTAAGCGGCCAGCATCATGACTCGCCTCAAGCATTTGACCTTCATATTCTGCAATACGGGCTTCGGTTGCTTCCATATCTGCTTCTAAAGTAGCCCATTCCTTCTTCTCCTGATAGGTCATGCGCTGGCGGCTATCTTTAGCAGGTGCAGGAGTGGCTTTACGAGGTTCCTGCTCCTTCTCTGCAGCTACTTCAGATGTGCTAGCAACCGTTTGGCCACCACCCCTAGCCAGGTAATCTGAATAATTCCCGTAAGTCAGGGTAAACTGACCCTTACCTTGAATATCCAAAAGCTGGTCCACCGTCTTGTCCAGGAAATAACGGTCATGCGAGACAATAATGACAACCCCGGCAAAATCCGCCAAGTAATCTTCCAAGACTGTCAAGGTATCAATATCTAAATCATTGGTCGGCTCATCAAGAAAGAGCACATTCGGTTCCTGAATAAGCAGTCTCAACAGGTACAAGCGACGTCTTTCTCCACCCGAGAGGTATTTAATTTGGGTGCCGTGGCTAATCCGTGGAAAGTTAAAGCGTTCCAACATTTGGGCCGCACTAACACTTGAACCATCTTCTTGGCGGAATTCATCAGCAATTTCTGATAAGTAAGCCAAGAGGCGGGTTTCTCCCGGTAAATCCTCATCCAACTGACGGTAATAGGCCATGCGAACCGTCTGGCCAATGGTATAGGTTCCCGATTGAATCGGCCGCTCCCCTGCTAAAGCATTCAAGAATGTCGACTTTCCGACCCCGTTGGCTCCAATAATTCCCAGGCGCTCACCTTTAGTAAAGGATTTCGTGAAATTCTCCACAATAAGCTGGTCACCTATCGCAACCGTCACATTCTCCAAGTCCATAATCCGCTTGCCAATCCGCTGTTGGTCAAAGGCAAAATCCAAGGCATCGTCTGACCCGTGGCGACTCGCAATATCATCCGATAAGGCTTCAAAGCGATCAATACGGGCTTGTTGCTTGGTCGTCCGTGCCTTCGCTCCCGTGCGCATCCAGGCGAGTTCTTGCTTGTAAAGCTTATCTTGCTTGTCCTGCATCTTCGCTTGAATTTCAGCCAATTCACTACGCTTAGTTAAGTAGCTTTCGTAATTGCCTTCATAGCTAGTCAGTTGCCCGTGACGCAGTTCAATAATTCGATTAACTGCCCGGTCGAGGAAATAGCGATCATGGGTCACCAAAAGCAAGGCCCCTTGGTAATTGGCTAAGTAAGTCTCCAGCCACTGAATAGACTGAACGTCTAAGTGGTTGGTCGGCTCATCCAGAATAAGCAAATCCGGCTGACTCATCAGAACTTGGGCTAAGCCAATGCGTTTCTGTTCTCCACCGGAGCATTCACCAACTTTCCGGTTCAAATCTCGCAAATGCAGTTGGGATAAGATGGTCTTAGCCTGAACTTCCATGTCCCAACCATCTTGGCGATTCATCTCTTCAGTCATGCGATTAAAGGCGTCTTGATAGCTTTCATTTAAGGGATCTGCTTCCAAATGACTCACCGCTTCTTGATACCGCTTGACAAGTTGCACTTGCGGGGCTTGACTATCATAGACGGTTTCCATAATCCTTTGGTCAGGGTCTAGTTGCGGATTTTGGTCGAGGTAGCCGATTTCATATTGCTTGGGGTGACTAATGTCCCCCTTATCGTAATCATCCAAACCAGCCAAGACGCGCAAAAGCGAGCTTTTGCCGGTCCCATTCGGTCCAATTAGCCCAATCCGGTCCCCCGTGCGAATAGACAAATCAATGCCATCGAGCAATGTTTTCGTACCATATGTTTTGTGTAAATTCTCAATCGTTAATTCTTTCATTTACATGCCTCCCTTGTTAATCATTTGGAATGTGCCAATCAATCGGTTCCTTCCCCCATTGGCTGAGTTGCGCATTAATTTGGCTGAATGGTTTTGAACCGAAGAAGCCGCGATAAGCTGACAGCGGACTGGGATGGGCTGATTCAATCACCTTATGGCGGTTCATATCAATCATCTGCGCTTTCTTGCGAGCAGCATTCCCCCATAAGACAAAAATTACGGGATCCTGCCTTTCATTGATGCGACGGATTACCTCATTGGTCAAGACTTCCCAGCCTTGCTTTTGATGGGAATTGGCTTGGCCGGCCCGCACGGTTAAGACGGCATTAAGCAGGAGTACCCCTTGCCTGGCCCAAGCAGATAAGTCTCCATGACTCGCCGGCGGGATACCCAAGTCCGCTTCTAATTCCTGGTAAATATTGCGTAAAGATGGCGGAATGGCTTGGTCGGCTGACACAGAAAAAGCAAGCCCATTGGCTTGGTTCGGTCCGTGATAGGGGTCTTGCCCTAGAATTATTACTTTAATGTCTGTTAAGTCTGTTAAATTAAGGGCCTGAAATATCTTATCTTGCGGAGGATATATCGTATGGTAACGATGCTCTTCTTCAAGAAAGGCCGTCAAATGTGCCCAGGTCTCACTTTGGAAATACGGTACCAAAGCTTGACGCCAAGATTCGGTTAAAGTCCATTCTAACATCGAAAAACTCCTTATGATTCATTTAAGCTAATGACTGTATTTTACCATAGATTGGATAGGAAGATGATCCAAATACCAAAAAAGCCGAGACCAGCAAGGTCCCAGCATTTATAGTTAAATGTTATTCGCTTAGAATAGACCAGAAATATTGCCAGCTTGGTCTACATCAATCGCTTCAGCTGCCGGTTTCTTTGGTAAACCTGGCATGGTCATAATATTACCCGTTAAGGCAACAATAAAGCCAGCGCCAGCTGAGACTTTCAAATCACGGATTGTGATATCAAAGTCTTTTGGTGCGCCCAGTGCTTTAGCATCATCGGATAAGGAGTACTGAGTCTTCGCCATACAAATCGGTAAGTCTTGGAAGCCGAATTGCTCGAGGGTCTTCATTTGGCGACGTGCTTTGGCAGTTAATTTAACCCCGCGTCCACCGTAGATTTTCTGGCTAATCTTGGTGAGTTTCTCTTCAATGGAATCCGTTAATTCATAAGCGAATTGGAAGGCACTCGGTTCGTCGGCTAGGCGAATGACTTCTTTGGCTAAATCGCGTCCACCTGCGCCCCCTTCGGCCCATACATTAGATTCAACGATTGGAACGTTTAACTCTTGAGATAAATCAGCTAAGGCATCTACTTCTGCCTGGGTATCGGTTGGGAAGCGATTAATTGCAACAACCGCTGGTAAACCGAAGACTTCACGCATAGTATGGAGATGATGGGCTAAGTTGGCACTGCCTTGGCGCATCGCTTCAACGTTCTCTTGAGCTAAGTCGGCTTTAGCCACACCGCCATGCATCTTCAAGGCGCGAATGGTTGCTACAATGACAACCGCATCCGGTTGAATGCCTCCAATCCGGCTCTTAATATCAATGAATTTTTCAGCCCCTAAGTCGGCACCGAAACCAGCTTCGGTTACAACGTAATCAGCTTGTTTTAAGGCCAGCTTCGTCGCAATCAAGGTATTACAGCCATGGGCAATATTGGCAAAAGGTCCCCCGTGAACAAAAGTTGGGGTGTTCTCCAACGTTTGGACTAAATTCGGATTAATCGCGTCTTTTAATAAAGCTGTCATCGCCCCTTCAGCTTTTAAGTCTTTGGCTGTCACAGGTTCTCCAGCAAAGTTATAGCCAATAATGATGCGACCCAAGCGCTCTTTCAAGTCAATTAAGTCTTCGGCTAAGCAAAGAATGGCCATAATTTCAGAAGCTACGGTAATTTCAAAGCCATCTTCACGAGGCACCCCGTTGGCACGTCCTTGGAGACCGTCCACAATATTACGTAATTGGCGGTCATTCATATCAACAGCCCGTTTCCAGGTAATATTACGGCTGTCGATGCCAAGTTCATTGCCATGGTGGATATGGTTATCAATCATGGCTGCAAGTAAGTTATTGGCAGCACCAATTGCATGGAAATCTCCTGTAAAATGCAGGTTAATATCTTCCATAGGTACGACTTGGGCATAACCACCACCAGCGGCGCCACCCTTCACCCCGAAAACAGGGCCAAGTGATGGCTCGCGTAAAGCAAGCATTGTCGACTTCCCTTCTTGACTTAATGCATCAGCTAAACCCACTGATGTCGTTGTTTTACCTTCACCGGCTGGTGTTGGTGAAATAGCCGTAACCAAAATAAGCTTTCCATCTGCTTGATCACTGCGGCCTAATAAACGGTGGTCTACTTTTGCTTTCTTCGTACCGTAGTATTCCAAATCATCAGTTGAAATATTAACCTTCGCTGCGATTTCATCAATCGCTTGATACTCTGCTTTTTGAGCAATTTCGATGTCCGTTAAATGTTCCATGCAATCTTCTCCTTTATTGGATTTTATACTTGAATGTTAACTCGTTCGCCTAGGTAAAGTCAAACGAATTAACAAGTTCGCCATGTTTTAAAATTTAATATTCGGATTCGTCAATTCGATAATCATAGGATAAGGATTTACCCTGATAAGATAGGCTTTGAAGCTCGTTCTGACATGATTTATGCGCGATATAAGGTGATGCCTTCTTTGGTTATTTCGATGACTTGAATGTCTTTGCTTGCTTCAAGAGGCGTATCTAATGGTTTTCGGCCTAAGATAACGAGGTCATCTACTTTGCCAACCGTGAGCGTTCCTTTTCGTTTCTCTTCGTGATAGGCATAGGTTACATTGATTGTGACAGCCTTTAAAGCATCTTATATATCAATCCGTTGATCCGCTCCAATTGTTTGTTCGATTCGGGGCTTACGGTTTGCTGCCGTCCAATGGGTTTGAAGCATATTAGGCGGAACAATGGGTGAATCTTGGTGAAAGTTAACTTTTAGATCCCGGTTGAAGGCTGATTTAGCCGGACTAATACGCTTGCCACGTTCTGCCCCAAGATTTTTTACATGGGTATCTCCCCAATAGTAGACATGATCGATAAACATCGATGGAATCATATCTAAGGCAAACATCCGATCTAATTGATCATCGTGAACGGTTTGGCAGTAAATCATAACCGGCCGTAAATCTTTAGTTGTAGCTCTTTCACTAGCTTCTAAAGTGAGTTCGTATTAGATATAATAACTGTTTTGAAGCAGCATCATCATTGGCATGGGCTAGAAGCTGTTGGCCTTCTTTCAAGGCCATCGTGATATATTCTTGGACTGCTCCATCGGTATAAGCGGGATAACCGCGATAGTTATCTTCATCTGCGTACGATTGGCTAAGCCAGGCCGTTTTGCCTTGGGGGAACCGTCGAGTAATATCTTATAGCCCGCAATTTTCAGGCATTGTTGACACTGTCCCGTGTATTCTGGATAGGTTTGAAGTATTTGCCGTGGCTCTTCGGTCACTAAGGGATAAGCGACAACATCTACTTTGAATTGGTCTGACTGGGTGAGTGCAATTAGCTCTTCCATGCCTGCTTGCGTTGCAGCCCCTTCTTGCACCGTTGTGATACCATGCGATAAGTAGACATATTGGGCTGCTTCAATTAAATCCGCTAATTCAATCGATGAATCAGCCAAAAGTGGCATGAGCACTAAGTCGGCAGCATCTTCTTCAAGGTAGCCACTAGGCTCTTTAGAGTCCGGGAGCCGGCCATTTTTACCGTTTTCGGGATTTGAAGAAGCCTCTGTAATATCGGCTAGAGCCAGGGCTTGGCTGTTGGCAACACCCATATGGAACGATTGATGGAATAAGAAGACGGGGGCTTCATTGGCTACTTCATCAAGGACGGCTTTACTGGGATGCTCTCCTTCTGCTAAATAAATATGGTCGTAGCCAAAGCCGATAATCGCATGATTAGGGTGAAGATCGTTGACCTTTCGGTGATCTTCAATACGTGCTTAAATTTCTTGAAAGTCCTTGCTGTCAGTTAAATCGACCATAGCTTGCGTATAAGCTAAGAAACTCAAATGACTATGGGCATCAATAAAAGCTGGTAATAAGGTACTGCCTTTTAAATCCACCATTTCCGGTGTCTCATCAGATAAGCGCAACATCTCCTCGCGCCAACCCTTTCCGACAATTATACCATCGCGTACCAGCAGGGCTTCTACTCGCTTACGTCCATCGAGCATGGTTAAAATCGGCCCATCAAAATACAAGGTTTCCATCACGTCAAATCTTTCCTATGAGAATATTGTACTCTATAAGGCAATTTTAGCGGATTTACATTATATTTACAAAGAATATGGCGGCGAAACGAATCCCAATCACGGGCCATTACGCAGAAAAGAAGGCAACCCAGTCGCTGCCTTCTTTTCTTTATAGACTACCGCCCTCCTCCTTGGAGTTATATTTGAACAATATTTCTATAAAATCCTCCCATAGTTGTGTCGCATTTTCTCAATCCATAAATATTTTATAAGAAAACCCTTAATAGTTCGGTTGGTATTATATTTTAATATAGCTAAAAGCTATAAATAATAATTATCTTTCTGTTTTTAGGGTAGCATAAATAAAGATTAAAGTAAAACTATTTCGGAATAAATTGCATTAACATTTTTATATTATTTAGATTCTTTCTAAAGAAAAAAGCACCCTGAGGTGCTTTATAATAATTATTCATAAACATACATGACCAGTATGAGCCCTTGTGAGAAGGACAGCTTTACTTCCGGCTTATCGTCAAGAAATTCATTGCTAATAAAGGCTCTTGGATAAGGCATATTTATTCCATCGAGCTCATATTTCGCACCTTGAATGGTCCAATCTTTAACCGGGCTAAGGGAAATCAAAGACAAGTAACGTGCCGCCGCATCTCGAGTGATGACATGGTCACCTGCTTGGAGGAAATGAAAGTGCTGATCTTTTTCCACAAAATGTAATCGTTCCAATATCTCCCGGTAACGGGGTTGATAGGCCAGCCACACATTCGCAAGGAGATGGTCAAGGCGACCTATTTGCCGGCCCATGGCCCCCAGTAAGATGAACTGCGGAGCATCTGGATAGCGTTCTTGGGCAATTGCCAGGGCGAGTTCCATATCGGTATCATCTTTTTCTGGTTGGTAGCGGATGACTTCTGTGGCGGCGTGATCGATGGCTTGCATGGTGTCACCGTTGACAGAATCAAAGTCCCCGATAGCTAGCTGGAGGGGGTAGCCTGCATCAATAATAGCCAGACTACCGGCGTCAACACCAATGAAGACGGCTTCCTCTAAATTCGTAACAAATTCGGGCAAAACAGAAAAAGCCGGCGAGTCTGCTCCTGCGACCAATATGATTGGGGCATTACTTGTTAACATAAGCTTACCTAAGCTTTCATCTCAGCGATGGCTTGGGCGCGGTCAGCACTAGCAAAGAGATATGAACCTGACACAAGCACGTCAGCGCCTGCTTCTTTAACGCGGTCAGCGGTCTTGTCGTTAATACCACCGTCTACTTGAATTTCATACTGGTAACCATGTTCTTCACGGAGTTGACGGAGTTGGCGAATCTTCTCCAAAGTTGATTCAATAAAGCTTTGCCCGCCAAATCCAGGGTTAACGGTCATGACAAGGACTAATTCAACATCTGCTAAGACTGCTTCCAAGGCTGAGACCGGTGTGCCTGGATTGATGACAACCCCCGCTTTCACGTCATTGGCATGAATTTGTTGGATGACCCGGTGGATATGCTTGGTTGCTTCAACTTGCACTGAGATAATATCAGCACCTGCCTTCGCGACTTCATCAACGTATCGCTCAGGGTCTTGCACCATCATATGCACATCGAACGTCAAATCGGTTGTCGGACGTAATGCTTCAATAACCATCGGTCCAAAAGAAATGTTAGGTACAAAGGTTCCGTCCATAATATCAATATGCAGGTAATCCGCACCTGCTTGAATCATATCAGAAACATCTGCTTCTAAACGTTTAAAATCTGCACTTAAAATCGAAGGGGCAATCTTGACCATGGAATGAGTCTCCTTTCTTAAGATCGGTAATTCGGTTTGCGGTTTTCAATGCGTTCGAGAATGGCTAAGTAATTATTGTAACGGCTGGCAGCAATGTCACCTGCTTCTACAGCAGCTTTCACCTGGCAGCCAGGTTCTTGCTTATGGCGGCAGGAGCGGAATTTACAGCTGGCACTGGCCCGGGATATTTCAGGGAAGCAGTGAGCTAAGTCCTCTGCTTCGATGTCCGGAAATTCAATGGCACTAAAGCCAGGTGTATCCGCTAGCCAGCTACCGTGGGATGGATACAAAGTTACATCCCGAGTGGTATGGCGTCCTCGATTTAGTGACTGGCTAATGTCTTTCGTTTCAATTGCCAAATCAGGAATGAGGCGATTCAATAAGGTAGATTTACCTGCACCGGATTGGCCCATCACTACATGAACGGTATCTTTCGGTGTCTCATTTAAGTAGGCATCAATCGCTTCAAGGGAATCGGTTTTTAAGACGGTATAATCTGCCGGCGCATAGGTAGCTTCAATTTCATCTAACAAGGCGGTCGTAGCAGCTTGCCCTTTTTGTTCAATCATTAAGTCAACTTTGGAGCAAATAATCACCGGATGGATGCCATAAGATTCTACGCTGACCAAGTAACCATCCAATAAATTATAAGCAAAATCTGGCTCAACTAGTGAAATGACCACCAGGGCAACGTCAACATTTGCTACCGGTGGGCGGAGCAGTTGATTGCGTCGGGCGGCAATATCTATTAGCCGTTCCTCAGATTCTGGGTTCGACGCATCGATTTCAATCGTCACCCAATCGCCGACTAGGGGCTTTTCGTTCTTATGGCGAAAGAGACCCTTGGGCTTCGTAGTATAGGACTGACCTTGGCTCCACACATAGTAAAAACCACTGAGAGATTTGTAAATCAAACCGTCTTGTCTTTTCAAAAAGTTGCTCCTTTCCTATTCATAGGCGCCTACTTCATTACTTTCGGCAATGACTTCCCCGTCCCTTAAGACCCGGTATTGACCGCTGCCGTTTTCAGGGATGTTGAGTGTTAAGGTACGGGTTGTCGATTCGGTAATTTCAAACTCTTCGGCGACTTGATTGATGTCGCGGTTCTTATCCCCAATGAAGATTTGGATGGTATTCGGTTGAGGATTCTCTTGGTCGGTATCATTGTCCGCATAAGTGGGAACATACTCGAGGAAGACATCCACTTCACTGGTGCGAATTTGCGGTGTTTCCGGTCCCAAGGAGATGATGATTTCAATCGTCTCCCCCTGCTCAAGCGGTGTACCGCTGGCCGGTCTTTGGCCAACAATTTGGTTTTCGGGGATGAATTCACTATATTCATAGGATTCTTCTACATATAGACCGTATTCCTCGGCGAAATTACGGGCTACCCGACTGTCTAAATTATAAAAATCTTGCATAGTAATCGTATCGGCTGAACTTCCAACCGTTAAGGTAATTGACGTCTTCCCTGGTACCACCGCTGTCCCTGGGGCAATACTCTGGTCTAAAATCACACCTACTTGTTCTGGCGAATTGGTTGCTAGGCCACGCCTTTCCACAATAAAACCAGCATCAGTCAGCAATCTGCGAATAGATTCATAGTCTTGGCCTATGTAATTGCCAATTTCAACCTGTTCTGGCCCATTGCTGACGAGCAAATCAACCGTAGAATTTCGCTCAATCCGGCTACCTTGCTCAGGGGCTGTATCGACGACATTGCCCGTTGGAATGCTTTCATGCCATTGGTAAATAATATTGGCAATCGCAATATCTTCGCTACTTAAGGTTTGCTCTGCTTCCTCCCGCGTCATACCACTCACATCGGGAACGGTCACCTGTCTGCCAAAGGTATTATAAGTATAAAAACCAAGCAGGCCGATTAAGAGACCGACAACCATAAGAATGCCTATACGAATCCACCGTCTTGATTTTTGGGGGCGGTTAATGTCTTCCACCACATCAAAGGTTTGGTAGGCTTCTTCATCTAAAGGTTCCGGTGCCTGTAAAGGCTGTTCTCGAGTCGTATCTTTGACTGCTTCAGTGTCTTCAGGATGCAAGGGCGTCAGGGCAATCGTTTGATCCATATCACTCGGTTCAAAAGCCTGCTCGTTCATGCGATTGGCACTTAAACTCGTGCTTAAATCATTGAGCATCTGTTGCACATTGTCATAGCGATCATTGGGATCTTTGGCGGTGGCCTTTAAGACAACGTTCTCTAAGCTTTGCGGCACATAATCTAATTGCGTGCGAATCCGCGGGAAAGCTTCTTGGAAATGCTTCAAGGCTACCGATACAGCGGATTCCCCGTCAAAAGGCACGGATCCTGTAATCAATTCATATAAGACGACCCCTAAGGCATAAATATCTGATTTAGTGGTCGCATTGGCCCCGCGGGCCTGCTCTGGTGATAAGTAATGCACCGAGCCTAATAAGGTATTCGTTTGGGTGATGGATGTATCGGTGAGGGCAATCGCAATCCCGAAGTCGGTTATCTTGACTTGGTTATTCTCTGTCATGAGAATGTTCTGGGGTTTAATGTCCCGGTGAATAATACCGTGGCGATGGGCGACATCGATGGCGGATAATATTTGACTCATAATGTTCACGGCTAATTCCAGTGAAATCGGTGCATTCTCGCGAATAAAGGTCTTCAGATCATCGCCATTAACGTATTCCATGACAATATACTGCTCATTTTGTTCTTCATCAACGTCATAAACTTCAACAATATTGTGATGTAGGAGTTGGCTGGCTGACATAGCTTCCCGTTGAAAGCGACGGATGGCATCTTGGTCATTCTGGAAGTCGTAGCGTAAGACTTTGACAGCGACATCACGGTTAAGAATTAAGTCATGTGCCAGGTAAACATTCGCCATCCCACCTTGACCGATTGGCTGATTGATGACATAGCGACCGGATAATTTCTCTCCAACTTCAACCATCTTTACGCCCCCTCCCCAAGCGTATCCTGGAAGTGAGACGCAATAATTACCGTAATATTATCTAAGCCGCCTGCTTCATTGGCCGCGTTCACTAAATCTTGGCTTAAGTCGTCAGATGATTCGTTGGCCGCAAAGAACGCTTCCAGTGTCTCCTTGCTAACCATATTCGTCAAGCCATCAGAACAGAACATAACAATATCAATCTCATAAATTGACACTTGCGTTAATTCATAGCCAACCGATTCTGTTACACCAATCGATTGGGTCACAACATTCCGTCTTGGATGGACTTCACCTTCGGCCTCGGTAATCTCGCCGGATTTAATTAGTTCATTGACCAAGGAATGATCTTCGGTCATTTGGGCTAAACGTCCGTTCGAATAGACATAAGCCCGACTATCGCCAACATGGGCAATGTATAAGACATCTTCAACAATCGTTCCCATGACCAGGGTCGTGCCCATGCCTTCTAAATCAGAACGTTTGATGGACGTATCGTAAATATATTGGTTGACGCTATGAATAGCATTATGCAACCATACACTGACCGAGTCCGCTGTTAAAGCGTCCTCTAATTCTTGGAAAATATTCCCTAAATATTCCGTCGTTAATTGACTGGCCACATCACCGGCCTGATGACCCCCTACCCCGTCACAGAGGACGAAAAGTGGCTGGTCAAAGTCATTCATAAAATAATCGGCATAATCTTGGTTGGACGAGCGCTGCTTGCCAACGTTCGTATGAATTGATATCTGCATGTGTTCACCTCAGTTATTTACTTCCAGTGGCTTCTTGCGCAAACGCGCAATGTAAAAGCCGTCCGTCCCGAATTGTTGCGGCCAGACGCGAATATCGCCTGCTTCGGTCAACACTTCAGGTTTTAGCACTTCATCTGCTTGGATTTCAACTTTCTCCATCTTCGGATACTGCTCAAGGACATAGGCAACCCGCGCCTCATTCTCTTCTCGGGTCAAGGTGCACGTACTGTACACTAAATACCCACCCGGTTTTAAAAGCGTGACCATATGGTCTAAGAGTCGATCTTGCACTTTAGCTAAAGCGGTCACATCCGCTGGTGTTTTCGTGTATTTAATATCCGGTTTGCGGCGCATGAGCCCCAAGCCAGAACAAGGTGCATCTAAATATATTCTATCATAGAAGGCTTGTGAACTTCCATCCTTACTTGGTGTAAATTTACTCGCATCGCTGGCAAATAATTGAACATGGTCTAATAAATCCATACGTGCCAAGTTGTCGTGCACCTTCTGTAATTTGCGCTCGGAAATATCTAAAGCAGTCAATTCGCCTCCGGGTAATAGACTGGCAATATGGGTCGCCTTCCCACCAGGGGCACTGCAGGCATCCAGAACCCGTTCATTGCCATGAAGCTGGCCCAAAGGGGCTACCAATTGGCTGGATTCATCTTGAATGGTCAGTTGGCCTTGGCTAAAGGCGGCTGATTCCACAATATTGCCCGAAAGTACCCGAATACCTACTGGCGAAAGCTCACTGGCAGAGACTTGGTAGCCCTCTGCCTTTAAATCCTGCATGACCTGCTCGCGGTCCGCCGGCGTCCCCTTGACCCTCGCTGAGACAAAAGGTGTCTGCAGCAGACTTTCCAAGAGCCTTTCGACTTCTGCTTGGCTAAATTGCGCCAAGAGCGCGTCAACAATCCAAGGTTGAATGCTGTACTGAATACTCAAACGCTCAGTCGTATCCGTTAAATCGGCTAAAGAGCGCAAGGGTGTCCGGAAGAAATTCCGTAAAACCCCATTGACGAAATTTCCCAAAGCGCGGTGGCCATTTAATTTCGCAATGTCCACGGCTTCCGCAACAATCGCATGGTCGGGAATTCGGTCGAGGTAAACTTTTTGGAAGATGCTCATCCGAAGAAGGGATTCTACCCATGGCTCCACCTTACGTCCCGCGATAAAGGGCTGCAAGTAAAAATCTAAGGTATAACGCCTTTGTAAGACGCCATAAAGGAGCTGCACTAATAAGCGGTTATCAGCCTCATTGAGAGGCGATTGGGCGAGAAATTCATCGACGAGGACATTAGCGTAAGCTTGCTTATACTCCACGGCATAAATCATTTGCAAAGCATGCCAACGCACCTTGCCCTGTAAGGCTTGCTTGGCCCGTTCTTTAAGCTTCATGCGTATCTCCTTGCATTGGCAATTCAAAAACTTGGCCAAGCCAATCGGCTTCTTTCAGGCCATTGCGCGCTTGGGCAACAGTCATACGTTTCTTGCCACTTTCTTGCCAATCCGTAATCGCAAATTGACTGCCTGCACCTGCTTGAACAATTAGGGCAGTATCAGTGAGGGCTAAGACTTCCCCCACCTCGCCTGACTGGTCCATAGCCTGTTCGCCTGTGACTGCTTCGCCGGCCCAGACTTTCAAGCGCTTGTCATCTATCCGTGTGTAAGTGCCTGGAGCGGGACGAAAGGCGCGCACATGATTGGCAATTTCGGTAGCAGTTTGTGACCAATCGATTTGTTCTTGGGCCCGGGTGAGTGTGGGCGAGAAGACAACGTCAGATTCTGCTTGCGCCCAAGCATTAACTTCGCCGGCAAATAATTGCGGTAAGGTTTCCAGCAGCAAATCCCGGCCAATATCAGCTAAACGCTCGAAAAGCGTGCCTGAATCATCACTTGGCAGAATGGGAGTCGCTGCTTGAGCGAGAATATTTCCAGCATCCATTTGCTTGGTCATATAAATGAGTGAGATGCCTGTTTCCTTGTCTCCATTCCAAACCGCATATTGAATCGGAGCCCCCCCGCGGTATTTCGGCAAGAGCGAGGCATGGACATTAATCGCTGAATATCCCGGTGCTTCAATAAGTCGGCTGGGGATGAACTGGCCATAAGCTGCGGTCACAATTAGGTCTGCTCCTAGGGCAATGAGTTCGTCTACTTCCTTGGAACCGCTAATTTTCTCAGGTTGATAGACAGGTAAATCATGCTCCAAGGCTAATTCCTTCACGGGTGAAGGCGTGAGCACTCTTTTGCGTCCTACGGGACGGTCAGGCTGGGTGACTACCGCTAGCACTTCGTAAGGGCTTGACAGAAGTCCTGAAAGAATTGTAGCAGCAAATTGGGGGGTTCCCATAAAGATAATTTTTTCCATACGCGCCTCCTAAATAAATTGTAAGGGATTGTGATCGATACTAATATAGACACCTTGCTTGGCATCCTCTTGAATCTTGGCAAAAACTTCTTGAACGCCGGCATGAATGGCGTCTTTTTGCTTGTATTTCAGTAGTAATTGGTAATAATAATGGTCGTTAATCCGGGCAATCGCTCCTTGGCTGGGGCCAAGAATATGCAGTTGGTCATTGGCTAGCCATTCGGGTCGGGCCAGCTGAGTTTTAATATCATAAATCCGGCGCATGGCCTTGCCCTGGTGCTTGCTTTTGACCGTAATCAAACTCGTGTAGTAATAAGGCGGGTAATTGGTGAGATGACGCCTTTGCATTTCACTGTAGAAGAAGCCTTCATAGTTATGGTCTTTAACTAGCTGCATGACGTAGTGATCCGGGTTATAGGTTTGAATAATAACTTCCCCTGGAAATTCGCCCCGGCCTGCCCGGCCACTGACTTGGGTTAAGAGCTGGAAAGTCTTCTCGCCAGCGCGAAAATCGGGAATACTTAAGGAAGTATCCGCATTAATTACCCCAACCAAAGTCACCTTCTCAAAGTCCAAGCCTTTCGCAATCATCTGCGTTCCTAGAAGAATATCCGCTTCCCCTCGGCCAAATGTATCCAATAACTTCCGGTGCTGACCTTTACGTCGGGTAGTATCATTGTCCATCCGCACCACGCTTGCCTCAGGGAAGAGTTCCTGCAAGGTCTCGGCAATCCGCTGGGTCCCCATCCCTTGGGTACGTAAATAATGACTCTGGCAATTGGGACAAGTGCTTGGGACGCCTTGATGATAGTCACAATAGTGGCACTTCAACTGATGCTCTGCCTTATGATAGGTTAAGGAAATATCACAGCGGGGACATTGCATCACATGGCCACATTCCCGGCAGAGAATACTGCTAGCATAACCGCGTCGATTTAACATTAAGACCACTTGTTCTTGCTTAGCTAAGCGCTCTTGAATCGCCGCTTGCAGTCTAGGCGAGAACTCATTCAAAGTTTCTTGAACCGCCACCTGGGTCATATCCACGATTTCAATAGGCGGCAAAGGCCGTTGATTCACTCGTTGCGTCAAGCGAAGCAATTCATAATTCCCCACTTCCCCGCGCGCACGCGATTCAATAGAAGGCGTGGCACTTGCTAGCACCAAAGGCGCTTGATGGTATTTAGCCCGCCATTTCGCAACATCTAATGCATGGTAGCGGGGATTATCCGATTGCTTATAGGTCGTCTCATGTTCCTCATCAATAATAATCAAGCCAATATTCGCCAACGGGGCAAAAATTGAGGACCGTGCCCCCACGACAATGGATGCATCTCCGTTAATAATGCGGCGCCACTCATCATATTTCTCCGCAACCGATAAGCCCGAATGTAAGACTGCCACCCCTTTTTCGAAGCGTCCCGTCACCCGGCCCACCATCTGCGGGGTTAAGGCAATCTCAGGCACTAGTAGAATCGCGGTTTGTCCTAATTGTCGCACCCTTTCCATTAATTGCAAGTAAATCTCCGTCTTGCCACTGCCTGTGACCCCTTCAATGAGGAAGGTCTTCGGCTCATGGTTTTCAATAGCCGGCAAAATCGCCTGGTAAGCGGCAGCTTGTTCCTCCGTTAAGGGACGGGCTTGGGTTTTATGCAGAGTTTGCTCGGCGAGCGGATCGCGGTAAACTTCTTGCTGGGCGAGTTCTAACCAGCCCTTTTCAGCCATTGTCTTCAACGTACTGCGACTGACCGCCGTTGCTTCTAGCACTTGCTTACTGGCCAAGGGTAGTTCTGCCGCATGCTCAAGTAAATAGGACAAGAGGTCCCTTTGCTTGTGGCTACGGCCATCAAGGCCTGCGAGCGCCTCCTCAAGGACGTCAACCGGCTGGGCGAGTTGAATGGTTTCGATATATTTTTTGCGAGCTTGATTAAGGACTCGGTACTCTACTTCAATAATTCCGGCATCTAACAATTGCTTAATTTGCCCGGCTGACAATTTAGCTTCAAGGCTTTCCCGCGGGATGGTCTCGAAAATTTCGCTACTTAATCGCCAATCAGCTAGTTGGCTTTGGTAGGCGGCTGAGTCAAGTAACTTAAACACCGTCTCATACTTCACCTTCAACATACTCGGCAGCATGGCTGAGAGAACGGTTATATGGAAGGTCTGCAGCTCCTCGGTCATATCATAGCTCAGCTCAATTAACTCCTCATTGAGGAAAGACTGATAATCCAACAAACGCGTAATAGGCCGGATTTTCCCAGCTAAGGCGGGATCAATCTTTGGTAGAAATTTCACCACAATGCCCATTAATTGCCGCGAGCCAAAAGGAACTTCAACCCGCATGCCAATGTCAATCGAAAATTGATAGTTTTCGGGCACTTCATACGTAAAGGGCCGATTAACCTGAGCTGCTGGGATATCTACAATCACTTCCGCAAACATTCAAACCCTCCTTTTATCGTGATAAATTACTAGCAATTCACAAAAAATACTATGTTCCCCAGCTGGCTTGGAACATAGTATCCATGGTTAGTCTTCTTGAATATATAATTTCTCAGCAACGACTTCTTCCAAAGCCTGGCCAACAGGTTTAACAGATTTATAAGCATCTAATTTAAAATCTTTATAGGCTTGGATTTCATGAGCACGCTTACTTGCCAACAAAATTAAGCTATAAGTCGATGGCTCTTTCTCGTTTAATTTATCAATGGATGGATAAAGTAACATATTTAATCAATCTCCTCTTGAAAATATTGGTGAATTTGTCCTTTTATTTTATCAACAACCCGGTCAACTTTCAAATGTTCCGTTTGAATAATCATATTAACCTGATCGACCGCTCGGTTGACGTCTTCATTGATGACGACATAATCATAATGTTGCATCATATCAATCTCTTCGCGGGCTTTCTGCATACGCTCAATGATAACACTTTCCGAATCAGTCCCGCGGTTGGTAATCCGCTTCTCTAGCTCAGATAAACTCGGTGGCGCCAAGAAGATAAAGACACCCTCTGGCATCTTCTCGCGAACTTTCATCGCGCCTTGGACTTCAATTTCTAGGAAAACATCCTTGCCAGAATCTAAGGTTTTTTGAATCATTGCTAAAGGGGTGCCATAGTAATTATTGACATATTCTGCATACTCAAGCAAGGTATTATCGGCAATATAGCCTTCAAATTCTTCCCGACTGACAAAGTAATAATCTACTCCGTCCACTTCCCCTTCACGCATTTGACGCGTTGTAGCGGAAATCGAATATACATAATGATAAGGATTCTCCTTAAAAATTGCTTCGCGTACAGTCCCCTTACCCACACCCGATGGTCCGGATAAGACAATTAATAACCCTTTTGTATCTGACATTGCCAACCTCCATAAATCATATTTGCTAGAAGCCTTACTTTGCTAACTATCATAACACACTTTCCTAAATACTGGAACCAAGCTATCATTAGAAAGTTTCTAATTATTTAATGTGGGCAGCATATATCTACTTATTCAAAATTAAAGGCGCAATTTATGCAATCTAACTTTAGTATATCTGAAGCTGGCAAAAAAGGACTGCGCCGCTTCCGACGTGTGAAGAGCTGAAGCTAGTGCCTCCCTTCGCTAAGCGCACGCTTCCAGCTGCACTATGTTTGTAATCTCGCTCACATTCCGTGAGAAACAAGTCCGACGGAATAAATTCGTTAAAAAATTCCGTGGGAAAGCAATCCCACGGAATAAAATTGTGGCAAAATTTCATGGGGAGCGCTTCCGACGGAATTCTACGTGAAAATCCTTCCGTGGGAACACGCTCCCACGGAATCCAAATAGAAACGACGTTAGTTTAATAGGACATTCGCCTCAATTCGTCCGCACAGTTCACAGCGTATTCAGATTGCCAAAAGCGAAGGTTCGCTTTTGGCTTCCTATAATTACTTTATAAGGAAGTCACGATTGGGGCCATGACGAAACCGTATTTGTATCCGTGATGTTAGCCACTTAAATACGACAGAAAACTCAACTTATCGGTTCTGTTCAAACGATTTGGCGCTAAAATTCCGTGGGAAAGCAATCCCACGGAATAATATTGTGGCAAAATTTCGTGGAGACCGCTTCCGACGGAATTCTACGTGAAAATCCTTCCGTGGAAACACGCTCCCGCGGAATCCAGCAACAAATTTCAGCACACCCAAAGCAGTTCGCCCACTCTAAAGCAAACACCCCTCAAGCTACCTGGCAAATTTACTAGGAGCTTGAGGGGCGTTTATTAAATATACGCAATCTTTTATATAAACCCAGAAAAAGCGTAAAGTCCGTTAGTCCATATCTTTCACTTTCATCATACGGGTTATGGATGAACGTTCGGCTTCTTCCAGCTTCATCTCGATGAAGTAAATCGTCTCTTCCAATTCAGGGATGGTGCGGTATTCCAGTGCATTGACCCGGCGACGCGTTTTTTCAATTTCATCTGCCATTAGCTGACACGTTTTCTCCACTTCGGCCAGTTCCAGCAGATCGTCCACTGAGCCTTGAATGGCGTTCAGCGCATCATCCATGCCGCTATTGGAAGCAACGTAGCTGTATTCGACGTCACTTTTGTCGTTGCGGTCTTCGATGTCGGTAAACATCTTTGGAACGCGTACGCTCATGATGTTGTCTTGTTCAATCCGTAAGTTAATCGATTTCGATGGAATTGCAAAAAGCTCCTCCACTTGTTGATTGCTTTCCAAAGACTTGGCTAAGACGAAGTCCTGCATGACTTCAACGAGCTGCTTTTCGACGCGTTGGCGCAGTTCATTGTTATAGCGAATGAGATCAATAAACTGGCGCATCAGTTCGTCTTGCTTGTCTTTTAGGAGCTTGTGGCCCCGGGAAGCAAGGCTCAGCCGGTCACGTAAACGGCTCAGTTCACCCCGGGTTGGTTTGACATTTAATTTTGCCATGGGATCACTCCTTGTTCGGCAAGAATTCGTCAATCATCTCGTCTTTAATCCGCTTCAATTCGGTGCGTGGCAGAATGTCGAGTAGGTCCCAAGCTAAATCGATTGTCTCATCAATGGTTCGATTCGTTTGGAAGCTTTGGTTGACATATTCTTCTTCGAAACGTTCTGCGAATTCCAAGTACTGCTTATCAATTGCCGATAAGGCAGCTTCCCCTAGGACTGCAGACAATTCCTTAGCTTCTTTCCCTTGGGCGTAAGCTGCAAAGACTTGGTTCATGGTCGGTTCGTGGTCTTTACGTGTTTTTCCTTCACCAATGCCATCGTCTTTCAAACGAGATAAGGACGGTAAGACATCAATTGGCGGCTCGTAGCTATTATTGTACAAGTCACGCGATAAGATGATTTGCCCTTCGGTAATATAACCGGTTAAGTCAGGAATTGGGTGGGTAATATCTTCTTCAGGCATGGTCAGGATAGGCAACTGGGTCACCGAACCGTTCTTGCCTTCAATACGGCCAGCGCGTTCATAAATATAAGCTAAGTCCGTATAAAGGTAACCTGGGTAACCCCGTCGACCGGGTACTTCCCGGCGGGCAGCGGAAACTTCCCGCAAGGCTTCACAGTAGTTTGTAATGTCCGTCATAATGACCAAGACGTGCATGCCCTTCTCAAAGGCTAGATATTCAGCGGTCGTCAAGGCAATCTTCGGTGTGGCCAAGCGTTCAATCGACGGATCATCGGCTAAATTGATAAATAGAACCGAGCGGTCTAAGGCACCCGAGTTGCGGAGCTCATTCTGGAAGTAGTCTGCTTCTTCAAAGGTTACCCCCATGGCAGCGAAGACTACCGCAAAGTTGTCATCAGAATTAGGCACCGTTGCCTGGCGGGCAATTTGAGCGGCCAATTCCTTATGGGGCAAGCCTGAAGCGGAGAAGATCGGTAATTTTTGTCCCCGCACTAAGGTGTTCAAGTGGTCAATGGTTGAGATTCCCGTTTGAATAAATTCATCCGGATACTTCCGCGCAACCGGATTGATGGCTTCCCCTTCAATCGGTAATTCCTTCTCTGGCAAAATAGCTGGCCCACCGTCAATCACCTCACCCATACCGCTGAAGACACGGCCAACCATATCTTCTGACACACCAATATGTTGCGGCCGACCGGTAAAGCGAACTTTGGTATTCTTTAAATTAATCCCGCCAGAACCTTCGAATAATTGGACGGTGGCGATGTCACCACTAATTTCCAGTACTTGACCTTGGCGGACTTCACCCGTTTGTAATTCTACTTGCACGAGTTCGTTATACTTAGCGCCTTCTACGCCTTCCACCATCATCAAAGGACCTTCGACTTGATTGGCTGTGCGGTATTCTCGAATTTGTACCATTTATCGCCCACCTCCACTTTGTAAAATTTGGCGAATGGTTAAGTCAATTTCCCGTTTGAGGGCTTCGATTTCACCTAGACGCTCTTCTTCGATAAATTTACTACGGGCTATTCGGTCACGCAGTTGGACCGTTCCTTCCATAATATCATCTAAATAGGCTCCATAATCTAAGGCTTCGTTGGCCTTTTCATGGAAGTAGAGAATATTTGTTAGCATGGCGGTCTGCTTTTTGAACGAGGTGTAGGTGTCGACATCGTCATAGGCATTCTGCTGTAAGTAATCCTCACGGAGCATGCGCGCGGTATTCATTGTAATGCGGTCGCGGTCGGATAATGACTCAATCCCGACAAGGCGCACAATCTCTTCCAATTCACTTTCGGTTTGTAGAATGGACATCGCTGCATTGACATGTTTGGACCATTCCACTTCGTATTTCTGATCAATATAGCGATTTAGTTCACTCTCGTATAAGGAATACGATTCTAACCAGTTAATTGCTGGGAAGTGACGCCGTCTTGAAAGACTGGCATCTAAACCCCAGAAGACTTTCACGACCCGTAGGGTGTTCTGGGTAACCGGCTCGGACGTATCCCCGCCTGGCGGTGATACGGCACTGATGGCCGTCACAGAGCCGTAGCGGTCTTCATCTTGACCAAGGGTCTGGACTTTACCCGAACGCTCGTAATATTCTGCTAAACGACTGCCCAGATAAGCCGGATACCCTTCATCTCCCGGCATCTCTTCCAAGCGGCCAGACATTTCCCGTAAGGCTTCGGCCCAGCGTGAAGTCGAATCCGCCATGATGGCCACGGAATAGCCCATATCTCGGTAGTATTCAGCAATGGTAATTCCTGTGTAAATGGAAGCTTCCCGGGCTGCTACTGGCATATTGGACGTATTGGCGATGAGAATTGTCCGCTCCATTAAAGATTCTCCCGTATTCGGGTCAATCAATTTAGGGAATTCATCCAATACTTCTGTCATCTCATTTCCCCGCTCACCACAGCCAACATAGACGACAATATCCACATTGGAATACTTGGCGACTTGGTGCTGGATAACGGTTTTGCCGGCCCCGAAAGGTCCTGGAATGGCCGCTGCCCCTCCTTGACTGACAGGGAAGAAGGTATCAATGACCCGTTGTCCCGTAATTAAAGGTTCATTGGGGGCGACTTTCTTCCGATAGGGACGGCCATCACGAACAGGCCACTTCTGTACCATAGTCCCTTGAAAGGTTTCACCGTTGGCGAGTTCCATTTCATAGACTACATCATGAACGGTAAAGTCACCAGTTGTAATCTGAGTCAAGGTTCCTTCATAGCCATAGGGCACCATGATCCGGTGTTCTACTGTCTTTGTCTCATCGACCACTCCCACAATATCACCGGCTTTGACATAATCACCAACGGCTTTGCGGGCTTGGAAAGTCCACATTTTCTCACTATCTAGAACGGGAACTTGCACGCCCCGTTCTAAATAATCAGATGCTGTCTTCTCCATAAATGTTGCGAGGGGTCTTTGGATGCCGTCAAACATTTGGGACATCAGACCTGGCCCTAATTCAACCGATAAAGGCTCCCCGGTTGATTTAACAGGTTCGCCCGGGCCAATCCCTCCGGTTTCTTCGTATACTTGAATGGAGGCAACATCTCCATTCATTTGAATAATTTCTCCGATTAGACCAATCTCACCGACCCGGCAGACATCGCGAATATTCGCATCTTCCATGCCGGAAGCTTCTACGAGTGGTCCGGAGACTTTCGTAATCATTCCTTGCTTCAACGCATTCCCTCCTTGTAATAAGTGAAGTTTGAAACTTTTATGTCTTGTGTATCTAAGGCTGTTGTTTCTACGGTATTTTGCTGGCAAGTCTTATTTTAAACCCTACAGTATATCGGCTCCTACCGCTTTTTCAACGTTCTCTTGTACCCGTCTCATGCCAATATTTGTCTGGCCTTTATGGGTAGGGATTAAAATCACAGCTGGCGTAATTTGACTATCATAGTGGCGAATCACATCGGGAATCTCCTTAGCGAAATCTTCCGTCAAGTAAATAATGCCATAATTATCACCGGCTAAGTCATCAATAACTTCATGGGCTTCTTCACCGGTATTAACGGCGTACACATCAAAGCCAATCATACGAAATGGCAGAATCGCATCCCGGTTCCCAACGACGCCAATTTTAAATCCTTTCGCCATATATCGGTCGCATCCTCTCTCTGACACCTTCCATCGATAAATCATTCGCCCGGCCCGTCAGAATTAAGCGTAAATTCTTCACTTCCATCTCGCGGCCATAGAGATAGCGAATAATATGAATCGGACCTGCACCACTCAGTCTGGCATCAGCCATATATTGATGCAAGTACATTTCAGCAATATTCTCTAACTGACGTGCGGTAAAATTCTTCGCGGTCATACTTTCTAAGTAATTGCGTATAGTCAGATCAAATTTAAGCTGATTTGCCCGGTCAAACCACTGGGCCAAACGGCCTTGGCGGACAATATCAATCATGGTTCGAATATCCGTTGCCCCTTGATCACTCATCATCTCGTACATAAAGCTGTTCGGTTTCCCCTGCTTCAGGGCCCGCATGCCGGTAATGGCATTGTAAAAGTCGATTTCCATATCAATGACATGCTTCACCTTCGGATCATTGAAATATCCCTTCAAATGATGTAAATAATCGAAATAAGCCATATCCATCCCAACATCAATCACTTCCGTATCTTCATAAGACTGATACTCTTCCCAGGTACTTTGAACATTCTGGACAATGCTGGCATCGATAATCGAGGATTCCATTGTCTGGGCTAAGTGAAAGAGTTCTTGGGTTGAATAAGGACCGATGGGGATAATTAAGTGATCTAAATCCAAGTCGGTGGCGACAATTTTCATTTGAACTTTCAAATTGTGGAACATATATTTCGAAGCGGTCACATCTGCTGCATATTGATTCGGACTGTTAGCATAAATCAGGCGGTATTCCTTTGCTAATTCGCGCATCAACTCCGCTTCAATGGCATCGGGATCGTTAAGATCCGCCTCTTCAAGATGATAGTCTGATTCCTCGAGCATGCGCACAATTTGTGCACTCGACTCAGCTTGCATTAAGGCTTCATAATCTTCATGGCCTAAGAAATTCTGTTCGCGCACACTAATAAAGGTTTGCGTCGAGGCATAATCTTGAGCGCTCATATGAATCGCCTCCTATTCTCTCGGGCCGAAAATTTCTTGCGCAAGTTTCTGGCTTAACGGACCTTGGACATGTTCCACCATCCGCGAATATAAGTAATTGTAGTCAATTTTATCACTACTGATGATAAAACCACCTTCGCCTGCAAGTAAATCACGGCTAAAATCTGCTTGAGGATGCAAGCCTTCTAAATAGTTATAAGTTTCATCATTGAAGTGTCGGCCTGTCTTCTCACCGAAATGCACTTGCACCGGCTCTTGAGTAAAGGCTTGCATCGTCTGGTTGAAAAAGTCAATCTGCTCATGAATATCGCTGGTCTCCATTTGCAGAACGGCTTCATTAAATAAAGCTTGTAAGAGTTCTTGCTTGCTGGCCAGAGAGCTTTGACGTTTCTGGTTATTAATTTGTTGAATTTGCTGGTCATGTTCATCTTTCAATTGCTTCAAACGAACCTCTTTCTGGGCTTGTTTATCTGCCCGCAACTTGGCTAAATCTTGTTCGTATTGTGCTTGGATTTTGGCAGTTTCACGCTCGAGCCACAGCTTGCCACGTTCTTCTACTTGTTGCATGACCGATTGCTTTAAATTAGTTAATTCACTCATCAATCGTCATCCTTTCTATGTAAATTCACTGACACTAGGATGATTAAATAAGCAAGAAGGAAATAACAAAGGCAAGAATAGCATACATCTCAACCATGGACGCCATAATAATCCCACGGCTATTCTCTTCAGGACGTTTGGCCAAGATTGCCATGGACGCTTCGGCCACGTCGGCTTGGTAAGTTGCTGTACCGTACCCAACAAAGGCAATCGGCAAGGATGCGACAAATAAGCTAACACCGGTTACTAAATCCATCCCCACTTCCATTTGTTGCATAATCAAGAAGCCGATAACGAAACCGTATAGGCCTTGCGAAGCAGGCATCAGTTGTAAAATCAAGGCTTGGGCAAATTTCTCTGGCTCTTCCTTAATTAATGCAGCTGCTGCCACCCCGACGCGACCGACGCCCCGTCCGGAAGAAATTCCGTTTAAAGCGACGGCTAAGACAACACCGAGTCCAGCAAAGAAATAACCTCCAAAGTCACTAAAATAACTTGCAATATATTCCATAAAACTAATCCTCCATTATCTCATGATTTTGTATTTCAACATACTTCTCTTCAACTTGTAAAGGTTTAAATGGCTTACCATTGCCTGTATAGAACTTCCCAAAGAACTCCACAAAAATCAAACGCAAACTGTGGACCGCTCCCGTTAAGACAGACAGGAACATATTAAAGAGATGTAAAGCGATAAAGATTAACACGCCAAGTGTAAAGCGGGCTACCCCAGGTAATTCTGAGACAATTAAGTTAAAGGCTGCCCCAATACTTAAACCAGATAAACCAAGCGCCATTAAGCGGGCGTAACTAATAATATCACCAAAGTAACTTACCCCATTAATCAAGCCTAATAGACCGTTACCAAGCCCAGCAATACTGCCGGCTTCTACAATATAAGCGATTACCATGGCAATCATACTGATTGCTCCAATCCATCCGGCTAAGGTTAATAAGAAACTTAAACTCTCGAAAGCCATTCCGAGCACCGCTAGGACAATCGCGAAGATGACCGCTATCCAAACGACCCCTTCCGCCACTGCTATAGCATTGTTGCCCCGCTTATGTTGCAAGTACACATTTAAGGCAAAGGCTATTGCCATGTGTACTAAACCAATGGCTACCGATATACCTAGCACTTCAATGACTTGATTTTGTAAATCAATCAGCTGCATCCACTCAATCGTATAGCCGAAGAAGGAGCCATAAATTGCACCCCAAAGCATAACGGACCAAGAGAGGATATTGACCAACTTCACATTCTCATAAGTCCCCTCATCAAAGTTAAAGAACAACATCGGTATGAGGGTGGCAATAAATAAGATTAAGCCATAACCCAAATCCGCCAACATCATCCCAAAGAATACCGTAAAGAATGGCATAACATAAGGGGTCGGATCGACTTCATTGTAATGAGGCGTTCCATACATGGTCACCAAGTTCTCAAAGGGACGAACCAACCAATTATTCTTCAGTTTCGTCGGAATCTCATCTTGTTCATCTTCGCGAATATCGGTCTTGCGAATGACCAGTTCTTCCCCGAAACGATTCTGTAAATCGTGAATAAAGCGATCTTCGTTCTCTTTCTCAATCCAACCTTGAATCACCATCAAGTGATTGGAACGCGCAACCATTACCTTAGCCTGCTCCCGTTCACTTAAATTGGACACATATTCATATTGAAGTTTCAATTCATCCAGCAACTCTTGGGAATCTTTCAGTTCCGCCAAGATCAGCTTGCGACTTTCTTTACTCTGCTCAATGACTTCATCATATTCATCCAACAATTCCTTCGGTAATTTATTGGATGAATAGTTTAATGGCACGAATTGATATTCACGCAATTCTTGTAAGAGCTCACGATTCTCCGGATCCTTCAAAAAGACAATAATGCCATAATCATTCTCATCAACAAAGACCATTTCATACTCTAATTCATCGTTTTCTTTAATGAAATGGAAGAACTGATCTTCATTGGTACTCGGAATCCGACCAATCACACCCCGAACAAAAGAAAAGCGCCGCAATTCATTGGGAGTAATCTCAAGTTTGCGCCACGGACTTAATTCATCATATTTCTCACGGTATGATTCAATACGTTCTTCTAAGACATCTATTTGGCTTGTTAAGTATTTAACCCGCTCAACAATCTCTGCTTCCTCGAAGGCTTGCCCATGAAATTCAATTTGCCTGAAGCTTACCTTCGGTTTTCCTTTACGCATGCGCTCCATAAAGGAAGGCTTCGGCACATAATTCTCAACGAGTTCTATTGCTCGTTCGATTTCATATTTACGTTCATCCAATTCTGCCATGACACTGCGGTCAACTTGATCCAAGTCGACATCATCGACATAGGCCTCGATAACATCATGCACTTCATCCGTCAGATTGATCTTATTGCGCACATCATTCAAGTCAATCACTTGCATCTGCTGCAAACCTTGCACTTGGGCCAGAAGCTCATCAATATATTGATTCGGTGCCAAAATCGTTAATTTGCCCATTTGGCTAATTGCCATATAAATTCACCACCTCTTCTACAATCGCCTGTACAATCGTATCTTTATTATCGGTCAAAGCTTGATTCGTTCGCGCTTTATAAGACGCGATGGTCGCTTCTAAATCAGCCTGGGCTTCTGCCACTGCCGCTTGATAGGCTGTCTCCTGCTCATTTATTATACGGACAGTCTCGCGGTCCAGCGCTTCCCGCTCTTCTTGTAAGCTATCTTGGTAGGTTTGTTCTATCTCACCAATTTGATCTTGGTAGCTTTTCTGGATGAGTTTCGCCTCATCCTCAATTCCTTTAATTACTTGCAAAGTTGACTTAGCCATCAAAACACCCCCTTTAATTTACGTTACAAAAGAATTATAACAAAAGAATAACCTTTTTTAAAATAAAAGATTGTCAGATTACAAAAAATAGAAAAAAATAACAATAAATTTACCGAGAAAAATTTTTAGGTTGACATTTAGAACGAGTGTTCGTATACTGTAGATGTACAAACAACTGTTCGGGAATTTTACATAGGAGGGCTTACATGGAATTACCAATTTATTCAACTACCAGTGCACTGTTTCAACGTATTTCAACTTGGGTCGATCCTTTTCTAGAAGACACCCCAGAGCAAGCCAAAGCTTACATCATGCCACTTTACCACGTAGAACAAACCTTACACCACCACTATGTTAAGCAAACACCTGTCAAGGTCACTTATGAGTACTACAATCAAGCCGGACGCATGGTCACCGACCAAGTTAACTGCCTTGTGCATACCACTGTCGACATGGAGCGGCGAATTATCCTCAACGAATTGGATAGTCAGCGCACCTTTATTTTACCCATCGAACAAATTTTGCGGGTGGAAGCCAGTTAGAATATTTTATTTTTTTGACCTAGACTATCCTAAAGTTGTAGCAATTTTAATCATAAACACAATAAAATCGAAGCCCCCTACCTATTTGGTGGTGGCTTCGATTTTATTAATCATTTAGTAAACTGGACGTTTCGCGACGGGTTAAGTATTTCGTGCGCTTTGGAATAATTAAGCTGGCCTTCGATTGTGCCATGAGGCATAAGACGCCTGCACTCACCAGGGCCGATAAGACGGCACTGACCCAGAAGCTCACGTCTTGGATACCGATTGGACTCGGTGCGTCCAGAACCAAGGGAATGAGCCAGAAGCGTAGCAGATGCCATACCAGACTCACAAGGACCGACGCTGTTGTAATGTTCAAGTAGGTTGAAGATAGGCGTTTATTGTTCAAGGTACGCTGGGTATTTCTGGCGAATAGTCCTGCCAGCGCCACAAACAGAATCGGGAAGCTACCGTAGACAACCGCATCGACCCAATAGTCTGGGCGGCTGATGAGAAACTTTAAGACCCCACCGGCTACAAAGCCAGCTAAAAGCGTTGGATAAGGTCCGTGTCTTAAGGCTAGCCAAATTAAGCTGACCAGGAATAGACCTCGGGTATAATCACTGAAACTTGCCACATAGCCAATCGCAATGGCTAGTACAACGGCGATTAGCCAATCCAGTAATAATCTTTGCGTTCGCTTATTCATGGTCTCCTCCTATGCTTGCTTTCTAGATTTTTTGCGGCGATTTTGTTTGCCTTTAGACTGTTTATGCTGGTTTGACGGATTCTGGTCCGGTTGGTAGCTGGAGGCTTCCATAATAATCGGTAGAATTACCGGACGACGCTGGGTTTCTTTGAAGAGATACTTGCCGAGTTTCTCGCGTAAGTCGTTCTTCAAGTCACCCCAATCGAATTGCTTGCTAGCCAAATGCTCTTCTAAGACATCGAGGGTAATATCGGAACATACTTGAATTAAATCAATGCTAGTCTTCATATAGACAAAGCCACGGGACGTAATTTGCGGCCCAACTAAGACTTTGCCCAAGCGGCGGGAAATTGTCGCCACCACAATGAAAATACCGTCTTCACTGAGAATGCGGCGGTCACGCAGCACCACGTTGCCAATGTCGCCCACGCCGGATCCGTCAACTAGGACATCGCCTGCTTGAATGGTAGCTGTCATGGTCATTTTGTTGTTTTTGTATTCAATGACATCGCCAATATTTGCTCGGAAAATTTGGTTCGGATGGTAGCCAATTTCTTCGGCGACATCGGCGTGTGCTGCCAGCATGCGACTTTCGCCGTTGACTGGGATGAGGTAGGTTGGCTTTAAGAAGTTCAACATAAATTTCAAATCATCTTGGCTGGCATGACCAGAAACCTTATGATTCTCGTTAATCGTGCGGGTTTCAGCCTTTGCCCGGTAAACCAAGTCCTTCGTCTTAGCCATGGCAGTTTCCATAGCTGTTGAAGGTGTAGTAGCCATATAGACGAAATCGCCTTCTTTTAAGTTGGCTTTCGGATGATGTCCCGTTGCCATCGCATTTAAGCCTTGAATCGGTTCGCCAACCCCGCCCGTTTGCAGAATGATAACTTCATCATCATGGGTATCGTTTAATCGGTCACTTTTGCCAATTACATCCCGGCTTGGTAGCTGGATTTTGTCCAATTTAATAGCTAAGTCAATAATATCCGTCAAATCATCATCGGCAAAAAAGATTTGGCGCTGAGTCTTATGAGCTACTTCTAATAATTGTTGAATGCGCGAAATATTGCTGGCAATCGCTGCAACGACTACCCGCCCTTTGGCATTCATGAAAATGCTCTCCATATCTTTGATAATGGTCGAATCACTGACCGAACGAATCGGGCTCTCAGCGTCCGCCGAATCACTCAAGAGAGCCAAGACGCCCTCTTTGCCTAATTCAATTAAGCGGTCATAATCCGTTTGGTAAAGTTCGCTAGCACTTGGATCGAGTTTAAAGTCACCCGTGTAGACAACATTCCCTTCCGGCGTATGGACGACAATCCCTACAGAATCCGGAATGGTATGGGTTGTCCGAAAGAAGGACACCGTCGCGTCCTCAAATTCAATTTCAGTATCGGCATCAACCTTATAGAATTGATCCAGGCGGTCAGTTAGCCCCTGCTTCTTTGCAGAAAGCTTCGCCAACTCAATCGTCAACTCAGTCCCAAAAACAGGTACATCAATAATATCCAATAAGTAAGGCAAGCCACCGATGGCATCATCATGTCCGTGGGTTAGGAAGACCCCTTGCACCCGGTCACGATTCTCCTCAACATATGTAAAATCAGGAATAATTGCATCGATACCTAGCATGGACTCTTCAGGAAAGACTAGTCCGCAGTCCAGAATAAAGATGGAATCATTCACCTCAATGACGTACATATTTTTGCCCTCTTCGCGTACGCCTCCTAGAGGGATAATTTTGACTGTATTCATATAACACCTCTCATTAATTTATTTAAACTGTAAAATGTCTTTCTCATTATAGCATACTCTCACTAAATTCCATAAATAATTATGAAAGTACCATCCCGCACCATCCAAAAAATGAAAAAAAGGAGCCCATCGGCCCCTTTCTAATAGTGAAAACTCAAGGTATTCTGACTGAGTGCTTCATCGTAACAAGCTTCGACACGTTCCGCAAAAGCTTCGCTAGAATAGGTCTCCATGGCGAAACGTTGAGCGTTGGTACCCAGTTCCTTAAGATGGCCCGGGTTGGTTGCCAGGGCTTGGAAGGCTTGTTCGAACTCAGAGAAATTGCGGTACTGATAGCCGGTCCAGCCGTCCACCACAATGGCGTCGATTACCGGATCTTCCCGGCAAATAACGGGCGTACCCGATGCTAAACTTTCAATATAAGTCAGCCCTTGGGTTTCACTCGTGGAGGCTGTCAAGAAGACATCCGCTAATTGATAGTATATCCCAACTTGATCGGCGGAAATTTGTCCAGCAAAGGTCACTCGTTGGCTTAAGCTCGCTGCCTGGACTTGCGCTTCTAAACAGTCGCGGTCGGGGCCATTCCCGACAATCAGGAAATGAAAATTCGGTTGCTTCATTTGCTGGATGTATGCCAGCAATTCGTGAATATTCTTTTCTTTCGCTAAGCGTCCGAGATAAAGGGCAATAAATGTGTCCTCAGGGATACCTAGACTTTGCTTCAAGCAATGAATATCGTCAAGGCTGGCTTGCTGTTGAAATTGATTGAGTTGAATGCCTGAGGGGATAATATGAATAGGTGCATGCACCTGGTATGAAAGTAATAAGTTCGCTACTTTCTCAGACGGCACAATCACTTGATCAACACGATTTAAAAGGATTTTGGTAGCTTGGGCGACCATTCGCTTGCCAATTCGCGGACTTGATGTGAAGTAATGAGTATAGTCTTCATAGACAGTGTGATAGGTATGAATATGGCTTGCCCCTAAATCTGAGTGTAAATGCCTAGCGACCCGGAAAGTTGAGAACTCATTCTGCGTATGAATGATATCCGGCCCCCAGTTCAGAATATCTAAATACAAGGCAAGGTCCGGGTGAATATTCACCCGAGCACCCGGATAAATAAAAGGAACCCTGTAAGAAGACAAGTAATAGACTCCCTGGGTACTATCGTAACTTGTCTTAGAACCTAAGGTCAGAATTCGGACTTCATGCCCTTTCTGCTCTAAACCGTATTTCAAACTTTTCACACTGGTAATGACCCCGTTGACGATGGGGTCATATAATTCTGTCAAAAGTAAAATCTTCATCTTCATAGCCTCCCTAAAGGTTAGATGAGTGTTTCATATATAGCTTGGTAAGCTTGGCCAATCTGGGATAAGTCCCTCGCCTCAGCGACGTGATAGGCTTGCTCGGTTAAATCAGCTAATTCGCCCACTGCCAAGGCTTCAATCTTCTCTTGGAATTCATCCACATTCGCTGCCTTATGTACATTATACCCGTCTTCTAACCAATTTGAAAAGACCGGAATATCACGCACAATAAAAGGACAGCGTGACGCACAGGCTTCGATGGCGGGAATCCCTTCGGTTTCTTCAAATGTTGGCATTATAAAGACATCACACGCCTGCATGGCTAAGCGAATAATAGCATTGTCCACATAGCCCGCAAAATATAAATTACTTGGCGCTTCCTGGATAGCTTGTTTGACATGATGCGGAATTATATTGGCATTGGTGTCGCCAAACCAAATAAATTTATACTGAGGCAAGCGCTCAGCCAGGGCAATAAAATCTAATATCCCCTTACGTTCAATTAAAAGGCCAATCCCCATAATAATAAAGTCTTGGGCTTCGTAGCCATAAGTTACCCGAAACTTATCCCGGGCCTGGGGAATGGGCTGAAAGTCCTGTAAGTCAACGCCATTAGATACAGCATAAATAGGTTGCTTTAAGCCATAACCTTCCAGTAAGGCTTTAGCATAAGGCGTAGGTGTAATAATGGCGTCAGCTTGACCGTAACAATGCGTAATCCACCGCTTAAAAGCTGAGGCAAAGGTATTAGATCCAATAAAGGAGTTTCTAAAATCTTCCTCCGTGGAATGGGCATGGTAGACAACCGGTAGCCCTTTTAGGCGGCACTTTCGAACAAGTTGATAAGAGGCTAGGAAATAGGTATTAATATGTAATAAGTCATAGGCAGACGAGCGATCCAAGGTGTAGTCTATACCTGCCTGAGTTAAAGCGCGTTCTTGGTGTTTAATCGCCTTGCCAAGGCCTGATTGACTCAGGAGAGACTCTCCTTCACTGTATAATAAGACTTTCATACCAGGCCTCCTTGCAGAATTTGAACGATGAACTCGATGGCTAAGACTGAGAACTTAGTATAAAGCCATAAGGAAATAGGTTTCCCTATGAAAAGAATCCAAAGAAACTGCTTCCAGGGCATCTGAGAGACGCCCGCCAACATACAAAGAATATCCGCCGGTGCAAAGGGCACAATCATTCCGCACGTAAATATTCGGTGGAACATCGGTCGATCTAGTAAAGGCACATAACGCTGATACTTATCTTCACCCAATAAAACCCACAGAAAGCGCCTACCGTAATGCCGACATAATACAAAAGCCGTGACCGAACCGACTAAAATCGCAAACAAATTCAACAGAAAGCCATTCAGTGCTCCGAAGACAATTTCCCCAGCGGGAATCGTTAATGCCCCGGGCATAATTGGGATCACCGTCTGTAAGAATTGTATAATAACAAAAATTATTGGTCCGTAAATGCCTGCTGATTGCAAGAAATCTTCCATTGCTTGTTGATCCGTCAGTAAGCCCATTTGATAAGCTTTCACAGATAAGTAAATTGTCAGGCCAATTCCGATAAGCCCAAAGACATTTAAAAGCTGATGAGTCAGCTGGTCTCCCCGTGTCGGTGTATACATTCCCTTCACCCCTATCATCTCTTTACTTTTCTTTTATCATAGAAGAATCTGGCGAAATAATCTAGGGGCTTTAGTCTGATTTAGCTAAAAATCACAAATAAAGCACAAATATTCAGTTACGCCAAAAACCTTACGAATGGTTCCCATTCAAAGCCATGAGAGAAACCAATTAACCGTTCACAATATATAGGTGATACAAATCCGATTTTTATAGGGGTTTTGCCGACCCCCGTCCCAAAAACTGGATGAGGGCTTTATTCTTGCGATAAGTCAAATACGTCAAAGAACATGAAAATAAAATTTCAAAATTTAATGAGCCCTCTATCATCTAATATTATCAAGAGAGGTGCATTATCATGAAAGTTATGATTGAAGTGTGTTATGGTATAGACGTTCATCAGAAAAGTAATACGTGTTGTAAACTCGATGGACCTTTAGATACCAATAAACCAAAGAAAAATGTGCGTACATTTGGTACACGTACTTGCGATTTAAACAATGCCGCGAGTAGCTAGAAGAAAACCACGTATCTAATGTATTCATGGAGAGTACAGGTCAGTATTGGATACCCGTCTTCAACATCTTAGCAGATGGATCCTTTAGCCAAGCCTTAGCCAATTCTCTGTATATTAAGAACGTTCCTAGTAGGAAACCAGATGTCAAAGATGCTGAATGGATTGCCAGCTTGGGCGATGTGACTTAGTTAAACATTCGTAATTCCATCGCTTGAAGTGATGGAATTACGGTATCTAACCAGACATCGGAAATCTTATAGCCAAAAGCTCACATAGATTAAGAATGAAATCCCAATTATTCTAGAGCGCGCGAATATGAAAATCAAGAGTTATTTATCCGATGTCTTCTCTTTGACAGGCCAGAGCCTAATAGAGCTCTTCATCAATAGAGAAGCCATTACACTTGAACGTGTACAAGAATGTATGGATCTTCGCGTTAAAGCTTCTGCTGAAGACCTCACATTGGTCCTGGACGGAAAAAATGAGCACAACCGATCGAATGCTGTTAGATGATTCTTTAGACGAATATCGCTTCTATACAAAGAAGATTGCTCAAATTTCTAAAGAAATCGAAGCGTACATACTCAACCATTTCCCTGAAGAATACGATTTGCTAATGATAATACCAGGCATGAAAGCTATTGGTGCAGTCGTTATTCTAGGTGAAATCGGTCCAGACGTTGATGCATTCGCATCAGCAGCGAAGTTAGCTTCATGGGAGGTCTAGCCCCTGAATCTTACGAAAGTGCTGGCAAGAACCGTTCAAGGCGTACAACAAGAGGGAATAAATACATTAAGTCAATACTGGTCATGGCTGGTGGCTTAGCTGGGCGATCAAAATATCCTGTCTTTTGTCTCTTTACTATCGAATATCCAATAAAGGATTCCAGATGAAGGCCGTCGTTACTTGTGGTCATAAAATGATTCGAATTATCTATAAGGTATTATTGGAGAAAATTCATTATGACAAAGAAAAAAACATTAGGGCTCCGGCAAAAGCACCTAATGCAGGACGCTTAACATATAATTAATTACATGTTTGCATTTATATTATACCACAGGTGCTGATTTTTTGCGCTCTTTTTGGTTAATTAGTTTCAAATAAAACGCAAAAGAAACCTAAAAATAATTGTCACATTGCACATTTCAATAAAAATGTTGTCCGAATTGTTGAATGAGCAAATTGTCGTTTTTTCAATATTGCCTGAGTTAGTAAATTGCATTTTTATGTGATATTTGTTTATCATATGTAAATTATGCTATACTCCGGGTTTGTTTTAGTCTATACTATAGCTATTACTTTCAAAGGAGGGGAATATGAAAGAGAAACCACGCAATATACTTATTGCAACGATTGGAATCATCTTGACGCTTATCATCTCACTTACAGTCTTTTGGTTACTGAATGTCACTGGCACAGGGGAATCGTCAAGGGCTGAGGCTAGTGTAGAGACGGAGGCTGAGCAAGAAGAAGTGATGAGTGATACGAGCGAAGACCATGAAGCAAGTCTATCCCAGCAAGATTCGACAGTTGATTCGGGAGAGAATGCGTTAAATTATGCTGACGTATCATTGGAAGAAGCTTTAGGGAGCTTTAACTTCAATCATCCTGAACGATTCGCGGATATTCGAAAAGTTGCCATGAACACCTATGGGGACAATCCTTTACAGCATCAAGCGGAAATTATGCAAGTCTTGGAAGATAAGAACTTGATGTACTATAACTTCGGCTTTGCCTTCTTACCAGATAATCCAGCCCAATATACTGAGATTGCTGATAGTGGCCAGCAATTAGATGTGCCATTGCAACTGCAATCGGATCCACGATGGATGCGGGATGCTTATGGTGATGAGGGTGAAAAGATGCGTCAGGCAGGCTGTGCACTCGTTTCCTTGGCCATGGTGCATTCTTATTTGGAAGAATCTGAAGTCCTTGCCTCTGATGTGCTTGAATGGAGCGGGATGGACTATTGGATGGAAATGGAAGGAACATCTTGGCAAATTTTCCAAGATTATGCGGATGATCATCATTGGCACGTGACAAATCACGCGGATGATTTCTACAGCGCCATGGACGCAATCCCAAAAGGTGAAGTAGTAATTGCCTCAGTCAATCCGGGACACATCACTCCTGTGGGGCATATTCTAGTCATCCGTGGCTATGATCCAGTGAATGAATTGGTTTATATCAATGACCCGAACGATGATCCGAAGAATATGTACTCCTTACAAGGCTTACCTGAGTATATCTTCTTAGAAGATGCCATTAACTTCTGGTCTTTTGGTAAGTAATTAAAGATAACTAAAAGCAAAAGGATCAAATAAGCCGCAACTTGCAAGATTAGTGCAAGCTACGGCTTATTTATTTATGCATCCTACAGAAATTCCATGTAGCGAGGGTTCTGCCGGCACCATGAATTTTCGGTATGGCCCCATTGGGTTCGACATGGATATAAGCTTGACCACCTGCTTCAACAATCCGATCATTAAAGAAACCGACTGTATTTAAAGCGTCAGGCATCCGCTTGATTTCTCTTTGGCTGTAGGAGAAGAAAGCCCGGCTATTAGGATCGAGTGACTGCTGGTTCATTTCCTGCGTAAGCTGGTCGCTACAGAGTCCAAGGGCTTGCGAGATGACAGCTGCCTTGGAGAAGTAAGCATTAAAGGCAATCAGGCTGCAAAAGGCCATCAAACCACCCATGAAAGAACCACCAATCCCGGTCGTTTCGCGAAAAGCTTGGGTGCGGTACTTCTCATCAATCATCTGCTTCAAATCAAAGACGAGCCACTCCATAAATAGCCTGCCATAACCAGCAATCGGTTGGTCACGAAAACCATGCTCAACATAATAGGGACAGTATTCGGCCAGGCGCGCATCATGAATGCATTCAATCCCTACAATAATCATCTGGCGGTCACTTTGATCCATGTAATACTTCAGGCCCCAGGAACGCCCGTAAGTTGCATCACGGTGATAGAATAAAATACATGTCATAATTGGATAGGTGCGGTCATTCTGGCCATAGTCATCAGGCAAATAAACGTGTAAATGGCACATTTCATCGCGGTGGGAAAAGTAATGGTCAAACTTTTCAATCATTGATGTAACCTCTTGGAATTGTTACCTTCATCATACGCTTTCATCTGCTTAAGGCAAACTGATATAGAATGCATTCCCCTGCCCTACCTCGGCTTCCACAACAAGGATTCCACCATGCAAGTCTAAAATCCGGTCTACAAAAACAAGCTTAAGTCGTAGCCCGCTTGCACCGCTTTATTTCTGGAAGAATTCACTTGTTAAAAGCGCTCAAAATATGTGCCTGCTCGGCCTGGCTTAAATCGAACTCATCGTCTGTTACGCACAAAACCGCTTGCTTACCTTTTTGGACAGCTTTGATATGAACTCGTGTTTCAGCGAATTCAAGGTATTGCCCAGTAAATATTCAACTGCCCGACCTAAATGGACCGCATGGGCCTCAATATAAATATCTAGTTCAATTTGAGCTGATAATTTTGTTTTAGAATGCTGGGCAAGTTTCTGGTAGTCGGCTACTTGTAGATTGAGGGCCTCGCTCCAGGCCATCGCTTCCTTATCTAAATATTGGGTCTGATCTAGACGAACTAAAGTTAGAGCCTTCTCAATCAATTGCGTCATCTCTTGGGCCTTGCGCTCAATGATGGCTACAGATTAATCCGTCTCGCCTTTAGTGTCATCTTAAGCCAATGCATATTGACTTTTCGCTAGAATCACACTAAAGGATTTCCTAAGTTCGTGCGAGATAGCGTGGGAAAATTGCTTTACCCGTTCTGAGGTCTGCTCCAAGCAAACTAATATATCATTTAAGGCAGTGACCATTATATGAATCTAGTCTTCAGTCGAAGTGGTCATCAGCATTCTTTATCTTAAATCCCCCACCTGGCGAATGACAATCGCGATAGTCATCGCATCTCGAATCGGCTGCATGCCCTTGCGCAAAATTCGTTGCCCGCCTAGCAGGGCCAGCAATGCAAAGGCGAAGGTAAATGAGCCCGCAGAGAATAATACACTGGGGTAAGCTGAACGAGATAGCCAAGTGGCATCAGTCCCCCGCACCCACGTCCGAAACGGGTGAATTTGTTCGTAAATAAGATAGGGCTTAGGCCGCTTATTTCTCGGAATGCGCCGAACTGTGGCTCTAGCGATACACCTTCTAATGGTAAGCTTCCCCCTTAGCGCAATTGATTCTCGATATTATAAGTTTGTAAGTACACCTTGTCATCAAAGGCTTCGAAATCCGTCAAATCTGATACGACCTCTTCCACCTGATTAAGCAGTTTTTGGCTGTAATTTTGAAGCGATACCGTTTAGTACATGGTTAAAAGACCACCATCAAAAGGCATAGCAGACTGAGAATAAAAAAGTGTACCAAAACTTGCCCGCCAAGTAATGGGCAGTTTGCGATGTCTTTTAATAGGCATCATGAATTACGTTTCCTAAGTTGCGTTTGGTTTGAATGAAAGACGTGTTCCGGTTACCGTCTTTTTTGCGCCGAATATTCTTAATCAATACTTCAATCACGTTTGATTCACTTTTATAAGCATAGCCCCAGACATGGTCTTGGATTTGCTCTTTGGATAGAAACCGATTCTTATTCAAAGGCAAGTATTCAAGAATTCGGTATTCTTTAGCCATTAAAGATACCGCTTCGCCGTCAGCCTAACACTTTTGGTTTCCAAGTTAAGGATTAATTCGCCTACGCTTATTTGATTGGCTGAGCGTCCATGATGGCAGCGAACTAATGCGTGAAGCCGGACCGTCAACTCAGCCAATTCAAAGGACTTGACCAAATAATCATCCGCGCCTGTATTCAAACCGTGAACATTATCTTCAGACTAATCCATCGCCGTCAAACACAAGATCGGAACATCACTGACAGCTTGGCGCAAATGTATTAAAATTTCAAAATCATTCTTATAAGGTAGCATTGTATCCAGGATTACTGGATCATACGTATCTTTCGTTAAATAAACCCAAGCCTCCTGCCTATCAAAGGCAATATCTAATTGAAACTATTGACGCTCTAAATACTTGGTCAATAGCCGGTTCAAATCCTGCTCATCTTAAACAACTAACGCTCGCTTCCCATAGCCTCCTCTATAAATCCGTCCCTTGCATTCTAACTTAATATACTGTCATTCATGAATTCTCTAGCAAAATCGTCCCCAAATCCTGCCACCTTGGAAGCCTAAAGTCCAAAAAATCCAACCAACCTCCCGGTCAGTCGGATTGAACAATTTATGATTTATATCCAGTGGATTAGTCATGGATTTCGACTTTAACCACCTCCCCTGTTAAGGCATCAATTTCTAATTCTGCCTCTTCAGAGCCTTGATCATATTCAATTTCCCAAACTGGTTTTTCTACTTGATTGCCTAGGTTATCTAAAACCCAATTCGTTGGTTGGGTGAAGCCTGTTTCACCATTGGCAATTTCAGTTGCTTCATCAATGCTAATAACTTTGTCTAAGTCTAAGGCTACTTCTGTATCGTTCGTTACTTCCTCGGATTGGCTTACAATCTTACCTTCACGGCTCATGTAAGTCACTTCAATCTCAGTCGTATCTTGGATACCGTCTAATTCTATTTCAAAGGTCTCGTCATTGAGTAATTCTACATCAATTTCGATAATGTCAGCATCAGGATAAGCTTCTTGGAAAGCTTTCACGGCATCATCGAAAGCTTGTTGGACATTACTTGCTTCGGTTTGTTCAGATGCTTCGGTGCTTTCTGCTGATTCACTCACTTCCTCAGAACTCTCTGCTTGAGATGCTGCAGATTCACTTGAAGCTTCCTCAGCATAAACCACACCACTTAATAAAAGCGAACTAGATAAAACAACAGTCAAGAATTTCTTCATAAATAATCTCTCCTTTTCTATTTCTACGTCTTTCCTAACGACAACCCTAGTATAAACCTTGAAACTGAATTGAAGCTGAAGTAGCGCAACTCAGTCTAAAGTCTGACACTATTATAATTTTGCTATTGTTGTCATTATAGTTTCAATTTAGCATAAAAACAAATGATGTGCTTCTATAAATCCTATAAATATAAGCTTTGTTCGCCATATATGACAGCGATTCATATAAATTTTACAAAAATTCACCTAAGCGGTAAACTTGTAAATCATTAGCAAAAAACGTATGATAACAGGGACAAGTGTAAAGGAGTGAAGCATAGGATGAAAATAGAAATGTCGCAAGCTGCTGCTGATTTCTACCGCGATGAAGTGAACCCAGGTCCGGGTAAAGGAATACATATTTATGGTAAAGTATACGGATCGACGAATGTGCATGATAACTATTCAGTTGGTATTATGATTGAAGAGCCGGTTAATCCAATTGCCACAGCCGAATTGGGGGATATTCTGGTCTTTGCTGAAGAAGAAGATCGCTGGTTCTTCGGGGACTATTACTTAGTCATCGATTACCAAGCTGGTGATGATGCCCCAACTTATACCTTCACCAGTGACGACCCTGAATTAGCGGCCGATGCCGCCAGTGGTGCTTCTACTGCTGACCCAACCCATCCTTAACAATAACTATGCAAAAAGCATCGTACAGTATATGATATGCTCCCTTTAAAGTAGACACCTAAAAATGAAAAAGGTCTACTTTGTGAGCCGACCCCAAAAGTTAGACCAAAAAATCTAACTTTTGGGGGTATTTTTATGACCAAGTATAGTTTAGAAACGAAACTTCAAATTGTTACTGACTACGAAGCTGGAAAAGGCGGATTTAGGACTTTAGCGAAAAAATATCAAATCGCTCAGTCAATAGTGAAACGATGGATCCATAATTATCAAGATTTCGGCTTAGAAGGCCTTCAAGTTAAGTCAACAAGACAGTCTTATCCTTTAGAAACCAAGCTATATGCGATAGAATTGTACTTAACTACAGAGTTAAGCTATCGCGAAGTCGGTGTCCAATTAGGGATCAATAATCCAAGCTTAATCGCAAATTGGATGCGAGCCTTTAAGGAAGACGGTATTGATGGCTTATCTAGACCAATAGGGAGGCCAACTACCATGTCTAATTCACAGAAAAAGAATCCACAAAATCCCAAAAAGACGCCTTTACCGAGTGATCCAGATGCCTTAAAGGAAATCATTAAAGAACAAGAAGAACGCATTCAAATGCTAGATATTGAGAATAAATTTTTAAAGGAATTGAGGAGGTTGCGGGAAGCAGACAAGCGGCAACACGACAACAAGAAGTGATGGCCATCCGTAATCTCCATGAGTCTACAGAGTATTCTTTGACGCTGATACTGAAGACTTTAGATTTTCCTAAGGCAACCTATTATTATCAATTAGAGTGTTTGAATAGACCCAATAAAGACGAAGCATTAAAAGAAGAAATTCTTGATATTCGTCAAGCACATGAAAACTACGGTTATCGCCGTGTTCATGCGGAGTTACGTCGTCGTGGTTATACCGTCAATAAGAAAAAAGTTCAACGATTGATGAAAGAAATGAATCTACAAGTGACCTCATTTACTCGAAAATCACGGAAATACAACTCCTATCAAGGTGATATTGGTGAGAAAGCACCTAACCGCTTAAATCGTAGATTTACAAGTTCTATTCCACACCAAAAAATTGTGACGGATACAACGGAGTTCCATTATTATGAAGCTGATGATTCAGGACAGTATCAATTGAAAAAGTTGTATTTAGATCCCTTTATTGACTTGTTTAATCTGGAAGTCATTAGCTATAAAATCTCAAAACAACCTAATAAGGAAAGTATGATGGAAGCCTTCGAAGAAGCCGTTGAAGCTACAAAAGATTGCCAATTTAGACGAACCTTTCATTCGGACCAAGGCTGGGCTTATCAGATGAACGACTATCAACAATTATTGAAAGATCATCAGATTTTCCAGAGTATGTCCCGAAAGGGAAATTGTTTAGATAATGCGCCGATGGAGAACTTCTTCGGCATCATGAAACAAGAAATGTTTTATGGGAAAGTTTATCGTAGCCGTAGGGAACTGGAACAAGCTATCCACGACTATATTCGTTACTACAATGAAGATAGGATTAAAGAGAAATTAGGCTATTTAAGTCCTGTTGACTACAGACAACAACAATTACTTTTAAGTGCCTAAACATGTCGCAAATCACCTAACCTCAATGGTTTCACAAACCATCCAGACTTATCAAGAGCCGCTTCGCTCTTCCTCTTGACAAGCCTGGATGTCTGATGAGATGTTTTGGTTAGGTCAATTAGCAGCTCCTCTATTCTTGCGAAATCGGTCACCTTGAAGCAACTTAAGTTTTATATCTTTATTAATCTTTCAGAAACACAAAAAAGAGCTACCCATTATTGGGGTAACTCTTCATAAAATCTAGTCTAACTTTTTGGGGTCAGTATATTGAAGGGAGCTTTTATTATGCCTAGAAAGCAGAAATAAAGAACAACACGTAAGCCTAGACGGCCATAATCTGGAGAGCTTGTCATTGATTTCAAATTATTAATTGCGCAATATCTTCTATTCGAAGTTAAACTATGCCAAAAAAATGGGCTTGAAGGTGCATTTGGAAATCTTTGAAGAAACGCCCTACATACAGGCGCATTGATTGGAATTGAGTCGGTTGTTGGGGATTATTGTCGATAATGCCATTAAAGAAGCGGTTAAGTATGAGCGATTTACTGATGACGGAAATGGATGGACGCTTATTAATTATGGTGGCCAAGCCCACCGACGCCAAGATGGCGGATGTGGTGAAGATGAAAGAAGCTGGTTATTCCACCTAAGGTGCAAACCGTGGCTTTGGACTGGCGAATTTAACCGAATTGGCCGCTTAAGCAGATATCGAAGTCTTTAACTTAATAGATGAAGGCCAGTATATTCAAGAATTATATGTGCCAATTGAGGCTCAGGCATATGCAAACCGGTTAGCTCTGTTATAGAACTAACCGGTTTGCACATGTTTATCGTTAATTTATTGAACTGGAGCGGTTTCAGGGGCGACGTCTTGAGTCGCATCGTCTGTTGGTGCTTCGGTCGGCGCTAAGTCTTGTGGTGCTTCTTCGACTTCGGCAGCTTGCTCACGCGGCTGTTTCATCTCTTCATTAGTTAATGGATTCTCAAAGTTTAACTCCTCAACGTTAACAGAATTGAACAAGTTACTGAAGAATTGACTTAATTGGCCAAATAATTCGCTGAGACCATTGGATAACTTCGCAAAGAAGCCTTGGGCTTGTAATTGGAACTGCTCATCATTCCATTTCGCTTGCGCTTCATTAGATACGTTATTCAACCAGCTTCCCCCTTGGCTCATCAAATCATTGGCTAAGGCCCCTAATTGGGATAAGGTTTCAGGAGATTGGGCTGATTCGGTTGTCGCATATTGCATTAAGTATTGGGTAATTTGCTCAACTAAACGGTCCGGCAATTGAATACCATATTCGTTCATGGCGACGTTGACGATATTATTAATCGTGCCATAATTATTATTCTGGTCGCCTTGAATATTCGTTTGGTTAATAGATGTATTATGCTGGTCCCCTTCAATATTGGTCTGATCGCCTTGGACGTTATTGATGGTACCATCTTGCACGAGTTGGGCAACTTCGGCTTTCACATCCGCCATCATGGCGTTCATCGCATTCTCTTCAACACCAGTCTCATTGGTCGCTTCCGTGACTAAGGTAATCTCTTCTTGAGCCACTTGAGCATCTTCCGCTTCAAGCACCCCTTCGCGTTCCATAATAGCATAGATTCCTACCAGCGCGCCTTCTCCCGTAACTGGCACTTCACTCCCAACAGTAATGTTGGCATTCTGAATACCGGAAGTAATGGCGGCATTGACGTAAGTCGCTTGGGTAACCAATTGAATATTCTGGGGCGTGACAATATCCACCGTCACACCAGAGTCATAATTATTAAACTTAATATGGGAGCTGGAGTAGACTTGGGTTGCTTGATTGGAACCATCGTTTAAATACCGATGAATCATATTCCCATCAACGACCACAATATTCTCTTGCTTGACGCCATTGGCTCCGATACGATTCATTGTATCTGTGAAGGTTTGATTATTATGGGTCACATGCAGACCCACCGAAGCGTACTCTTTTCCTTGAAGTTGAGACACTTTAGCGAAGGCTTGCCCTGGCGCCAAAAGACTAAAGATCGCAAACGACAACAGTAGCTTCTTGAATGTATTTCTAATGTTCATGGATGTCCTCCTAATCTTGGCAAAAAATTTGTCGTGCCAATTTATAGCTAGTATAGCATACCTTCTTGAGAAAAATGATGCGAATAATCGAATAAATATTGAAAAATTCTATCGATCGGAAATTACCCAAAAAATACAAACTACTTCCGGTGCATTCTAAATAATTTATTCCATAATTATTGCGGATACACTATCCTATGTTTTTAGCTAAATTTCTGAAGTGGATAATGATTAACTACTAATACACAATTGAGTAAAGTTAAAACTCTGATATTACAGTGTTTTATAATCGGCAACTGAATGTCAAGTATATTATTTAGGGAACTTCGGATTCATTTCATTCATTCACAGTTTCACGCTGTATAAATTCTCAAAAGGCAAAGAACACGCACCATTCCTCAATAGAGCAATAATGCGTGTTGTAGATTGTAATCATGCCTCAACCTCTACCCCATATGCGGCAGACTCTGAGACTTCAAAAATTAAGACATGTTGTGTTTGCCCAGCCACACTCCCTTCTTCAATGCGATAAGCCAGACTTTCTTCAACGATTTCTCCGTCCACTTGCTTCAATTGAACGATATCTTTGACCTACTCATCGCCTTCCAGAATCACTTCAACTTGGGCTAGTTCTGTCAAGGCTTGCTAGCTAATGTCCTTGAAGGCAAAGCGAAGCTCAAAGAAATATTTGAAACGCGCTAGCAGCTGCTCGGCAAGTCATCTGAACCAGCACTACTTAACCAATCAACAATAGCCTCTACATCAACCAGCAAGCTTCCAAGATTTTGAACCAATAAACCTCTCTGTGATTCAGGAATTCTAACGACAATATTTGGTGGTAACTCCATGAGAATCGCGCCACTGGCTACTTCAGACCTTGATCGATTGATACCCGCAGCGTAAACCGTTGTCCCTTCTGCTTGAACCACTTGAATCAGCGAATTATTCTGTCTTTGATGATTATTTTGCTGACTTTCAACAAAAAATTGCTCCAGAATCGCTTGGAATTCTTGGTTAAACATTCCGGAAAAATTCCAACCAGATTTCTCTGTTTCGACTGGTCGTAAAGCACGAATCTCTCCAAAGATATCGGTAAGGTCTCTATTGAATCCACCCTGCTTTCCTGAAGGACTAGCATTGCCTGAGGATAAGTATTACGGAATCAAGGTGAAGAAGTTCTGGTCATCGTGGAAGATTAACCGATGCGTCTTGTTTTTATAATAACCAGTCTCATCTGGTACAATCTCATAATCAAAAACTTTCCCTTGGTCTTGGAAGATCTTCGCAATTTTTTCAGCATATTCTTGCTTAAAGAAGCGGAAATCATTCGGTTTCCAAAGCGCCGCTAAGGAACTATCCCCGTAACGAATCATATAACGATCGCCGACTTGTACATTGTGGTAATACGTGTCCGGGTTAGTTTCTGCGTACCGCGTTGCTTGTGCGATAGCGTCTTCGCGGGATTCAAAAATCGTTTCAGCGGTTTGGATATCCGTCTTTAAACTAAAATCTTTAACGACTATTTGATCTCCGACACGGTAGAATTCATTTGATTAACCAAATCACTCGCAATGCTATTAATGCCTTTATATTGAATCTCAGACATCTTGTACTCTCGACTGATGTGATTGGCTGCAAATACACCGTTTGTATAACCAACCTCTTTAGCAAAAGCTTGGTCCTTTCGATGTGGATTCCGAATAGGTGTATTGAAGCTTCAGATGTAGGCTCTTTCCGAACCAATTCTGTTGCCGCTTTGGATAATTGTGAATTAATCTTTAAGGTATTTAAGCCATTCAATTCACGAAGTTCGTTAACCTAGGCATAGATTGCTTCACCCAAAGTTGACTCCAACTCAGTAAATTCATTCGGGTAGACTTCGCTTGTTATGCTATCGGTCCCTAAATTGTCTGAAAAATCAGATACTTCGGAATTATCAATCATTTCTGTTTCAACCTGCACATCGGCAACCGTTTCATTCACCACAATCGCTGGTGCAACCTCACTAACTGGTGGAACATCTACAATTTCCGGTGCAGTTTCAGCTGCTTGCGATGGAACAAGACTTTGCTGGCTCAGTAATAATAGAACCGGAATCACATAGCCTTTATGAAATTTCATCGAAAACACCTCTTCAATTATAATTAATCTAGAAATCATTTCTTACAAATTTAAGCTTTCCATAATTGTATTTATTTCAATAAAATTTTCCTGAATGGTCACACTTATTCAAACGAAACTCCCCCAATACGATACATCTCAATCAATATAATTATGACTGATCATTGATACGACCGCATTTTTATGGAGAAAATATTTCCAGCATTCAATGATATTAATATTTATTTGAAGTGTAAATCTCACCTTATATTTACAAAATTGCATAAACCAATAATTTATAGAATCAATCGGAAGGTTTTCCCGTAAAAACAGGATGATCTGGCGTATATCATAGCATTGGAGCGTAGCTGGTGATCCTGGTATTACTTTAGCAATTTAAAGCCTTACATGCGTAGCGAAGTGAAGCGACTTAGGCTCTGAATTGCAAGCAAGAGCTGGAGTCTGCTATGGGTCTCTTCGAAGCGGTCTTGGCGAGTTAAAGCCTAAATACGTTAGAAGTCCTTGGAGGAAAAAGTTCTTGAATGATGGAGTAAATTATTTATTTCTTGTGTTGGTTAAAGTAAGGGGAATTTCCGTTCAAAAAAATGGGTGATTGCTCACCCATTTGCTTTATTAATCTTCTAATAACACTTTGCGTGATAAGTTAATGCGTCCCCGGTCATCAATTTCAATAACTTTGACTTTTACTGTATCGTTCAAGCTTAAGATGTCTTCTACTTTATTCACGCGGTGATTTTCTAATTCTGAAATATGGAGGAGTCCGTCTTGTTTCGGTAAGATTTCAACGAAAGCTCCGTATTTCTCAATCCGTTTAACCACGCCGTCATAAACTTCACCGACTTCAACTACTTTGGTTAAGTTTGTTATAATTTCGCGGGCGCGGTTAATCATCGCTTGGTCGCTGGAGGCGATGGATACATTACCATCTTCATCAATATCAATCTTAACGCCGGTTTCGTCGATAATCTTATTGATGGTTTCACCACCTTTACCGATGACAACCTTAATTTGGTCTGGATCGATGGTCATCATTTCAATCTTCGGTGCGTATGGACTTAACTCTTCGCGTGGAGCTTCAAGGGTTGTTGCCATATGGTCTAGAATTTCTAAGCGCGCTTTTTTGGCTTGTTCAAGGGCTTCGGTAAGGATTTGTTCAGTGATGCCTTGGATTTTGATGTCCATTTGTAAGGCGGTGATTCCTTCGGATGTTCCGGCTACTTTAAAGTCCATATCGCCGAGGGCATCTTCTAAGCCCTGAATATCTGTTAAGACAGTATAGTCTTCTCCGTCCATGACAAGGCCCATCGCAATCCCTGCAACGGGTGCCTTAATTGGAATACCCGCATCCATCATCGCCAAACTACCTGCAGTAATACTGGCTTGCGAAGAGGAGCCGTTGGATTCAAGAATCTCTGATACGAGGCGAATCGTGTATGGGAAGTCTTCTGGTTCCGGAATTACTTGTGCCATGGCCCGTTCACCGAGGGCTCCGTGACCAATTTCCCGACGGCCTGGGCTACCCATCCGACCGGTTTCCCCAACGGAATACGGTGGGAAGTTGTAGTGATGGATGAAACGCTTGCCTTCTTCAGTACCTAGTCCATCGATAACTTGGTATTCACCAAGGGGTGCCAAGGTAACGGAAGTTAACGCTTGAGTTTGACCACGTGTGAATAAGGCTGAACCATGAACCCGTGGGAGCAAGCCAACTTCTGAAGCAAGTGGTCGAATTTCATCGACTTTACGGCCGTCTGGACGCACATTTTCCTTCGTAATTAAGCGACGTACTTCGTTCTTCTCTAAATCTTGTAAGGCTTGGTTAGCTGACTTTAAGATGTCGGCTAAATCCGCTGCATCTAAATACTTCTCTTCGAAATAAGCCATGGCCCCTTGCATAACATCCGCAATCGCTTCTTCACGAGCTTTCTTCTCTGGTGTTTGAATCGCGTCAATCATCGGTTCTTTATACATTGCGTCCACTTGGGCTTGGATGTCTGGATTGGTTTCACTAATAGTGAGTTCGAATTTCTCTTTACCAATTTGTGCAACAATCTTATTCTGGAAGGCGACGAGTCCTTTAATGGCTTCATGACCGAATAGAAGTGCTTGGAGCATGTCTTCTTCTTTGACAATTTTAGCAGAACTTTCAACCATATTAATAGCTGTCGCAGTTCCGGCAACGGTTAAGTCGATATCAGATTGCTCCGCTTGTTCCGGCGTTGGGTTGATAATCAGTTCGCCATTCACTCGACCGACGTGTACGCCAGCAATCGGACCGTCAAAAGGAATGTCGGAATAAGCAAGGGCTAAGGACGAACCAAACATGGCCGTCACGTCAGGCGCACAGTCATGTTCGACCGATAAGACTGTGTTAACGATTTGAATTTCATTGCGCACGCCTTCTGGGAACATTGGACGAATTGGACGGTCAATTAAGCGAGCAGTTAAGGTTGCTGCTTCTGAAGGACGGCCTTCCCGTTTAATAAAGCCACCAGGGATTTTCCCAACCGAGTACATCTTCTCTTCATAGTTCACTGTCAGTGGGAAGAAGTCAAAGCTCGTTGCTTTCTTTGAGGCAACAGCCGTTGATAAGACAACAGTGTCCCCATAGCGAATTAAAGCGGCCCCATTGGCTTGGCGGGCCATTTGGCCAATTTCTACACTTAGTGGACGGCCACCGAGTGTCGTTTCAAATACTTGTTTCTCCATATTTCTCTCCTTATTAGACCGTCTACTAAACAAATATCTATTGCCTCAATTAAGCAACACATACTTGCATAGTAGCCGGTACCTGTTTTTATTTTAATGCAACTATTGTAGCATAGATGGCAAGCAATTTCAGCAAATCAATTGAAACTTAAGGATTTTCTCCTGGGCTCAAAGATTAGCCCACTACGAACGCAGTTGCCAGTCCGCTTGGTCCAGGCGGTTAACGTGGCGGGTGCGAAATGCTTGTAACATGGGCACGGGCGAAGCGGGGATCGTGAATGCATAATGGAAGCCTAACTTCTCCTGAACCCGCTTAGAGGAGGCATTTCCATCGAAATAAGCACACCAAATGGTTGATAACTTGCGCTGGTTGAAGGCTTCGTCAATCAGTAAACTAGCTGCTTCCCCAGCATAGCCATGGCCCCAGAAAGGTTGCCCAATCCAAAAGCCAAGTTCCCCTTCAGTCGGTGACTGTGCTAAAGTTGAATGTTCCTGGTCCTTTAAAGCAATCGAGCCAAGCAATTCATGACTGTCTTGGGCAAGAATGGCAAAGGCACCTTCATTGTTAAAGAAATTCTGGATAATCTCTAAACTTTCAGCTTCACTTGAGTGAGGTGGCCAACCTGCCCTTGGCCCAATCTCCGGATTGCGGGCCAATTGGTATAAGGCCGGCGCGTCAGCATCCTCCCAGGGACGTAGGTAAAGTCTTGTATTACTTAATTTCATCTTATATCCTTCCTTTCGGTTACTTCACAAATCCAGTATATGATACAAAAGTTACGCGTGCGAAATATATGAATTTCAAAAGTTAGAAATATTCAAATGCTTGCTTATTAGGCAAAATATTACATTTCTCGCACACACTTTAGTTCGAGCAGCTTTACTGAGGGCGGATTTCGGCTGGTGCCCCAAACTAAGTATACATGGTGCATTATCCATGTTGTTGCAGGAAGTCTAAAGCCAGAGGCTCGTTGGGAGCTCCTGGCTTTTGGGAGAAGGCTTATTAACGAAGGATTTCGACGACGTTCTTCTGGGCGGCTTGTCGGGCGGGGAAGACGCTGAAGATGACGCCGATGATGACGGAAATGAGAACGCTGGCTAAGGCTGTCTGCACTTCGAAGACGGCTGCAAAAGGCAGGAAGCGGCTAATGACGCTGGCGCATAGTAAGCCGAAGAGGTAGCCGAGGACGCCACCAAAGCTGGTGATAACAATGCCTTCGAGGAGGAATTGGCCTTGAATGGAGCCTTTGGTTGCACCGAGTGCCCGGCGAATACCGATTTCTTTGGTGCGCTCGGAAACGGAGATATACATCATATTCATGACGCCAACACCTGCGATAAAAAGGGAAATACCGGCAATCGCTGCGATGAAGTATGTAATCATGCGCAGTTGCTGGCCAATTTGGTCCATCATTTCGGTGCGGTCAAAGTATTCATAGGTTCCGTTATTTTTGCCACTGCCTTCTTCTTTCAAGTAGTCAGCAATATTGCGACTCAGCTGCTTCATGTCGGCTTCGTCGGTGAAATAAACGGTCATGCCATAGTTATAACCTCCCCCGAGAATGTAACGCTGGTAGGTGCCCATAGGAATAATCGCTTGGGCAGGCTCTTCCATCATGACCAAAGGATTCTCCATGGGTAGCTCTTGCTGGTAAACTCCCACTACCGTATAAGCATTGCCATCGAATGAAAGCGCCCGATTCAGAGCTTCTTCAATACTGCCGAAATATTCCCGCGCTACTTGCTCGCTAATAATGGTATAAGCCAACTTCGCCTTGGAGTCCCCACTGTGCAAATTACGGCCGGCCAGAATTCGCTCATGACTGGCATCTTCGAGACCCACCATATGGTAATTTTGCTGGTTATGTAACTTAATATTCATATACTCTTGCTTCACATCGCTACCCATAAGGGACGCTTCGTCCACTCCTGGTAAATCCTCGATATAAGCAATATTCTTATCGGAAAAGGCAGTCAGTTGTGTAAAATCTCCCTGATATTGGGTGACATTAAAGAAAAATTCCTGGCTCCGACGTCCTTGGGCATCTTTAGCCAAAGAATTCAGTGTTTTCTGCTGGAAGCCAGCACCAATACTGAGAATTGTAATAACGGCTGCAATACCGATAATAATACCAATCATCGTTAAGAAGGTGCGTCGTAAATTCATGAGCAAGGTTGCAAAAGAAGCTTTGAGTAGTTCAATCGGTCTCATCAGCTAGCCCCCTTTGTGTAGTCTCGCTGGTACGCATTTTCTGGAAATTCTGAATCAAGGGCACACTTTCGTGGGCGGCGACTTCCTGGACTTGCCCATCGATAATGACAATATGGCGATTAGCATATTCTTGCAGACTCGGATCATGCGTCACCATAATAATCGTCGCCCCCTCCTCATGCAAACCTTTCAATATAGCCATAATACCTTGTGACGTCTTTGTATCCAACGCCCCGGTCGGCTCATCCGCGATAATAAATTGCGGTTCGTGAATTAAAGCGCGGGCAATCGCCACCCTTTGCCTCTGTCCCCCAGACAATTCATGCGGCTTCGCCTGCAACTTATCCAAAATCCCCACCTTACTAAGGGCTGCTTCCACTTTCGGCAAGGCCTTGCGGGCGGACTCACCGCCATATAAAAGCGGTAATTGCACATTCTCTCGAACATTCATATTCGCAATTAAGTTAAATTCTTGGAATATAAAGCCCACTTGTTTATTGCGCAAGGTAGACAGTTGCCGGTCCGTTAAGCCTTGGACGGGTTGCCCCATGAAGAGATATTCGCCTTCATAAGCATTATCCAGAAAACCCAGCACGTTAATAAGCGTCGATTTCCCCGATCCGGAAGGTCCCATGACTGAGACAAAATCCCCGGAATACAAGTCTAAGGAAATATTTTTGAGGACATGCAGGCGCTGTTCCCCATTGTGGAACCATTTATTTAACTGGTGAACCTTGATTAACGTCTCCATCGAGCACCTCACCTTCCATCATGCGCATGGTCTCTGGTGACATGACCGACACCTCTTGGCCATCTTGTAAATCATAGGGATGAAGAATCAGCTGATCGCCTGCAACTAAGTCGCGTTCGGCAATGCGTTGGAGGCCTTGTTGTTTTAAGGTGAGAGGCTTTTTGACAGCTTTACCATCTCGGTAGAGAAAGACAAAGGTCTCGCCACCTTCCTCGACAATCGCCTCATCGGGAACCGTAAAGCCAGGCAAGGTCAGCTGCACGTCCACACTGAAGCCGGGCTGAATATACTCATCAGGCGCAATGACAAAGCCATATTGACTGGACTGCTCACCCGGCACCGCCATCCCTAGCTGACCACCATCTTCCTTACTTGTCGGAGCCGCTTGAGTTGGTGGAACTTTATCATAGTCAACCATGGTTCCTGAGACATTGCGGTCTTCCGCATTGACGTATAAATTCACCGGCCGATCTTGGCCAAGGGTATGGAATTCATATTCTGTCACGCTACCGCGTACTTCAACTTGGTCGCCAATAATGCGAACTAAAGGCACCGCCGCATTATCTCGCCCTGCTTCGTCGAGAATGACTTCGCCATCATATTTAGCCGTCACTTCTCCCCGCTGCTTCTCTATAAGGCGTGATATTTTGATTTCGATGTCTTCGATTTGTTGATTCACTTCGCGCACTTGATCTTGAATGCCGCGCTCGGGACTTTCACCCTCACCGGGATTGGACGGCGCCTCGGCTTCCGGATTGGTCTGACCTTGAGTAATCGGCTCCCCTTTACCAATCGTTTCACTGACATAGAAGTACTGCTGACCGTCCTCGCCCCAATAACTAGCCAGCACATCGCCTTGGTAATTATAGGCCTGGCCCGTCTGAGCCGCTAAATCCTCAATTAAACGCACCCGCTGATTATACAGCCGAGTCTGTTGGCGGTAGGCATCCTCTAACTCGTCTTCCAAGTCGCCCCCTTGCACGTAGCGATATAAGACTGTGCCTTTCTTCACATGTTGGCCATCCTTCACCATAATCGCCTCGATGTCCCCTAATTCAGGATTGTAGAAATAGCTCTGATCCGAGGTTAACTGGGCCTTGCCTTTAATCGTCATCGGCTCCTGCGCCTGAATCGTCAAAACTTCATGCACGATTCCTCCGTCTGCCACCCCGTCTTGCATAGAATCGGCAGGATTGCTACTACCAGGGAAAAATATCCCTTTGAGAAAAAATAGTAACAGTAACAGTGTTGTGAGCGCTGTCCCTATATATATCATCATTCTTCGATTTAATTGCATCGTCTCTCCTCAACTTTCCGCATCAATTTCCTACATAGTATAGCATAGCTGAATAAGGAGAAGGCGTTTTATTTTAAGAGTACCTAAAACTGAAAATTGATGAGTATTATATGTGGCAGAGAATTGACTGAGGTGGGTTGAGTTAGTAGGGGTTGAATGGAGTCAAAAATTGAGGTAAAGATGTGAAAATTGTGTTCGATTTATATATTAGAACTATTCTTGGAAGAGGTGTGTAGGGTTTGTAGGAAGGTTGATGCCACGGCCCGCCGTGACTTCCTTATCTTAGTTTAGTGTTTGTGCCTTAAGCTTGATTGAGTGAAAGAGGTACAGATTGCGGACATACCACTTTGACCATCTCTGACTATCTTGGTGTACTCTTACCACGATAGTCTATAGGGGTTCACTTACGTGGTGCACTCTTACCACGATAGTCTGGTGTCGGTTCACTTACGTGGTACAAACCTACCATGATAGTCTGAAGCTGGTTCACTGGCGTGGTACAAGTCTACCACGATATTCTAAGCCCAATTTACTTGCGTGGTAGACACCTACCACGATAATCAACTTACTGCACCAAGCCAAAGAAACGCTCTCCCCCTGCAAACACAATACAAACTTCCGCTTTCAGTACCAATTCCATTCAGTTAGGCCACCCATCCAAAGTTCAGCTTACTAACAAAAGTCCAGCACCCACCCCGGATCAAATAAAGGTTGATGCCACGGTCCGCCGTGGCTTCCCTATCTTAATTTAGAGTTTGCGCCTTAAGCTTGATTGAGTGAAAGAGGTACAGATTGCGGACATACCACTTTGACTAATTCTGACTATCGTGGTGCACTCTTACCACGATAGTCTAGAGGGGGTTCACTGGCGTGGTGCAAGTCTACCACGATATTCTTCGGCCACTTCACTTACGTGGTTCAAACCTACCACGGTAGTCTGGAGTAATTTCACTAGCGTGGTACAGTTCCACCACGTCAGTTCTCCACTAAACACCCGCCCCATCACAACTACTTCTTCCTGATGATCCCCACTTGCTTGAATGGCATTATTGTTTAACACTCGGATGACTCGCACTGGACCGCCTCCTCCTCTAGAAAAAATAAAAAAACCTAAATAAACCTATGCATTGTGCCTCCAATGCATAAAAGTTTACTTAGGTTTTGCCTGCCTGACCAGTCACAATCCTGTCGCTATACTAATATAAAAATATCGTAACCGATTTTTCCTAAGAATGCAAGCCCTTACCTGAGAAAAACTTACAGTTTTCTCATAGTCCGCTAGAAATCTCCAGCCACACGTGTCATAATATCATCGAAAGGAGAATGCTTTATGTTAACGCATCTTAAACATCTAATTGCAGCCAAAGGCGATAAACTCGTCGCCTACCGCCGCTACTTACATCAACATCCTGAATTATCTTGGGAAGAATACGAGATAACTGACTGGCTTGCCAGCCAACTCGATGCCTTAGGCATCCCCTACCAACGCCTGGACCGTACCGGCTTAGTCGGTGAAATTAAAGGGAGTCAGCCAGGTAAAACCATTCTGCTTCGGGCAGATATTGACGGCCTGCCAGTCACCGAGAACACTACTCACAACTTCCCCTCCAAGCGCCCTGGGAAGATGCATGCTTGTGGCCACGACGCTCATATGGCCATGCTTCTCGTCGCTTTGGAAGCCCTCAACGAAATTAACGATAATCTCCAGGGACATGTGCGTTTCCTCTTCCAACCTGCTGAAGAAGTCGGTCAAGGGGCGAAATATGCCTTATCACAAGGCGTTACGGAAGGTGTCTCCAACGTCTTTGGAATACATATTTGGAGTCCCCTTCCAACCGGCAAAATATCTGGCCACAGAGGGCCCCAATGGACTGCAGCAGATCATTTCACCATCCGTTTCATTGGCAAAGGTGGTCATGCCTCCGAACCCGAGAATACTGTAGACTCCGCAGTCATGGCAGCACAATTTATTAGCAACGCCCAAGCAATAGTTGCCCGGGAAGTGAATCCCCAACAACCCGCCGTGGTCACCATCGGCAAAGTCAATACAGTCGATGGCGCCTTCAACATCATTAGTGAAGAAACAGTTATTGAAGGCACTGTCCGCACCTTCCACCAAGAAGCCCGCGATGTTGTTGAACGGGCCATGCACAGCTACGCAGAGCATATTGCTGCTATGTACGGAGGCCAAGCAGACGTCAATTATGACCGCATATTAGACGCTGTAGTCAATGAAGAGCAGTCGTCTGATCTTTTGTTAGAAATTGTTGAAAGGCAATTTGGCCAAGAAGCCATAGCGGAAGAGAAACTCATCATGGCGTCTGAAGACTTTGGTTTCTATACGACCCAAGCCCCTGGTGCCTTTGCTGCAGTGGGTTGCGGCAACGTCGCCAAGGGAGCGCATTATTCCCATCACAACGCCCGCTTTGATATTGATGAAGATGCATTAGTGTACGGCGCCATTCTACACGCCTCCTATGCCTATGCCTACTTAAAGCAGGATAAATTTTAAGACATAAACGCGCAGAAGATTCATTTGTCAGTCTTCTGCGCGTTTTTGGGGCTTATGTGCGTTAATACTATTAAGGGACACGTTCACTCACAAAGGTAATTTACGAGAAATAAAAAAAGACAACCCGAAGGCTGTCTCTTCCTATACCACTATTAGCGACGTAATCCAAGGCGTTGGATTAACTCACGGTAGCGGCTAATATCTTTATCACGCAAGTATGCTAACAGATTACGACGATGACCGATTTTCTTCATCAAACCACGGTATGAATGGTAATCTTTACTGTGCTCATGAATGTGTTCGTTCAATGAGTTAATATCAGCTGTTAACAATGCGATTTGGACCTCTGGAGAACCAGTGTCCCCTTCATGAGTTGCATATTCAGCGATAATTTGTTCTTTACGCTCTTTTGATAATGCCATCTCACTTCACCTCTTTCTTATAAATCTTCCCTGATACTAAGTAAAACGATGGTGAACCGTTAAACTGAGAATAGGTGCTCAAGAATCAAATGTCAGTCAAAGACAGCAACAAATGACTATGTATACCAATATATCGTATTTTGTCATTGAATGCAAGGGGAAATGTCATTAATTTTGTCCGCCGAGGACTTCATATAATTTTCGTGCGGTCAGTATTGTGAAATACTCCATCCCTTCAATACTATGGTGCACTTCATCTTCCATATACCACTCAGGATGACCTTGCTGGAAGCTATACCAATCGATTTCATGCACATTGTCATAAGTTTCACTTGCCTGACGAATAATTTCATTCACTTCCGCAATATGCTCAACCCGTGAATTCGTATTGACAAAGAATACTTGGCGATCTCCGGATAATTCAACCATATCATCAACCGAAGCCTTATCCAAGGACGCATTCGTTCCCAGAATAATGACCACATTCTCTTGAATCTCGCCATCGCGAATCATCTCTTCGTAAATCGGAATCGCATCCCAAATTTGCAAGCTCGCCTGCCCCCAAGAATTCCCGTTCTGGAATAAGTTCAAGGCAACCGGTCCTGATAACAAAGCCAAAGAATCCCCAAAAATCGTCACCGGTACTTCTGTCGCAAATTTAATCTCCTGTGGACTTAAATACTCCGCTACAATAGGCATAGTTTCCGCGACATCAGCCAGTAGTTCCTGATTCTCGGAAATGATCTCGTTCAACGCTTCAATATTGCCCGAAAGTGTGCGATTGACCCGCTGAATTTCACGAATAGGATCTTCAAAAGCTTTCTCACCCAGGAAGGCTACGTCCAAATCTTTGTCAAGCTTCTGATTGCCTTCTTTGATAGAAATAAGCGGACGTTCTTGCGGATAGGCATTATCCTGCACATTGGTTGATGTTTGGTAAAGTTGATATTCTAATTTAAATTGCGCCAAGCGTTTATCATTGTCCAAAAGTGTAAATGAGCGAACAAAAACGACAAGCATAGCAATATAAAGGATAAATACCGGTAATTTGTATAAGAAACTGCGATTACGGAAAAGGGACGCCCACATGTCCTTAATATCGACCAAGGGTTGCAGATGATTCCCAAACCAAATACGAATATCTGCGCGCTCAATGATGCGATAAAAAACTTCACCAAGCCCCAATATGGTGACAATACTCAAAGCGTTGATAAGCATCCGGTTCTCGCCTAGTTCGCGGTAAAAACCAAGGTAGAAGACAATGACCGGATAGTACCACAGATAATACGTATAGGAACGCCTTCCTAAGGCCGCCAAAGGTTTCAAATCAAAAAATCCCGATGCAATCGGTGTTCGAATCGTAATCAGCAAGGCAAAAAACATGCTCAAGAAGCTAAAAAACGGCATCCATACCACATAGGTAATATCAGCTTGGTCACTGGCATAAAAAGACAAGTAAAAGAATACAATCAGAATGACTAAGGCTGATATATTATAGAAGAAACGCCGCCAGCGCCATTGTCGGGTAAAGTTTAAAATCGAAGGTAATAAATACGCACCCGCAATGCCTATGGCAAAAGAAGAGAATCGCGTATCTAAACCGTAATAGACCCGCGAAGGATCACCACCCGGCTCGTATAAGAAGACCGATAGCATATAACTCAAAACCGCAATAACAGTCCACACGAGTCCTTTAGCTGGGACATTGAGTTTTATTTTATTAGTAAGTAAGGTTAGCGGTACCGAAATCAGAAAGGACTGCAAGTAAATCGCGTTATACCACAAATGCGTGAAAGGCGATGCTTCAGCCATTTGTACGAAATATGATTTGTCGGCAAGAATCTGATAAATATTATTTGTAAAGGTCAGTCCGGAAATGACATCATTCTTAATATACTGCAATTCGTTGCGGTTCAAGAAATACAATCCCACCAGAATCAACAAAATCAGCCAAAAAAGTGGAATAAACAAACGCTCCAAGGTCGTCTTCACATAACGCCCCAAAGCTTGCCAAGCAATCGGCTGTCCCACCTTCTGGTCCTTCTCCATCTTGTATGCAAAGAAATAACCAGCAAAAACTAAGAATGTATTGACAAAAAGAAAGCCTCCCTGGAATACTTGCGGGAACAAATGATACAGGATTACACCAAGAATCGCGATCCCCTTGGCGCCGTCAAAGGCATTCAATCGTAATGACTGGTTCATATGAACCCTCCTTTCGCTTTTCATTTTCCCATTATATAGCTTCTGGACGAAAATAAAAAGTGAGAATCCTAGAAAGATGCTAAAATGTCAGTCGGCAGAATGCAAAGGAGGTTATTATTATACAAGGTAGGCTGAAAATAATCTCTCCTGAAAAATACAGTCGTATCAACGTCCAGTAATAATCACTTTCATTGAGGTGTATAACTTTAAAGGAAATTTAGAATATACAGCACAAAGAGACCCCTAACAAGCAGTGTCGGAGGTCTCTTCTAGCTTAAAGACTTGGTGTGAACAGCAATAAATTAAGTACTTTCGGTGGCATACAAACTGTAGCATATAGATTGTATGAAATTGGCCTTTTCTACCAGCCATCGTTCACAACTTCTAAGCAATTAACTTACCGCTTATTAAACACAGCCTTCAACTCCATAATAATATCCCGCATTTCGGCAGCCGCCTCGAAGTTGAGATCCTTGGCGTATTGGCGCATTTCTAATTCTAAGCGCTCCATCTGCTCTTCTCTTTGCAGGCGTGAGAGGCTCTTGAATTGAACCAGAATGTTCTCTGATTGCTCGTCTGCCTCGACTTCGTGGGTGATTTTGATAAGGTCACGGACGTCTTTCTTGACCGTCTTAGGCACAATACCGTGCTCTTTATTGTAAGCCATTTGAATTTCCCGACGTCGTTCTGTTTCTTCCATCGCCTTCTGCATGGAGTCTGTAATGTGATCAGCGTACAGAATAACATAGCCATTCTCGTTACGCGCTGCCCGGCCAATGGTTTGAACTAAGGCTCGTTCACCGCGCAGGAAGCCTTCTTTGTCCGCATCCAAGATCGCAACTAAGGATACTTCTGGCACGTCCAGTCCTTCCCGAAGTAAGTTAATACCCACGAGCACATCAAAGACGCCGAGGCGCAGGTCGCGAATGATTTCGGTCCGCTCCAAGGTTTTAATATCACTGTGCAAGTATTTAACTTTGATGTCTAACTCTTTTAAGTAGTCGGTCAAGTCTTCCGACATCTTCTTCGTCAACGTCGTAATAAAGACGCGCTCATCCCGGTCGATACGTTTTTGAATTTCGGAGACGAGGTCGTCAATTTGGCCTTTAATTGGACGCACTTCCACTTCAGGATCTAAAAGACCGGTTGGACGGATGATTTGTTGGACAAAGGCACCGTCCGTGTGGTCCATTTCATAAGGACCAGGCGTGGCTGAAATGTAAATAATCTGGTTGACGTGCTTTTCGAACTCTTCCAGTTTCAATGGCCGGTTGTCTAAAGCACTCGGTAGACGGAAGCCATAATCAATCAACATTTCCTTACGGGCCTTATCCCCATTGTACATCCCTCGAATTTGGGGCATGGTCATATGCGATTCGTCTACAACGATGAGGAAATCATCGGGGAAGAAGTCCAATAAAGTATAGGGCTGTTCGCCCGGTGCCCGACCGTCCATATGGCGAGAATAGTTCTCAATTCCGTTGGTATAACCCATTTCCAGCAGCATTTCAATATCATAATTCGTCCTTTGCTCCAAACGCTGGGCTTCCAGCAGTTTATTCTCGGCATTCAACTCAGCCAAACGCTCTTCCAGTTCAACGCGAATGGATTCAACCGCCCGGACAGTCTGTTCTTGATTGGCCACGAAGTGTGTGGCTGGGTAAATTGGGAAGTGTTCGACGTCATTCTTGATTTCGCCGGTTAATACATCGACTTCACGAATGCGTTCGATCTCATCGCCAAACCATTCAACCCGGATGACTTCTGAATCGCGGGAAGCCATGAAAATCTCCACAACATCTCCGCGCACCCGGAAGGTTCCCCGTTGAAAATCGATGTCATTGCGGACAAATTGCATATCAATGAGGCGGGCAATTATTTCATCCCGGCTCACTTCTTGACCTTGGCGGATTGATAAAACGTGATCCCGATACATTTCCGGATTTACCAAACCGTAAATACAGGAAACAGACGCCACCACAATAACGTCACGCCGCTCGAGTAAGGCTGAGGAAGCCGAGTGGCGCAATTTATCAATTTCGTCATTAATACTGGCTTCCTTCTCAATATAGGAGTCGGAAGCTGGCACATAGGCTTCAGGTTGATAGTAATCATAGTAAGATACGAAATATTCCACCGCATTATCCGGAAAAAATTCCAACAACTCACTATATAATTGCCCGGCTAACGTCTTATTATGGGCCAGGACAAGGGTCGGTTTATTCACTTCATTAATTACGTTCGCAATCGTAAAAGTCTTACCAGTACCCGTTGCACCGAGTAGGACTTGTTCTTTTGTATCTTCGTTCAATCCAGCGACCAATTCCTTAATGGCTTGGGGCTGGTCCCCGCTTGGTTGGTACGGGGCTTTCAAATTAAATTTCTCCAAAGGTGTCCCTCCTTAAAGAACATTTGTTCACGACTTAAGTATACATGATTTATTCGCTTTTGGCACCCTTTTTGCTTAAAAAATTATTTTTCCATTGCATTCATTCCTTGGCTTATTGTATAATAGCTCTTGTTGACTCACAGGAGTGACAAAGTATAACGAAAGAGGTGACAGAGATGGCAAACTCTAGACAAGCAACAAAACGCGCACGCCAAAACTTGACTAAAGCTGAAAACAACAATGTTCAAGTAACGAAAATGCGTACTGCGATTAAAAAAGTTCACGTAGCTGTTGAAACAGGTGAAGGTGACAAAGACGCCCTTTTCCGTGAAGCGATGAAACAAATTGACCGCTCAGCAACGAAAGGTCTTATTCACAACAACAAAGCAAACCGTGACAAAGCTAAATTGGCTAAATTAGTTCAAGCTTAAGACGGTTAACCCCCGAGTCTCATAGAGGCTTGGGGGTTTTTTGTATGCTTCAGACTTATGATAAATGACCGCCCGCCTTACTTCATCTCCATCAACCGCGTTAATAATAAGTAGAAATGACTTTCCTGATCTCCGACTCCTGTCTTCATCCCATAATCTGCTTCCACGAGTTGATTGTAGAAGTCCACTAATTCTTCAAAAGGCATTTGGCGAACCGACTGCATGGCGAGTTTCACCCGGTAGGGATGCACGCCTAAATGGCTAGCAATTTGCCCTTCCATCATACCTTCTTGGGCAAGGAGTTTTGTTTGAATCATAATTCGAAATTGCGAGACTATGAGCGCATGGAGAGCGATCGGCTCATGCTTCATCAGGCGTAAGTCTTGGTAAATTTGAATCGCCCGGTCAATTTGCTTGGTAACCACAGCATTAGATAGCTCAAAGACATCCGACTCCAAAGTGCGCGGTACCAAGTCTTCCACCACATCCAAGGTTATGCGTCGACCTAAGCTGTGATAACTTTCCAATTTCTCCAACTCGTGCATGGCCTGACTCAACTGGCCATCCACTCGGCGCAAAAGCTCACCGACCGCTTCCCTGGTCATATCTAGATTACTATTAGCGATATAGGTTTGCACATAGCGCTGGACCTGGCCCTCATCCATTGGCGTAATATCGACAAAGGTGGAATGTTTCTGCAGGAGCTTGCTGCCTTTACGGCGCTTATCAAGCTGATCACCAGGAATCACAAAAACTAAGACCGAAGCCTTATTCGGATTCTTCAAGTATTCTTCGAGAGCCTTCTCTTCGTGCTTCTCCAACTTGCTACCCTGACTGGTTGCGAAATTAGCATTCCACGCCAGAATCAACCGCTGATCAGCGAAGAATGAGAACATATTCGCCTCATCGATGGCATCCATCAAAGCTTGTTCATTCAAATCTAAGGTAAGGCGATCCGATTCGCCGTCACTTTCAGTTGCTTGTCTCAAAGCTTCCAAAAGTTGATCACGTAAATATTGTTCGCTCCCGAATATTGTATAGACGGGAGCCGTTTGGCCTGCCCGAATCGCTTGAATTGCTGGTTGAAAATCCATGTGTCGCGCCCCTTTCTTCCCCATATTATATGACAGTTCAAGTTAAAAACCAATCTTTTGACGAAAAGGCTTTACATTGTTATACTGCTATTATTATTTATAAGAGAGGAGCATGCCGATGCAACCATTAATTGGTATTACGGGAAATACGACGCTTTTAAGCCGGCCAGGAGATGTGAGCGCCTTTGAAATCAATTATTCACCGCGCAGCATTAGCACCGCGGTTCAGCACGCAGGAGGAACGCCGCTGATCATTCCCATGACCCAACCGGAGGATGCAGCCCAATATATATCCGCTGTCGACGGCCTAGTCTTAGCCGGTGGCCAGGATATTTCACCCTTATTCTACGGTGAAGAACCGCAAAAAGTTATTGGTGCCGTTTCCCCCGAAAGAGATCGTATTGAACTCGCCTTAATTAAAGAAGCTATCCAACAAAAGAAAGCTATTCTGGGTATTTGTCGGGGCATGCAACTCGTGAACGTGGCCCTTGGTGGGACCCTGTATCAAGACATTAAACACGATTCACGCTTCACCGTCCAACACGACCAGAAATCGCAACCCCATTTTGCGACCCATACGGTCTTTGTCAGTGAAGACTCCTATCTGGGCCGTTTGATTCCCGATAAGAGTCTGGTGAACTCTTTCCATCACCAAGCCATCCGCGATTTGGCTGAACCCTTGCACGCAACCGCTCGCAGTAAGGACGAAGTGATTGAAGCTGTTGAAGCCATGGACGACAACTACAGTATTGTCGGCGTCCAGTGGCACCCCGAATTAACCTTTGAAACTGACCACCCAAGCCTTGCCCTATTCCAAGATTTGGTGGAACGAACCTAATAAATAAAAGACTGAAAACTTGTGGGTTTTCAGTCTTTTTATTTTCTGTATTCTAAGCGCGCGACGGTTTTACATACATTAATTGGCCTTCAAACGAATTACCCAATTATCCGCCCGGTCCGTTGAGTTCAACAACTCGGGCTGATTCATCGCTGCTTCATTCACTGCGATGACTTGTCCGGCAACTGGGGTCGGCACTTCAATGGCAGCCTTGGACGCTTCCAAGTTCAAGATCGTATCATCCACGTCAACGGTCGCTGCCTTGGTCAAGCTGACATAGGCAATATCCCCTGCTTCCTCTTGGAGCGCTTCCGACATGCCCAAAGTAATAACGCCGTTTGCTTCTTCAAGCCATAATTGCTGTGTATCCATTCACTTACCTCTTTCTAGTATAAGAAATCTTCGGCATCCGCATAGCGGTAACTACGGTAATGGTAGCGCATCGAAAGAATAAGACCAATTCCAATCATATTACTTAGAAGCGCAGAACCCCCTTGCGAAATAAACGGCAGCGGCACCCCAGTAATCGGTGTCAGCCCAATCGTCATCCCCACATTCTCAAAGATATGGAACATGACCATTGAAATAACGCCTACCGCAATATAGGTATAGAACTCATTCTTCGTCTCGAAGCACGTTTGCACCATTTGATAAATCAAAACAAAATATATAAATAATAGAAGCGCTGCCGCAATGAAACCACCATTTTCGGCAATCGTCGTAAAGATAAAGTCAGATTCACGTACCGGCACGGTTACCTCGGAGACCCCAAAGCCCTTACCTGATAATTGGCCAGAACCAATAGCTTTAATACTTTGAGCCAATTGGTAACCACTACCTTGTGCATTGGCAAAAGGATTCAACCAGTCAAGAATCCGGTCCACTTGGTACTGAGCTAGAATGCCTGAATTAACCACTAATTCAGCATTGAAGGAAATCAAATAGATAAATAATCCCGCAAAAAGGACAACTCCGATAATCATCGGTGCTAAGATTTTCCATGAGATACCAGAAATCACAACAACACCAGCAGTAATCGAGAGGATTACTAAGTTGGTCCCTAAGTCATTTTGTAATTGGATGAGAATGACTGGCGGTAAGGCTGCTAGTGCAATCTTCCCAAGAAGAATCCAATCGGATTTAATGGTACGATTCTGGTTTTGGTTATTATGGGTAGTAACTAATTTGGATAAGAATATAATATAGGCTGGTTTAAAGAATTCTGATGGCTGCATGGAGAATGGTCCAATCGTAAACCAACTGCGGGCCCCGGTTGAAGTGGCCAGGGATCGGTCATAAAAGATGAGAACAAGAACCAGGAGCAAGAGCCCGCCTCCATAGAGATAATCGGCCATCTTCCAATATTGTTCGGAATTGAATTGCATGACCACGATAACAGCAATGGCTCCAATCCCATACCATAAAGCGTGAAACAGGGTTGGTCTGAGGTCATTGCCTTCAACTAATACTGTTGTAGCATAGACACTTAAGATACCAATAATCGCCAAGAGAAAGACAGTAAGGATTAAGCCGTAATCGATGCGATTTTCGTGGCTTGCCTTGCGGCGCCGAGACATATTCATATTGTTTTACACTTCCTTTTTGATTTGATCTCTGAGGGCATAGTCCCCTTGATAGGACTGGTCGTAATCTTTACTCATCGCTTGATAAGTGCTGTAACTGCGACTTTCTTCAACCAGCTGCCAATAAGGTTTCTCATAGTAATCATGCACGAGCACATTTAAGTAAGCCCCTAAACTTAGGACAATCATATTGAAATACAGCCAAATAATCAAGATAATGAAAACCCCGATAGTATTATTACTAATGCTATCTCCGGCAATGGCGGTATAGACAGTAAATAATTGGGATACCACAATGAAGCCAATTAAGGCAAAAATGGTGCCAGGTAAAGCATATTTAATATGCCACTGAACATTCGGGATAAAATGATAGATTAGCAGTAATACCCCGAAAATCGCTAAGCCCCAAATGAGCCATTTTTGCTGGAAGATTAGGCCAAATAAATTAGTCGTAACTGGCATATCGAGAATGCTATCAATGAAATTCAGGACAATCTCACCAAAGACGTTAACGAAGGTTCCCGCCACAAAGGCAAAGACAATCGCTAGGGTAAAGACATAAGCGAATAATCGAGCTAAAATAAAGTTCGGCCGCGGAGGCGCCTTGTAAATTAAATTAAACACCCGCTGTATAGTATTAAAGACATTCGAAGCCGGCCACAGGGAAATAATCAAACTCAGGGAGAAAATCCCTGTACTCGTACTAGTTAAATAGCCTTCCAGAATAGGAATCAGGGTCACTTCCACCTCATCAGGCAAGGCTGCTTCCATCACACTGATAATCGCCTGCTGATCAATAGGCAGGACAGAAATCACATTGGCCAAGGCCAGCATAATAGGCACGATAGCCCAAATAATATAGAAGGATAACTCTGCTGCATAACTACCAAAACGCAGCTGTTCACTGTTTATTTGAAACGTCTTGACAACTCGTTTCATTCGAGAACCTTGCATCATGACACCCTTCCTTTCTAGTTAAATCATTACTATAGGTTACCATATTCCCGGCGGAAATGCATTGAAAAACCTGATAAAAATTGCGGTTTATTGGATTATAGTGGTAAATTCATCAGCAATCGGATGCTTATTAAGATTCCTGCGTGAGTTCAGAGTTAGTAACTATTCAAAGTGTGTCGCTGATGTGTGCCACGGGCTGAGCAAGATTCTTAGCATGGAGAATATTGGCGTATCAGATGGTTTTGCCACGGCTTTATGCCGTGGTTCCCTTATGCTATGCTGAAAGGTAGCCTAAAACAGGATTGACTTTAAGCGATTTGATCCGTTATCTGGTAGTTAGGCAGAAGTTGGTGAGGTGACGCTGGTGGTGGTTGGCGGTTACTGGGTTGGCTGCAGAAAAATGCTGGCTAAAACAAGTATGTTGAGAGCAACTTTCTGCTGCGTGCTTGAACTTGGTCTTTTTAAGACTAGTTTGCGATTCTTTTCTTAGCAAGTACGGTTGCTAAGACTAGTTTGCGATTCTTCTATTAATAATCATAGCCTATTCTTGGAGCAAAACTAAGTATGTATAATCGGCGTGGTTAGTCTCACAAAAACATGATCAACTGCAGTTTTACGTCTTTCTTTTACAATAAAGGCAAACAAAGGTATAATGAAGGCAAACAATAAGGAGGTATACTATGTCAAAAGGTGTAACGTTCTATTTTGTTCGTCATGGGGAAACGTATTTCAACCAGTATTTCCGCATGCAAGGTTGGTCAAATGCGCCCCTAACTGAGAAAGGGATTCGCGATGTGCACCGCAGTGGTCGCGGTTTAGCTGAGGTTGAGTTTGATGCGGTGTATACGAGTGATTTGCAGCGGACTGTTGATACGGCGGAGATTTTGCTTGAGGAGAATCACCACGCTTTTGGTCTACACATTGAGAAGATGTATGAATTCCGCGAGGTGTTCTTTGGGACGCTTGAAGGTCTGCCATCGAAGGATGTTTGGCCAAATGTTATGGATTCAGTCAAAATTATGTACGACCTGCCAGCTGGTACAGATGCGGAAGTAGCCCAGACGATGAACGCAATTAAAAAAGCCGATCCGGAAGGTGACGCTGAGAACTATTTGGAGTTCTGGACGCGAGTTGAACCGGGTATTCTGAAATTATTAGAACGTCATAAGGCCACGGACGAGAATATTCTTGTTGTGTCACATGGAATGACGATTCGCTATATCTTGGATGGCTTGTTGCCGGACTTTGAGGAAAGCGAGCCTTTGCAGAATGCATCAGTGACGCGCATTTCTTACCGTGATGGGCAATTTGAATTGCTCGATTATAACAAAACCGATCACTTTACTGACTAATCGACATAGTTGCCAGTACAAGATTTTCTTAGTCAGTCTTCAAAAACGCATCAACTCAGCTCATTTATGCTGGCTTGGTGCGTTAATTTTTTGCTGGGGCGTTTAAGGATGATTGATGCTTGAACTTTGACGGTTGGTGGATTCTGTGTTATACTAAAATAGTATCTTTATTGGGGATGTTCCGGTTTCGACAGGGGCCATTCGAGCTCTCGATGCGACAGGAAGGCAGCGACTACCTAAAAACGCTACAGTTAAATATAACTGCAAACGAAAAAACAAACAATTTTGCTTTAGCAGCTTAAAAACCTGCAGGCAAAGATCGGCCTAGGATCGCCCATGTTCTAGTTCCCGGTCTCAAACTTAGTGGGATACGCCTTAGCATTCCGTCTGCATGCTAAGGAAGAGACGATCAGACTCGCGAAAGCTGATGCCCGTTGATTGGCTAGGCTGGAGCTAATCCAAATGAATCAACTATTGTCGTAGATTCGGGAGTGGCGAGGCTTCTGGACAGGGGTTCGATTCCCCTCATCTCCATTCATAACCCCTCTGCTTGAGCTGATGCTTAAGTAGAGGGGTTTATTGTTGGTTCATTTTAATTAAAAACTTGGTCTCATGATTAAAACATGAACCTTTTTTCTTTTACCGAATAAACATCTGAAACTTTCTACGCTTGATAGCGGGCTTGTCTGCGTTCCTGGCGAAGTGTCTTACCATTAATAGTGACTTGCTCTTTTTGCTCAAGGGTGCCTACTAAATTATCAAGATTGCGTCTTAGGTCTGGCCGAGTTAATCTGGCGATGTCCTGGCCGTCTCTTGTGATGATTATATCGCTAGTACGGGCAAGACCAAGGCCTTATCAACATCTGCTTGAAATACTTCGATAGAAATTCGCATCATCATCCCTCCTATATATAGTGTACTGCAAATATTATCGCTCTGACTTGTATTTTACAGGCCAAAAAAATCCCTGCCACTTCGGCAGAGATGTCCTCACATTATAAACTTGTAATAACGCTTCGAATTGCGTCGCCACCAAGGATAATTGTCACAATCGATACAATGATGCCCAGAATCATTTGCAGGCGGCTATTCTTATGCTCGCCCATAATGCGCGCTTGAGACGTTACGTAAACCAAATACACGGATACAACAGGGAGTATAATCCCATTCAAAGCTTGGGCCACTTGAATAATGGCCATCGGCCTGATGCCTAATAAATTAATGAAAATCCCGAAGACTACGACAATAATATTCGTCCATCTAAAGCGTTTATCAGAATTGTTCGCCTCCCAGCCGAAGAGTCCAGCTAAGGTATAAGAAGCCCCCAATGGTGAAGCGATAGCTGATGAAAAGCCAGCGGCTAACAAACCAATGGCCATAAAGATACCGGCCCATTCACCGAGAAGTGGTTCCAATTGAATGGAGAGATCGGCCGCAGTTTCGATTTGAACGCCTCGCATGAGGGTTCCAGCTGTAATAAGGATGGCTGCGGTAATCAGGCCACCTATCGTAATCGAAAAGCGCGTATCAAAACTCGATAATTCTAACTCATCAATCGTAAAGTTCTCGTGAGCATTCCCCGCATGAAGGAAGAAATTATAAGGCACCACAGTCGTTCCGATTAAAGAAATAATCATCAAATTAGCCTTTGCAGGTACTTGGGGAATCAAGCCGCGCCCTATTTCACCTAAGTCTGGTCGAGCTACAAACATCGTTGTAATAAACACAACCGCCATAATGGCCACTAGAAGCGTCAGGAAATTCTCGATAACCTTCATGGAGCCGATTGACACCATAATTAATACGAGAATCCCGACAATAAGACCAATGGTCTGCATAGGCAAGTTCACCAGCTGGGCAACCCCTAAACTCGTTCCGGACAAGTCTCCAGCAATATAAGATAAACTTCCCAGAAGAATCGATCCACCGACAAGATAAGCAGAGAATTTACGCAAACTAGGATTCGTAATACTGCGTAAAATCGCATTACCCAAACCTGATTGCGTGACAATCCCTAACCGAGCCGCCATCTCTTGGAGAACAATCGTCATAATAATTGCGAAAATAACCGTCCACAGTAAGGCGTAACCATAATCCGCCCCAGCCCGCGAAGCCATCGAGACCGTTCCCGGTCCAATAAAGGAGGCTGTTACTACAGCCCCTGGACCAACGGCTTTTAATTTATCCCACAGGGTATAATTCTTTTTGTTTGCCATATTGCTTCTCCATTAACTTTGATTATCTTGCTCTACTTTACGAAGGGTTATCCCCGCAAGCAAATAGATAGTCATCCATGCGGCAACGTGGCCCGAAGTATTATGCGGATCTTTACCAGGATATAATTCTACAAAATCCATTGCGCGGACATTAGCTTGTTTGCCGACTTCATGAAGCGCCATACCCAATTCGAAGCTAGATAATCCCATCATATCTGGTGGTCCAGCTGGGTTAAAGGCAATGTCTAAGACATCGGAACACACGGTTACATACACTGCGTCCGTGCCATCACTAGCAATATCAATTGCACGTTGAATACTTTCCTTCCAACCTTCTGTCTTCACTTCTAAACCGGTAATGACCGTAGCACCTGCATCACGCGCTGTCTTAAGGCCGGCAGGATTGTTACGCGGTCCATGTATTCCGTAATGAACCATATTCTTCGGATCCACATTCGCATCCCCATATAAATTATAGAACGGACTGCATCTCGCATATTTCTCGCCACCGTAATGCTCCATGTTGTCCATATGCGCATCGAAATGAATAACACCAATCTTACCATTATATTTTTTAGCAAATTCACTAATCAATGGATAAGAAATAGAGTGGTCGCCACCGAAGAGGACAGGCATTTTGTCATGGTCTAGAATACGCTTAATACCTTCACGCATGGAGTTGAAAGAAAACTCTTCATCGCCGTTACGCATGGCAAAGTCACCAATATCAGCCCCGACAAAATGATCAAACACATCAATATCAAATTCAGGCAAATAAGCCCCGTAACGGGTTGACGCTTCACGGATGCGCTTCGGACTTACTTCACAACCGGTAAAGCCGCCGTAAGTATTGACGCCTTCCCACGGCACACCACCGAAAACAAAGTCGGCTTTAGCAATATCGGCATCTTCCTTAATGACCGGCAAGCCAAGGAAGCTAGGCACCCCACTCATCACTTCAGGAATCTCACGCTCCGGTACATAGCAAATTGGTTTATTCTCCATCTTATGTCCTCCTATTCATACACTTTGTACATAAAACCATACTATATAACTTTAGTTAAAAAATCAAGAGTAAATTGAAACTTTATTAAGATACACTTACCTTTATCTAATCTCATCGCAAAACCCTCCCAAGAGACCCCATTCGTCAAATAAATATGCTATAGTAACACTACTGAAAGCAAAGGAGCAAAATGATGTGTTTACTAACCTTTAGTTACCAAAGCCACCCGGATTACCCGCTCATTTTCATCGGCAACCGCGATGAAAGCTACCGGCGGCCTTCCATTGGTGCCCATTTCTGGTTCGATGCCCCCGACGTGTTGGCCGGGCGCGACTTGGAAGCAGGTGGAACATGGCTGGGTCTCACTAAGCACGGCCGCTTTATCGCCATTACCAACCAGCCTTTTACCGACCATAAGCCCGTTGAAGTGAAGTCTCGTGGGACAATCTTACAGCGTTTCTTGACGGAAGATGTGCCAGTCGCTGACTTTACGGATTGGCTGCAAGCTGAGCGTGAGCATTTTGAAGGGTATCACTTATTGTATGGCAGCTTGGCTGACTTGTATTTCTACGAGAACGTCGCCGACACCGCCTTCCGCTACAGCCCCGGCATTCACTCGATCAGCAACACCCAAGACGACTTGTCCAACTTTCGCATGAGCCAATCGAGTCAATTACTCGAAGATTTATCGCAAAAAACTTTCACCGTCGATGATCTGTTGGCGCTCTTTCAAGACGAAACGCCGCACCCTAATCCAACGGATTACCCCGACGTATTGAGTGCTGAGGTGGTGCAGAATAATTCGGCAATTTTTATTCGTGGGAACGATGATTTTGGCACGGTGGGAACGACTGCTATTGTAGTAGACCGAGCGGGACATGTTATGTTTAAGGAAGTCCGCTATAACCCGGTGCAAGCGACTGAGTCAGTGACCCATGAATTTACTTTAGAAAGGAAATGATACTATGCCAGTGTATCCAGATTTATATGACTGCGTTTATGGCGACCCAGATAAGCGCCCTTTGGTGATGGTGCATGGAAACGGCGAAGACCACACAATCTTCAACGAAGCTGCGTCCTTACTCAGCGAAGCCTTTACCGTCTACACGCCGGACAGCCCAGGCCACGGCCAGTCTTACCCGGTTGAAGAATACCACTATGAAAGCATGGCCGAAGCCTATATCCGCTACATCGAACGGCGCGAACTGGAAAAGCCCGTCTTTTACGGCTTCTCTGACGGTGGCATTATCGGCTTATACATCGCCATCAAACGCCCGGATTTACTGGGACAATTGATTATCTCAGGCGCCAACACCCGGCCAACCGGCGTTTATCCGCGCACCTATTTTGCAACGCTTGTCGATTATCTACGTACCGGCAATCCTTTGGCAAAACTAATGCTGATTGAGCCGAACATTAACTACGAAGAATTGCATCGCATTACAGTGCCGACCGTAGTCTTAGCTGGCGAATACGACTTGATCCGTCCAGCCCATACCCGCAATATTGCCAAGCATATCCCGAATGCGCACCTTGACATTATTCGAGGTGAAGACCACGGCTCCTACATCATCCATTCAGAGCAAATCGCCTATCTCATCTACAACTACACCCATTAAGGAGACAGAAATGCAAACATACCTAAAATTCTGGCGCAACAGCTTCAACTGGACCGCCCCGCCAGCCCCAAGGAACTGATTGTTGCAATACTCGGCCACGTCATCGTCCTTGTCTTGCTGCACATCCTTGGCCTACTCATTCCCTTCCAATACGAGAACATCGTCCGCGGCATCATCATGTGGGCCCAGCTCATCATGGTCATCCCACTCATCTCCCTCGGTGTCCGCCTATTCCGAGACAATTAGCTGGTGCTTTCAGTAGTGGAGCAACTCGTTTAAAGTAAACTGCAACCCTGTTCAAAATGATTGCTATTCAGCGATTGCCAGCGGAACCGTGTGAAAGTCCGGTTCCGTTATTTCATGAGTAAATTGCTAAATTGTAAGCGGAAGTAGCCTGCCCTTATCTGGAAAGGTGTGGGGTCGGGTAGAAACAGCAGGTAACTTGTCTTTAATAATACTAGGATTGCGTTCTAGTATTAATAAGCCGTTTTATTAGTACTAGAATCGGTTTCTTGTATTAATAAAGCGGTTTACTAAGACTAGTTTGCGATTCTTTTATTAGCAAACAGACATGCTAAGACTATTTTCCGCTACTTTTATAATCGAAATCAGCCTATCATTACCTCGAAGTAGATGGCAAAACAACCGTCACTAAAGATTCTCAGAACACTACCTTACACTAGGCTGTAAAATATTAGGGTGTTTCTGCTTTTCCCCTTGCTATAAATAGGAATACCCTGCTCATTTGAGCGGGACCTGTAAAAATTAATCAAATTTCTTTACATAAAACGCCCGACCTAAGAAACTTAAGTTGTTATGATGTGTTTAGAGGTTGAGAGATACCTCAAATAAGAAAAGAAAGGTGAAAGTGGTCATGGAGCAATGGAAACGCAAAAAAAACACCCAAAATGTAAACACAACTTGGTCGCCAAAATCAACCTTGTGTTAAAAACTTTTGAGTGGCGCATAGAACGAGCTGGGCAATAGCCCCTTCATCTTATATGACCAAAATACCACAATGAAAAAATTTAAAGCATACAAACATAAATTCGATTGGAAGGCTTTTATTGGCTGGATTGTATTTTTCGTACTACTTTGGTTAATGTTTAGATAGGAGCACACGATGGAAGAAATCAAGAGAACCATACAAGAATTATTAGACACTAAGGGCGCTACTGAAATTGCAAGAGCCACGGGATTAAGCTAACAGTCGGTATATAAATATATGCGTAAAAACAATCCATCAAAAATAGAAAACATGACTATAGAAACAGCCGAAAAAACTCTATAACTACGCAACAAAAAATGCCCCTGACTCTGAATGAGCGGGCTATTCGGTTTGTTAATTACCTTAGTTTTCTAACTTAGATTATTTTCGTTTTCTTTTGCTAAGACTAGTTTGCGGTTTTTTTATTAGCAAGCCGCTCTCAGCCTCTGCACTATGCCCTCGCCAATCACCAAACACGGTCAAATCAAGTTTTATGACACGGCCTCTGCCGTAGCTTCCCCTTCTTTTCAAAAGAAAATGTGGTTGGTAAGACTTTACCTGGATCTATACTATCTTCCGGTCATGACTGCAAACCACCTACAAACCCACCCTCATTCAGACATCACGCCTTTCCTGAAAGCGGCCATATTTTGGCTGTTTATTTTTACAAAGTCCAAACTAAGTTATTTCATAAATCCTTGAATCGTCCACCCGCTGAATTCAGACCATGCTGAAAAATCCCAGACTCTTTGCTTGAGTCTGGGACGCTTCTTTTTGCTGCTGAACTATTCGTTAGATTCTGTTTCACTTTCTTCTACTTCTGCATCTTCTTCGACACTACTTTCTGCTTCAACCACATGTTCTTCAAGCAAGATATCGTCGGCTTGGACGTCTTCGCCGAAGTGTGGTGCAAGTTCTTCGTTATAAAGTTGTACGAAGAAGCCTTCTGCGCCGAGTTTAGCGATGGTTTCATTTAAGAAGTTGAGTAGGCTTTCGTTTCCTTTTTTGACGGCGGGGTTAATGGTGGAGACTTCTCCGAACTCAGTGATTCCTACAACATAATCAGGGTTTTCTTTCACCCATGGGAATAGGTAGGAGTTGTCGTCGGCTAAGGCGATACCACGTCCATCGAGTAAGGCTTGGAATTCTTGATTCTTGGTTTCATAGCGATCAAGGTTTACCTCAGGGTATTCGCTGGTGAATAGGGCTTCAGCGGTTGTCCCTTTAGCTAGGATTAAGGTTTCTCCTTCTAATTGCGCTACATCTGTTACAGGGTTGTCTTTGTGGGAAGCGATACCGATAGCTACTTTCATGTATGGATCTGCAAAGTCAACGACAGCAGCCCGCTCATCTGTGTAAGTAAAGTTAGCTAGGACAATATCTGCTCGCCCTGATTGCAAGGTTTCGACCCGTTCTTCGCCGTTGACTGCAATTAATTCAAGGGCACCTGGGTCGCCTAGCAATTCTTCGGCTAGACGTTCCGCTAAGACTACTGAAAAGCCGACGTAATTTCCTTGCTCATCAGTGTAACCATAAGGTGGTAAGTCTCCGAATATGGCTACTCTTAGAACGCCACGTTCTTGGATGGCTTCAACTGAATTATCATCCCCTTGTGCTTGAGCAGTCGCCCCTGGGACGAGTCCTGTGATTAAGGCAATTAGGACAAAGGCAATTGCAATAATTTTATGAATAAATTTCTTCATGTTCTCTCCTCTTTCTTTAAATCGAACCAAACTCTACTGCGTCAATAAACTCACGCGCTCTTTGTGTTTCAGGCTTATCAAAAAATTTATCAGTGGCAGCTTCTTCTACAATAACCCCGCGGTCCAGGAAAATGACGCGGTCACTTACTTGTCGGGCAAAGCCCATTTCATGGGTAACGATAAGCATCGTCGTCTTCTCCTCTGCTAGGTCAAGAATGACTCGCAGAACATCTTGTACCACTTCCGGGTCCAAGGCGGCTGTAATTTCATCCAACAATAAGACTTTTGGCTGCATGGCAAGGGTGCGAACGATGGCCACCCTCTGTTGTTGGCCACCTGAGAGTTGGCTAGGCATACGGTCTGCATAACCAGCTAGTCCCACCTTCTCAAGTAAGCGCTCCACCAGTCCACGTACCTCTTCCAATTTGCGCCCTTGCACTTTCACAGGGGCGACGGTGCAGTTCTCTAGCACTGTTTTGTTAGGGAATAGATCGTAACTTTGGAATACCATGCCAATTTCAGGCCGTAACTTTTGCCATACTTGCTCATTCGCTTCAACTTTGCGCCCTTGGAAATATATTTCGCCACTTTGAATATCTTCTAATCCATTCAAAATACGGAGCAAAGTAGATTTACCACTGCCGGATGGGCCAATAATGACCACCACTTCTCCTTCAGCAATTTGCAAACTCACATTATCTAAAATCTTTTGGTTGCCGTAACGCTTGCTTAAATTTCTGGCTTCTAAAACCATATCGCTCAAGTGGCACTACCTCCTTTTTGGTACGTATAGCGGCGTTCTAAGTATCTAGCAAAGGCACTCAGTGGGTAACATAAGATAAAGTATAAGACCATGATCAGTCCATAGATCCATAAGCTGGCTGTTGGAAATTCTAAAGTGTAATTCTCAATGATTTGTTGACCGATTCGAATCATCTCGTCCACCCCAATCATCAGAAGAATACTCGTCGTCTTAATGACCCGCGTCGCCAAATTAACGAGTGGCGGAATGACCCCAGCAATTGCTTGAGGAATCAGAATTTCCCGGTAAATCAAGGCGCGATTCATACCCAAGGCGCGGGCAGATTCAATCTGCCGACGAGGTACATTCTCAATACTTGTTCGCACCAAATCTCCCGTCTCCGCTGACACCCAAAGCACAAATACCACAATCGAAACTTGTTCATTGCTGAGAAGCACCTCGCTCACTTGCGGCAAGGTATAATAGAACACATAGAGGAGTACCAATAAAGGTAGAATCCTGACCAATTCCAAATGAATCCGTGCAAGAATATCAATCCGACGATGATTAAGGGTTCGAAGGACGCCAATAACACTTCCTAACGCCACACCAATCACTAAAGAGATAGCGGAAATCTCTAAGGCAATCAGTAAACCATCTAGAATACGTCGCAATACATTCACATCAGTTATTAACCTTAAGTCTTCCAAGCCCCCATCTCCTTTCAAGAATATTCAAGACAATAATTACCGGCAGAATCATCAAAATATAGAAAATCCCAAGCACGAATAGATACTCATACGTCCGATAATACAAACCAATCAAAGTCCGAGCAGTATTCGTTAAGTCCAAAACCGCAATCCCACTAAAAACTGATGTCTCTTTCAACAGAAAAATCACATTCGCTCCAACACTCGAAATACTCAGCGGAAGTCCTTGCGGGAAGATAATCTCTCGGGCAATTTGCCAGCGTGAGAAACCTAAAGCTCGCCCGGCTTCTACCTGCCCTTGTGGCACATTAGCAAAACTTGAGCGAAACGCTTCACTCATATAAGCCGTCCCGAGAAACGCGAGGCCAATAATAGCCACGACATTCTTATCAAGCGTCAGTCCAATCTTCGGCAAACCATAATATAGAAAGAACAACTGAATTAAAAGCGGCGTATTGCGCGCAAACTCCGTATAGCCCTTCAATATGGGTGTCAACACAGGCACTTTAAAGTACAAAGCTACTGCCGACAGAAAGCCTAGCCCAATTGCGATAAGAATTCCAAGCCCACCTAAAGTAAGCGTCGTATAAAATCCTTCCAGAAACATCGGAAGACTCGCCCGCATGACCTCTAAATCCATCTTCCCCCAACTCCTTTGCCCTAAATACCATTCATTACTTACTCAGACAACATAACAAAATCCACAAAAAAACTCCCATCCTAAAAAAGGACGAGAGTTCAACTTCGTGTTACCACCTTTATTCATCTATACATCACTGCATAGACCTCAGCCAGTACGGACTCAATCTAGAATGAATCGATACTGGGGCACTGCTAACGGGCGCAACCGTTCACTCCTTATGCATGCACTCGAAGTGACCGCTCAGTGGCCATTTTCGATGACTTGCCCATACTTACTTCCACCAACCGTAAGCTCTCTAAGAAAAGCGCCTCATCTACTTTCCACATCAAAGCGTTTTGTTTCATTTGTTGTTAGTATACTAACAGATTAAATGTGTCTCGTCAAATGATTTTCTCACTTTAAATTAGAAAACATTTTCATAAAGGTATGTGCAATATTTATTCGTCGTAGCAGCTACCCTTATCCAAAAAACTTAGGAGTGCGGTAGAAACGCTAAATATCTTGCTTTTATTAATACTAGGATTGGTTTCTTATATTAGTAAAGCGTCTTGATAAGACTAGTTTCCGATTCTTTTGTTAGCATACCACCCAGTCTTCTGCACCCACCCTACCCGCATCTAATGCAGGTTCCTGCCACGGCCCGACCGTGGCTTCCCCTTATTCTCAACAGAAAATGAGGTTGGCTAGACTTCTTTGCTATCTTCCAGTCGCGAGCGCAAACACCTACAAACCCACTCTCATTCAGTCATCACGCCTTTCCAGAAACCAGCCATATTTTGGCTGAAAAATGCTCCAGAGTTACGCACTTTTCTAAGTATCTCAAAAAAACCTATGAAACCTCGAGAGAGGTTTCATAGGGTATGTCCGTTATTTCTACACTAATCTATTTCAACAATATCTAAGCTTCATCTTCCTTTCGTTTGATGCTTGCGACTAGCGCTAGACTCGTAAGTATTAGCGTGGCTGCCACTCCAGTATAAATTGTGCGCTCATCGCTTTCTCCTGTATTTGGGAGTTCTTTCGCAGATTGTGACTGATAGTTGCTACTATTTACAATATGCTGTGCGCGACCAGCGTTCGCCGAAACTGGAGTTGGTATATTCACCGGTGTGCCACCTGTTGTACCCGTGCCGCCTCCAATTGGTTGGTTTGGCGTATGTTTGCCTGGTTGCACCGGATCTGTTGGGCTTGGTGGAATATTTGAGCCATCTCCATTATTCGGATTAGACGGCTGACCTAGATCCACTGGCTTATTCGGATCTGTCGGAGTATTCGGATCCGTCGGCTTGTTCGGCTCATTTGGATCGTTCGAGTCCGGCGTATCAGGGTTCTCCGGCTCACCTGGTGTATCCGGCTCGTTTGGAGCGGGAGGATTTGGTGTCTTGCAGCAATTCAGTTGTCCGACGATGTCTACGGAGAAGTCGTTGTAGACTACGATTACGTTGCCGTTGTCATCGAGCCGGATGTTAGCGATTGAGCGTCCGTCTTTGCCTGGCGCGCCTTCTGGGCCGCGGACGTTACCAGCGTCAATTTGCCGTCCGTTTTCGAGGGTAATGATCAGGTGACCATTTTGGTCGACGCGGGCGTCTTTGACACTGTTGGTGTTGTCGACTGCGCTAGGGTAATTGTGAATAGTTTGCTCGGTTTGGTCGGTGTAATGAACGACTAAGTCGCCCGATTCATTCACGGTAATTTTCTCGACAAATCGATTGCTAGAATCGCTTGGATCATTTGGTGCTTTGAGGGATTCGAGGAAGTCTTGGATACTGCCATTGTTGCCGGCTTCTAGCCAAATTTCATAGGCTGATTTACCGTCGGTGCCGTCTTTGACTTGAATCGTTCCTGCATTCTCAATGCTTCCGTCTGTGTAAACGATGATTAATTCGTTCTGGTTATTGACGATGGTTGAAGCGATGCTTCTGCCTGCTGGGCTAGGCTCAGCGGTTACTCGTCCAAGATCCACGGTTTCTCCATCTGTGTAAGTCAAGAGAAGGTGACCACGGTTGTCAATAACAGCACTGGCTAAGTCACGTTCACTGTCTTGGATGATGTTAATATTCACGGTAATATTTTGTGCGTTTGTGCTTGGGGTTGGGGTTGGAATCACAATATGACTGCCATCGCTCAAATTAAGAACGGTGTTACCGTCTGCATCCTTAGTCGTTGACACGATTTGCAAGCCGTCTTCATTAGGAACAGGACGAATATTGCCAGCATTAATCTGACGTCCATCGCTGAGAACAATGATTAAATTGCCTAGCTCGTCGATGCGAACATTGTCAATTGGATACTCTGTCCGGTCCGGATTCGGGATAATAATTGGGTCTTTGCCATCAATTGTAATAATGACGTCACCCTGCTCATTGGTGTTAATATTCGCATTCTCATTATGAATACCGGAATCGTTTCCATTTTGCGGAGATTCGCCGTCTTGGCCGTCAAAGATAAATTCGCGGTCTAAAAGCGCTCCTCTACGTCTGTCCGGATGCATTTCATAAATATTCACCCAAGTGCCTGTGCAACCGCCTAGTTCGCCGCGTTCCGTCTGAGCAGTAATCGAAAGGCCATCTTGGCCATTTCTTACTGTATAACGCGAAACTTCTGCCTGCGTCTGACCATCTCGTACAATCACTTCAAAGCTTCCGTCGCCATTGTCAATCACTTCAACATAGTTGCCATCTTGGCCATCATGGATAATTGTCTCCGTCTTACTTCCATCCGGATTCGTAACAATTAAGGTATGACTTCCATCACCAATAGCAATCACTTCAGCCGTCGGCGACTCACCGTCTTGACCATCTTCACCTTCCGCTACAAAAATGCGTTCAATCTCATAAACAAGATTTCCGTCAGCATCGCGGATTGGATCACCATTGCCGTCTTTTTGTGGATTGTGGATTTCTAGCCAAACGCCTTTACGGCTTGTTAAGTCTGTTGGGTCTTCAAAGCCTGCTTCGGCATGGACGATTGGCGTCAAACCGTCGCGACCATCTTTACCATTTCGGCCATCTTTACCGTCACGGATAGTTGTCGTGGTTTCGGTACCATCTGGGTTCGTTATGGTTACAGTGTGCGTACCGTTGCCATTGTCTACCACTGAGGCTGTCGCTGATTCACCGTCTTGGCCATCTGGGATAAACTTGCGAGTGATGTCGTAAACTAAGTTACCATCTACATCACGAATTGGGTTTCCTTCAGAATCTCGTTGAGGATTGCGGATAATTACCCATGAGCCTGTGCGGCTATTTGGATCATTTGGTTCTTCAGTGCCTGGGGTCACTTCGACTTGTGGAGTTAAGCCGTCACGACCGTCTTTTCCATCTCGGATAGTTGTCGTGGTTTCGGTACCATCTGGGTTCGTTATGGTTACAGTGTGCGTACCGTCCCCATTGTCTACCACTGAGGCTGTCGCTGATTTACCGTCTTGGCCATCTGGGATAAACTCGCGAGTGATGTCGTAAACTAAATTACCATCTACATCACGGATTGGATTACCATCTGCATATCGCTGAGGATTGCGGATAATTACCCAAGTTCCTGCACGACTTTCTGGGTCATTTGGATCTTCAGCACCTGGTGTGACTTCAACTTGTGGTGTTAAGCCATCACGGCCGTCTTGGCCTTTTTCGCCATCTTTACCATCACGAATAATGGTCATGGTTTCGGTACCATCTGGGTTGGTAATAGTTACAGTATGTGTACCATCGCCATTGTTTATCACAGAAGCCGTTGCGGACTTACCATCTTGGCCATCTGGAACAAACTCACGGGTAATGTCGTAAACTAAATTACCTTCCTTATCACGAATTGGATCTCCGTTCGTATCTCTTTGCGGTGTACGGATTATTACCCATGTACCTGCGCGACTTTCTGGATTATTTGGATCCTCTGTACCTGAGGTGACTTCAACTTGTGGTGTTAAGCCGTCACGACCGTCTTTTCCATCTCGGATAGTTGTCGTGGTTTCGGTACCATCTGGGTTCGTTATGGTTACGATGTGCGTGCCGTCCCCATTGTCTAACACTGAGGCTGTCGCTGATTTACCGTCTTGGCCATCTGGGATAAACTCGCGAGTGATGTCGTAAACTAAGTTACCATCTACATCACGGATTGGGTTGCCATCTGCATCTCGCTGAGGATTGCGGATAATTACCCAAGTGCCTACTCGGCTATTCGAATCATTGGGATCCTCTGTGCCTGGAGTGACTTCAACTTGTGGAGTCAAGCCGTCGCGACCGTCTTGGCCTTTCTCACCATCTTTACCGTCACGGATGGTTGTCTTGGTTTTGGTACCATCTGGGTTAGTAATGGTTACAGTGTGCGTGCCATCGCCATTGTCTTCCACAGAAGCTGTTGCGGACTCACCGTCTTGACCATCTGGGATAAACTCACGAGTGTTATCGTAAACTAAGTTACCATCTACATCACGGATTGGGTTGCCATCTGCATCTCGCTGAGGATTGCGGATAATTACCCAAGTGCCTACTCGGCTTTCTGGATCATTTGGATCTTCAGTACCTGGTGTTGCTTCGACTTGTGGCGTTAAGCCGTCATGACCATCTTTACCATCTCGGATAGTTGTCGTGGTTTCGGTACCATCTGGGTTCGTAATAGTTACAATGTGCGTGCCGTCCCCATTGTCTACCACTGAGGCTGTCGCTGATTTACCGTCTTGACCATCTGGGATAAACTCACGAGTGTTATCGTAAACTAAGTTACCATCTACATCACGGATTGGGTTGCCATCTGCATCTCGCTGAGGATTGCGGATAATTACCCAAGTGCCTACTCGGCTTTCTGGATCATTTGGATCTTCAGTACCTGGTGTTGCTTCGACTTGTGGCGTTAAGCCGTCATGACCATCTTTACCATCTCTGATGATTGTTGTGGTTTGACTACCATCTGGATTGGTTACACCCACAGTATGCGTGCCGTCGCCATTGTCCTTCACTGAAGCTGTTGGTGATTTGCCGTCTTGGCCATCTGGGATAAATTCGCGTTGTTCGTCATAGAATTGCTGGCCGGCCTCGTCTTTCACTAGATTGCCCTGGGCATCTCGCCGTGGTGTTCGAACCAGTACCCATGTACCTAGGCGGCTATTTGGATCGGCTTCAATTTCGCGGCCTTCGCTAACTTGAACAATAGGTTCCACGCCGTCTTGACCATTTTGGCCATCTTCACCGTCGATAGCATCTGGGATGAAGCGACGTTCGGTGGTGTATTCCAATTCGTCTGCCTTATTGTAAATCAGATGACCTTTGGCATCTCGGGCGGGATTTTGGACAAGGATCCATGTACCTGGGCGTGTAACCCCTGCGTAGCCACCTGGATTGTCGTGGTAAGCTTCAGCATCGGCCGGGTTTAGCGGACCTTCGCTCCGAGAGGTTTCGATGATTGGGACAACTTCGCCCATTTCAGCCGGCGGAATAACCATCTCTTCGCGATTATTGAACACTAAGGTAATCGAATTATCTGCGTTGCGAATAGTTTCTGTAATATAACGTGGTGTATATTCGAAAATTTGCGCCTGAGCTTCTTGGATAATTTCGCGCGAAACTTCTTCGTAGTATTGTCCGCGAATATTGGTGAAATTATCTGGCGTGAAATTCGGTATAGTCTCTGGATTGATGTGGCGGTAGAGAACGCGTTCTCGGCCGTCTTGCCCTTTTTGGATTTCACGGATACCAACGGGTTTGGTTGAATCTTCCGCTAGGATAAATTGTGTTTCGTAGCTGATGTCTTCGACGGTCATTTCATAGAGCGGATCTTCTTCGACCGCTGGTTGGTTAATGTAGATGTAATCGGCTCTGACGGTTTCATTGGCAGGAATCTCACCCGTCTGCTGGGAGCCAAAGACAGGGTCGATGTGGGCATTTCCTGATACGCTCATGAATTTATAGCCGGTCATCGGGCTTTCGATCGTTCCATCAGGTCTAGCACTAGTTGTATAAGTCGTACCTCTAGGCTCGTCAATTTTCTGACGATCTAGGGCTTGAATCCGGCCTGTATCGTTGATGATATTATTCTTTGCGTCGTATTCAATATAGCGATGCGTCTCGATAAAGCTACCGACTTCCATCACCGGATGTTTCTCATAAACATAATCCGCCCGCAAAATAGTATTCGCTTGAATCGTGCCATTCTGGGTGCTTCCGTTTGTCGTATCAATCGCTGGCGCCGTTCCCGTCACACGGACAAATTCAAAGCCTTCCCGAGCTTGTTGGCCGGTAGTATAACTAGTTCCAGCCGGTTGATTGGTCACTTCTCGGTCCCGGGCTGGCAATTTGCCACTATCAAAAATAACATTCCCGTCCCCATCATATTCAATATACTGATGGGTTTCGACAAAGCTACCATTTGTAGTTACTTCTCCCGAGCCTTGACCACCGCCACCTTGTGTTGCGGTAGCCTTCGTAATTGAGGCACTATCTTCGGGAACCCCATTATAGGCTTGAGCGTTAACGATTTGAGCGTTACCAGCGTCTGGGTTCATAGCCACGTCAGCCACTACGACATAAGTCGCCCGTCGATTGGATAATTGCGGGGTAAAGGAAATCGATCCTTGGGAGGCATCCCGACTGATGTTAATTGAGTTCGTCACATCTAAGGCATTAACAGTATTCGGATCAAAGGCCATACTATCCGGCAGAACAGAACCATCGCTCAACCGATAAATGCGGTAAGATAAGGAGTTGTAATCCACCGTATTCGTATAACCACCTATACTCGGCGTGAAATTCAAGTAATACCGATGATTTTCCGGAAGGTGGTTGTCTACGTTAAAATACGCAACTGCTTGCCCTTTTTCGCCGTCTACTACTTCTTTCCAGATCGCTGCGACACTTATATTGCCATTTCTGGATGTGCGCTTGAAGCCACTATAGTCGATGTAAACATTTTTGGAACCGAGAGTTTTGTCACCTAAGGTATAGTAAATATTATAATTGCCACTATTAGGCGCCTCGTTTAAATCGGCATTGTGGAAGAAATTCTGCGAGAAGGAGACATTGTTGTGGCGATCGACATAATCCGTAAAGGTATAGCGAATCTTATTATTCGACCGATCGTCTTCAATAATCGCAATCTCTTCCAAAGAATTAGGGTCGAGCACGGTTTGCACATACTCGCCATACAGCGCCGCATCATGAATCCGCTCACTGGAATCAATATTCGTGCGGTCATTCGGGTTAACTTGACTAATCGAAATAGCCGGAGAATAATGCAGTTCGATATAATCCCCCGCATTTACAGACTCAGGTACATTAACCACCATCGAAAAATTAATGAACCCACCGTCACCTCTTAAGGTATCCCCCACTACTAAGTTACCCTGGGCATCGACAATATTACTCACATCTTGTCCATTTGTTAAAGGCAAAGCCCTGAAAGGAGACGCATTCAACGGCACCCCCGACATCTCGCCAATAGTAAAGCCTCTTTGCGTTGCCCCATGAGCATTCACCGCTTCAATCTGCACCCGACCCGGCGTCAACGGACGTTCAATATTGAAGCGCCCATCACGCTCAATTACTTCTAAGTCCGCCTCATTAAGACTAGCCTTCACCAACCCATCCGACATCACTTCAAAAAAGGACTGATTATTCTCCTTAACAATCCGCGTCTCTAGCACAGGTTCTGCCGCAGCTTTACGCGATTCCTGAACTTCATCAAGAACCGGTGCAGGAGCCACCGTTTCATCAGCTGGTGCCTGCTCCGCAAGATCCGCCGACGCTTCTGATGCTGTTACCGGTGCATCCGAAGTCACAGAACTCTCTTCCGACTCAATTGCCACTGCTTGACTACTGCTTTTCACGGGATCGACATTATCGATCGTTGATACGTCTTGACCCACCTCACATTCCGGCTCTTCCTTGGAAGTGTCTTCCACCACCGAACCTTCTTCGGCAGGGCCTATAGCAGCTGGACTCTCGACTGCTGGACTCTCATCTGCGCTGTCTACAGTAGCTTCCGCTACCGAACCTTCCACCATGGAAGCCTCCGCCTCAGCTGCTTCATCAAAATGAATAGGCTCCTCTGACGATTCAAAGTAGCCTGACAATGTCGTTTCTTCGATTGTTACTTCCGGCAAGCTATCTTCCGACAGCTCAACCGTCGACGTAATATCAGCATCACCCATACTTTGATATAACAATTCAGCTTCTGCAGCCGAAATAATCGTTGACCCACTAAAAGTCATCCATGCAGCTACTGCCACGGATGCCACCCCAACATTTAACTTTTTAATTGAATACGTTTGTTGCTTTTCGCCTTCCTTGCGCAAAAGAAGATCCGTATTATTCTTCCCAACCATAATTTCAATCCTTTCTAAATGGACGTTTTAATTGACACAATCAGTATAGCACTTACGCAAACGCTTAACAATATAAGTCGTCTTTAAATTATATTACAATTTAAAAAATGAAATGTTCTTATGTTTAGAGCGCTTAAAATAGGGCTTTCATTAAGAATTTGTATCATCATTTAAGTATCAGGTATATTTATCCAAGTATAGTTATAATTATAAATGGATTATAAGATGTGCATCAAAATCACTACACGTTCATAATTTGCTCTTAAGTTGCCGTTTATTGATATTTATAGTTTTGTTTGGATGGAATGCTGACTATAATAGGGAAGGATTCTCGAGCACTATTCCCTGTTTAGGGGAATTCCCGTTTCGTTACTGCTTTACTCGTCAAAAAACTTGCTGTTTTTCACAAACAGCAAGCACTCCGTTTTATTAATACTAGGATTGGTTTCTAGTACGAATAAGCCGAATTGATAAGACTAGTTTCCAATACTTTTATTAGCGATCCAACTTGCTAAAACTAGTTTCCGATTCTTTTGTTAGCAAATCACCAAGTCTTCTGCACCCACTTTACCCGCATCACAGCAACTCCGCATCATATCCAGGTTTCTGCCGCGGCCCGACCGTGGCTTCTCTTATTTTAAATATTCACTGCGCCCAAATCCACCAAAAGCCAAAACAAGCCTTTGCCCGCAATATTTGCAGGCAAAGGCTTTCACTCATATTTACACATCCAACTCCAACACGTCCATCATGTCATACAACCCCGGCTCCTGCCCTTCGGCGAGGAAGGCTGCGCCTTGGATGGCGCCGCGCACAAAGAGGGTCTTGGACCCGGCGCGGTGAGTTAGCTCCAAGGTTTCTTGGTTGCTGGCAAAGATGACAGTGTGTTCGCCGACGATGTCGCCGCCACGGATGGCGTGGACGCCGATTTCGTGGTGTTGGCGAGGTTCGCCGACACCTTCACGGCCGTAGATTGGCGTGGTTTCTTCGTCAATCGCGGCTTCTACGGCGTGAAGCAGCATTTTGGCGGTGCCGCTTGGGGCGTCACGTTTGTAGCGGTGGTGTTTCTCGATGATGGCCACTCTGCCATCAGTTCGTTAGTATAGTCTGCTACTTTTTTGATAATTTGCGCTTCATTCGTTATAACCATCACCCCGTTTTCTTAGTCAACATTTTTTCGGCAAAATAGCTTTATACTATATTTGACACGTATAACAATACGTTCTATAATAAGTGCAAAGAAAGGAGATAATTAGATGGATTCAAGAGAAATTATCAAAGCTCTTAAATCAGATGGTTGGTATCAAGTTGGTATTGTAGGTAGTCATCATCACTTCAAACACCCATCTAAAAAAGGCAAAGTGACTGTACCTCATCCTAGGAAAGATGTTCCTAAGAAAACCCTTGCAAGTATATGGAAACAGGCAGGCTTGAAATAGCCCGTACATTCCATCTAATTTCTCCCAAAAGATAGAGAAAGGAATATTATTATGTACTTATATTACGCTGTCTTTAGCCCTAATGATTCCGGATATGATATTGAGTTCCCAGATTTAGACGGTGCTTTTACTTTCGGTGACAATATGTCTGACGCTCTTTATATGGCAAAAGACCTTCTCGAAGGTTGGCTAATCATCGCTGAAAAAGAAAAAGACCCCATCCCTGAAGCATCAGAACCATCGGCAATCAATCACGAACCCAATGATCTAATCATTCCTATTGAGGTTGACCTAGAATTAGCAAAGAAAAAACACGCTAACACATTAATCAAAAAAACATTAACCATTCCAGCCTATCTCAATGACTTAGGTAACCAAGCAAACATTAATTTCAGCGCTACCCTAACTGAAGCACTCAGAGAAAAGCTTGGTGAGCGAGTAAGAGACTAGCCTTTAATTGGCTAGTCGACCTCCCCAGCGAGTAGCTAATAGGAACATCCGTTAGCAAATCTCGCATATAATCAAGAATGAACCAAAATACACAAAGTAAGGTGCACCGTTCTGTGATTACGTAAATTTCGGTGCCGTCACTATTCTATTCATCAAAAAAACTTACTGTTTCCCGCCAACAGCAAGCACTCCGCTTTATTTAATACTAGGATTGGTTTCTAGTACTAATAAGCCGAATTGATAAGACTAGTTTCCAATACTTTTATTAGCGATCCAACTTGATAAGACTAGTTTCCGATTCTTTTGTTAGCATACCACCCAGTCTTCTGCACCCTCGGCCTCGCAGTCACTCCCCATCTAATCCAGGTTTCTTTCACGGCCCGGGTGTGGCTTCTCTTCTTTTAAATACTCACTGCGCCCAAATCCACCAAAAGCCAAAACAAGCCTTTGCCCGCAATATTTGCAGGCAAAGGCTTTCACTCATATTTACACATCCAACTCCAACACGTCCATCATGTCATACAACCCCGGCTCCTGCCCTTCGGCGAGGAAGGCTGCGCCTTGGATGGCGCCGCGCACAAAGAGGGTCTTGGACCCGGCGCGGTGAGTTAGCTCCAAGGTTTCTTGGTTGCTGGCAAAGATGACAGTGTGTTCGCCGACGATGTCGCCGCCACGGATGGCGTGGACGCCGATTTCGTGGTGTTGGCGAGGTTCGCCGACACCTTCACGGCCGTAGATTGGCGTGGTTTCTTCGTCAATCGCGGCTTCTGCGGCGTGAAGCAGCATTTTGGCGGTGCCGCTTGGGGCGTCACGTTTGTAGCGGTGGTGTTTCTCGATGATTTCGATGTCGTAACCTAGTGGGTACAGGGTCTTGGTCAGGCTGGCGACGGCGGCTTGCATGACGTTGACGCCGATACTGGTGTTGTGCGTGTCGACGATCGCAATCTGCTTGCCGGCGGCTTCGATGGCAGCTTCTTGGGCCTCGTTTTGGCCAGTGGTTGCAAGCATGACTGGCGTGCCAGTCGCGGTAGCGTAGTCCATCAGGCTTTCGGTCAAGGCTGATGTTGAGAAATCGATAATGACGTCGGCAGCAATCTCCGCTGCTTTCATTGCCGCAAAGTCGGTGAAGATGGGGAAGGCGTAGGCGTCGCTTGCTCCGTCTTGTAAGCCAGCTACGATCTCGTGCTCACTGTCGGCGACGAAGCGCACGACTTCTTGTCCCATGGCGCCACTGACGCCGATTAGAATAATTCGCATGGTGCACGCTCCTTAGTCTCTATTATTTTTGGCTAGGGTGGTCAAATAGCCGTCAAGTACTTTCTTAGCCTCATCACTCGGTTCATAAAGCGGCAGACGATAGTCGAGCGAGCAGTAGCCCATTTTGTGAACGAGATATTTCACTGGAATTGGGTTCACTTCGACAAAAAGATCACGGTTAATGCCTTCTAACTGCTGGTCGATGACCGCGGCGTCTTGGCCATTCCCGTCCAAGTGCAATTGGCATAATTCGTGCACTTCATCGGGTAGCACGTTGGCCGTAACCGAAATAACGCCCTTACCGCCCAAGGTCATGATTTCGTGGTTCAAGTCATCATTGCCGGAATAGACCGCAAAGTCATCGTCCGTGCGCTCCAAGACGGCGCGGGTGAATTCCATGTTGCCCGTGGCGTCTTTCAAACCAACAATATTCGGGTGCTCGGACAGTTCGACCACTTCATCTACCGTCATCGCCATCCCCGTCCGGCCTGGAACTTCATACATAATAATCGGAATGTCCACACTGTCGGCAATCGCGCGGTAGTGGCGCAATAAACCTTCGTGGTTAGCTTTATTATAGTAAGGCGTGAGGATTAACAAGGCATCTGCGCCTGCATTCTCCGCCTGCTGGCTCAAACGAATCGCATGGCGGGTGTCATTAATCCCAGCTCCGGCAATGACCGGAATACGGCCGTCGATATGATCCACCGTAAATTTAATTAAATCCACTTGCTCTTCGTCCGTCATCGTTGAACTTTCACCAGTCGTCCCAGCTACAATAATCGCATCTGTGCCGTGGTCCAAATGAAAATCCAAAAGCGTCTGGAAAGAACGATAATCAATTTCGTGCGTATTCTCCACAAATGGTGTAACAATCGCAACGCCTGAACCTGTAAATACTGTCATGGTTAATTCCTCCTATAAATGTGTACGGTACATATCTTCAAAAGACTGCTGGGCTACGGTCGCTCGAATCTCATCGCCATTGATATGAATCATGCCCGGAACCGGGATACTATTGTAATTGCTGGCCATCACGAAATTATAAGCACCCGTCCCGTTGACTAACAGGTAATCCGTCGGCTCAGCTTCCGGTAAATCAATCGCTTCAATAATCTTGTCGCCACTTTCACAAGCCTTGCCAGCAATCGTGTAAGTCTTCGTAGGGGCCTGATCCGCCTTATTGGTCAAAATAGCTTCATACTCTGCCTGGTAAAGGGCCGGACGGATATTATCGTTCATCCCACCGTTAATAAATAAGTAGTTCTTGCCCCCAACCGTCGTCTTCAAATCACCTACTTGGTACAAGGTCGAACCCGACGCATTGACCAGAGACCGGCCCGGCTCAATCGTTACCTTCTCCAAGTTCACGCCCAGTTCGATACCCTTCTCATGCACCCGCTCGACAAATTTCGGCAAGAAATCCACCACTTGGAAAGGCTCATCCCCCTCCGTATAGTAAACGCCGAAACCGCCACCAAAGTTAATCTCCTTAACTTTCATGCCCACACGCTCTTGGGCCTCAGCCGCAAAAGCCAACATCTCCTCAGCAGCCTTCATAAAGGACTCCTCATCAAAGATTTGACTACCTATGTGGCTATGGAAACCAGCAAACTGCAAATGCGTACTGTCTGACAAAGCTTGGACAATATCATAAATCGCCGGATCGAAGACACTTTCACCAAACTTCGAGTCATTATCCGCTGTTTTAATATATTCGTGCGTATGGGCTTCCACCCCAGGGTTGACCCGCAAAAGGACGCGCTGGTTGACCCCTTTTTTGACACAGATTTCTTCTAAACGCTTCATCTCTTGACGATTATCGATGACAATCGTGCCCACGCCTTCATCAACCGCGTACAAAAGCTCGCTATTCAGCTTATTATTGCCATGGAAGTACATCCGCTTAGGATCCACGCCCGCTTCAAGGCCCAAGTAAATTTCGCCGGCACTGACCACATCTTGGCCAATATCCAAAGCCGCAATCAACTTAGCAATCGCCTTGGTCAACAAAGCCTTAGACGCAAAGAGAATATCCGTTTCGAAATAATCGCTTTGAATCGCTGCCTTATAAGCCTTAGCACGCTCAATAAAACTCGCCTCATCAAAAATATACAAAGGCGTCCCGTAAGTTTTCGCAATATCTTGATAATCATGGCCAGAGTGCTTCAAACGGCCATCCTCAATCCTTTGATAAGATTCTAAACGCATCGAATGCTCCTTCCAAAATAAAAATGAGGCGTCGAACAAAAGATTCGCGCCCCAACTCTGTTACAAGTTTGTTTACCTTTTGCCCGGAGATTGCTTGCCCTTCAAAGTTAGTTGGCATACCTAACTTCAACAGTGACTGACCTGTTCGACCAGCCCCCAGTAACCTTGTTACTTCGGCGGTATCCCCTTTCACAAGTAATTGCTACTCTTGTCAACCGCGTCCTCGCCCAATTCCTCATTTATTTCTAATGTGCATTAACTATAACAATGAATTCTCCAGATGTCAACTCGAATGAATCAATTCCCGGGACTTTGACACTTGCCAGCCTAAAAAACTCTCTAAACGTTGGTGTATAGCACTTATATTGTCAAATATCTCGTGCATATTTATCGTACTATTTTTCATCAGCTACAAATATGACAAAAACATTGTTATTATCATATTTTCCTTGTATAAAAATAGCTCTATGAATTAGATTGCTTTGACACTTATATTATACTTCATACTTCAAAAAAATTAAATATTTTTTATTAAAGTCCGAATAGTACGCTTTTTTCCGTTGGCATAAACTCCTCCGAAATGTTGATTTAAAGAGGTTTTAGGTACCCTTTGGCCTTTAGAAGTGTCAAACGCGAGACTGTAACAATGAATCCTCCAGATGTCAACTCGAATGAATCAATTCCCAAACCTTTCAAAAAAAAGGTAAAAAAGAGCAGTTTGTGTGCGCGCCAATTATATGCGCCATATGCCATGGAAGAAAACCAGCCACCGGAAGCAGTATGAGAAACGACGTCAGAAAACTTCGATCATGTTCAGTATAAACGCAATACTTGCCAATTGCGCCAAAAAACCATCGGTAGAGCAACAGCCACTACAGGTGGCTGTTGCTTAATCCTTATCCTCATTCTCAACTCTGCCATCTATTTGTGATACATTCCGTGGGAACTCTTCCCCGCGGAATAAATCACAAAAAATCATTCCATCGCAGATGAGTCCCACGGAATCGGGAGCAGGAACTTCGACAGTGCCTTCACCCAGTCTCAGAAAGTCCTCAGCGTCTACCAACTATGCCTTAAGTCTACACTTGTTTCAAATGTCCCCAAGAGCAACCTGCTTGATGCTTCCTTATCTAACAATAAAAAGTGAGCCACGGCCACCCGTGGCTAATCCGTATTCTTATCCTAGTCCATCACCCCGCACCCAGCACTCTTCATAGCATAGCGCACCAACCCCAAATAAAAACCACGCCGAAGTAATTTCTCTCCGCTTTGGCGTGGTTGCTGGCCGAAAGTCGTAGCTTTCAGCACATATTACGTTTTAAATTATACACTTGCACCGGACGCTGTGTCTGGTTCATTGGATGAGTAGCTTGCGCCGGAATCTGTGTCGTGGCCAGCTTCTTCGAGGGCTGCTTTGGACTCTGTGCCTGATGCAGCGGAATCTGCGTCCGTGCTAGCCTCGTCACCGCCGCCAGTTCCCCAAGCGCCACCCATGGACGCGCCGGAAGAGGCGTCTGTGCCGCCAACGAGTTTTTGGCCGGTTTGCTCAAGGTACCAGTCGATGACAGGTTGCAAGTCGAGAACAATTTCGTTGATTCCACGGTATTTACCGTCTTCGTCGTGCATGGCAAAGTAGTTGTGAACCACGTATTTATCCTTGTGAACAGGAACGTGGACGTTGACTGACTTCATGTTGCCTGAACGCAATTGCTGGATAACCCACTGAACATTTTTGCGCGTGTGTGGTGGGTGAATTGGCCCTAAAGGTGAACCCACGTCTGGGACGAAACGCTTAGCTAACATGCCTTCGCCTGGTTGGTTGTGGTTGTAGTATAGGTATTGGTTGTTGTTATCAGCAAACGTTAACTCGGCAGGAATGGTCTTCAAGAACCAATTCAGTTGGTCAACCGTTAGAACACCGCGGTCTAATTTCACGTAAGTGTCACCTGAAACGGCGTTCACTTTCTCAGCTGCCTTCTCTACCCATTCTGGATCGGTCATGTCAACTCCTTCAATCGTTGTATCAATTGGTTTCGTTGCAAAAAGGTCCTCCTCTTCAATTTCTGGTGCAACACCTAAGGCGCTCACCACACCAATGTATTCTTTGAAGTCTTCGAGGATGTTACGTAAGAAGTTAACGGTACCCTTGTCTTTTAAGTTGCCCTCTTCGTCAAAAGCTTCACGGGCATTACCTAAAAGGAACTCAGTTCCTGGCATCACTAAGGCGTCGGCACCAGGTGCGTCTAACATTTGGCGTAGATGTAATTGTGAGCGGCTTGTGCCTTGGTCGAAGTAGGATGCGCCCATGACAAGGACTGGTTTTTTGCGAAGGGGGTGAATCTTGAAGGATAACCAGTCAATTAAGCTGTTTAAAGCAGCTGGCATGGTGTGGTTATGTTCAGGTGTTGAGATGATGACACCGTCTGCTTGCAAGATCTTGCGGTTAATGGTGTGAATTGGCCCTTCATGGGTTTCTTCTGCGTTGTCTTGGTTGAATAATGGCACGTTTGAAATGTCAAGAACTTCCACTTCAAAGACATCGCTATAGTGGTCGCGAATAAATTCCAATAACATGCGGTTATAAGATTGTTCTGCTGCAGAACCTGGAATTGCTACAATTTTCATAGATAGTGTTCCCCTCTCTTACTTTTCCCAGTCGAAGTCTTTGGCTTCTTGCAATTTAGAGCCACGTGCTTCGATCAATTGCTCAGTGATATCGATAAATGTCATGAAGTCTTCAAAAATCGCCTCCAATTGCTTGGTCGTATCTGCGTCTTTCAAGTCCCCTTTGCTATCAAAGGCATCCAAACCGTAGCCTAACATAAATTCAGAGTTCGGCAGAACACGCGCTTTAATATCCGGTGAATCAAGAATTTGACGCAAGTGCATTTGCGCACGAGACGAACCTAAACGACCATAAGAAGACCCAGTAATCATCACGGGTTTATCGGTGAATGGGTAAATGTGGTAAGATAACCAGTTCAAAGCATTCACAAGTGGTGCTGGCACAGTGTGGTCATATTCCGGTGTCGAAATAATTACCCCATCCGCTGCTTCAATCTTGGCGGCCATGTCCTTGGCTTGCTGTGGAACTTCCTTATCCGCTGGCTTATTAAATAGCGGTAAGCCATCGATTTCCATTAATTCAATATCCGCCTGATCTGCAAAATGTTTAGAAATAAAGTTCAACAAATCACGGTTCGTTGATTTCTTCGAATTCGTACCAACCATTGCTACGAGTTTTTTCATATTGTTCGCTCCCTTTCCTACGCTAACACTATTATATCGTTTTGAATCCCAGGACTTGCGTACACGTCGCGGTCTTCAGTAATTATAATCGTCTCAATTGCCTCCAACTGCTCCACTTGAGTCAAGATTTCCTCCAGACTCTTGCCAAATAAACGCGTCGTCCAAATCTCCCCGTCCACAGACCGGTCCGAAATGATCGTAATACTCGCCACATCTGTCGCCACCGGATAACCCGTCTCACTATCAAAAATATGGTGATAGGTCTTCCCGTCAACGGTGAGCTGCCGCTCATAAATGCCTGACGTCACCACCGATTGGTCATAAGACTTGACGATGACCCGGTTCTCGCCCCGGGGCTTGGTCGGGTCTTGAATACCTACCCGCCATTTGCCGTCCGGCCGTTTAGTCGGTGGCGGTCCTAGGGTGAGCAAATTCCCGCCCAAATTAATCATACCTTGGGTCACCCCAATATCCCGGAAGAACTCAATAATGAGATCGGCCGAATAGCCCTTGGCCAGGGCTCCCAGGTCAAGCTTCATCCCCGCACGCTTGAGAAAGACGCTCGTATCTTGGTCATTCAGTTCAATTTGGCTTGGATCAATCAATTGTAAGGCTGTCTGAATCTGATTTGTAGAAGGTAGTTGCGCATCACTGAAGCCAATTCGCCAAAGTTGCACCAGCGGACCTATCGCAATGTTCAAATGACTCCCATGGGCCAGACTATGCTGGAGGCCAAGCTTGATCAAGGCATATAAATCCGGATGAACTGAGACGGCCTTTTGACCGGCTGCCTGATTCACCTTCATTAATTCTGAACTGGCATCATTGGCACTAAAGCGCTGCTCATATTCCTGCAAGCGTGCCTCGACCTCATTTAAGATAATATCAGCATGAGGATGGGTCACAGAAATTGTGATAACTGTTCCCATTTGCTTGACTTCCCTTTGTAAGCGCACCATCCTTGTCTCATCAGCTCCTATCCGACTATAATCTTCTTTAATATTATCATTTATTGACAATAATACAAGTATTTTTCACAAAGTTAAATAAGTTAATTTGTTTACAAACTTTGTGATGAGTTAACAATTTTAGTTAGAGTTTAATCTACTGGGATTTGTGACGGCTATACCGCAGAGACTTGTCTTATTTAATATGCAGGAAATCTTTTGTGGAATTTGGCGCAAACTTTATATAGAAATTGTGACACTTCCCCAGGCAAAAAATTTGGTTATTGCTTGTCGCATGCAAGTACCGATTTTCGCTGTGAGGACTTATGGCGCTCTATCCTGAAATTTAGCTCTGTAACTTGGCGCGAAATGTGATATACTAAGTTGACATTGAAACGATGTTTCATTTTTTGAGAGGAGATGGATTCATGTCAAATACATATCATGTTGCTGTTGTAGGCGCCTCCGGAGTGGTTGGGCGCAAGATTGTGCAAGTGTTGGAAGAGCGCGACTTCCCAGTCGGCGAATTGAGCTTATTCTCATCCGCTCGCTCAGCGGGTCAAACGATTCCCTTCAAAGGCGAAGAAATCACTATTCAAGAGTTAACCGAGGATTCCTTGAAAGCACCAATTCAAATCGCAATCTTCTCTGCCGGTGGCGAAACATCCAAGCAATACGCACCGATTGCAGCTGCCAACGGCGTCACTGTCATCGATAACAGCTCTGCTTGGCGCATGGACGCGGACAAACCGCTCGTCGTCCCAGAAGTAAATCCCGACACCTTGCATAAAGAAGACAAGATTATTGCCAACCCGAACTGCTCAACCATCCAATCCGTTGTCCCGTTGAAACCCCTTCACGACAACTACGGCATTAACCGCGTAGTATACAACACTTACCAAGCCGTATCAGGAGCTGGCCGAGCAGGCATCGAAGACTTGGAAAACCACACTACCAACAATTTCCCGTACGCCATCAACGAAACCGTCATCCCACAAATTGACGTCTTCCTCGAAGATGGCTACACCAAAGAAGAGCAAAAAATGATTGACGAAACACGCAAAATCCTCGGCGAACCAGACCTCCGCGTCACCGCCACCGCCGTTCGTGTCCCAATAAAAACTTCACACGGCGTGTCCATCAACATCGAACTCGCCAAAGAATTCGACCTAGACCAAATCCGTGAAGAAATCGGCGCTATCCCAGGCGTCATCATCGCAGACGACCCAGACAACCTACGTTACCCACTACAATCCGAAGCAGCCGACACCGACAACGTCTACGTCGGCCGCATCCGCCGCGACCCATCCGTCGAAAACGGCTTGAACCTATTCGTCGTTGCCGATAACCTACGCAAAGGAGCTGCAACGAACTCGGTGCAAATTGCCGAGACATTAGTGGAGAGAAACTTGGTTTAGTATAGATTAACTTAGTTAGATCAGGTAAGGAGCATTGAAAGTGCTACTTGCCTGTTTTTTTATGGTCAGGGTTTGTGCGGTTTGACTGGCTTGTGCGGCTTGACCAATCCTGACTATCGTGGTGCACCTCTACCACAATAGTGAAACAGGGCTTGACTTACGTGGTAGGGATCTACCACGATAGTCGGAAGCGATTTGACTTGCGTGGTGCACTGCTACCACGGTAGTCTAAGTGGGGTTGACTTACGTGGTAGGTTGTTACCACGTAAGTCTGATTTCCAGGCGAGGGTGAAAAATAGGAACCGTCTAGAATTAGAAGGACAACTTAACGGGTCTCGGCAGAAATACAGAGCTGATTTAGGTGCAAATGCAAAGTTTGGCTCAGTAACTTAGATCTACTACCCTCCTCGGATCTAATGAAGGTTGATGCCACGGCCGCGGCCGTGGCTTCCTTAGCTTAATATAGAATTTGTGCCCTGCACCCTACTTTGTTAGAAGCACGGGTTGTGAGCAAACCGCAGCTTGACCAATCCTGACTATCGTGGTGCACCTCTACCACGATAGTGAAACAGGGCTTGACTTACGTGGTAGAACCCTACCACGATAGTCGGAAGCGATTTGACTTGCGTGGTGCACTGCTACCACGGTAGTCTAAGTGGGGTTGACTTACGTGGTAGATTGTTACCACGTAAGTCTGATTTCCAGGCGAGGGTGAAAAATAGGAACCGTCTAGAATTAGAAGGACAACTTAACGGGGCTCGACAGAAAATCCAAGTTGGTTTGAGTACAAAAACAAAATTCGTCTTAGTAACTTAGTTCTACCACCCTCCTCAGATCTAATAAAGGTTGATGCCACGGCCGAGGTCGTGGCTTCCTTAGCTTAATTTAGAATTTGTGCCCTGCACCCCACTTTGTTAGAAGAACGGATTGTGTACAAACCGCAGCTTGACCAATCCTGACTATCGTGGTGCACCTCTACCACGATAGTGAAACAAGGCTTGACTTACGTGGTAGAACCCTACCACGATAGTCGGAAGCGATTTGACTTGCGTGGTGCACTTCTACCACGATAGTCTATGTGGGTTTGACTTACGTGGTAGGTTGTTACCACGTAAGTCTGATTTCCAGGCGAGGATGAAAAATAGGATTCGTCCAACAATCGCGCGACTTACTTAGCTACCTCAAGCCGCTCTTTATCCAGTTTTTGAATAATTTTAGAATCATCTTAATAATTGTTGCAGAATTGTTACAAATAGATTAATATTGTGTTAAGGAGAAAATCCTAAATATTAAATAAAGAAAGAAGGGGACCACATGTCGCTCAAAAAGCTTTACCTTAGCATTTCTGCACTGACTCTTTTCGCCGTTCCAATTATTGGAACTGTCACACCGTTTTCGAACGTTCAAGTCATACAAGCCACCCAAGAACAGATTTCCAAACAAGCCGCTCTTGGCGCAAGTTTATCGCAAGCTGATCGCCAGCGCACCTTGCAGTTACTGCAAGGCACAGACGTTGCCAATGTCTTGTACATTGACGGTCCTACTATTAACTCGATTTTAAATGATGGATCGACTGCGTCGACAAATGTTTACTCGAGCGTCGTGGTTGAGCCTCGCGAAGCCGGTTACGGGGTGCAAGTGCAAATTCTGACTCCGGATACGATTCTCAATGTTTCCCCACAAACTTACCAGAATGCTGCGCTCACTGCAGGAGCGAAAGATGTTTTGATACGGATTGCTTCATTGTATCCGGTGACGGGTGAAGGCGCACTGGCCGGGGTGTATCGCATTTATAATCATCAAGGACGGGCCTTGAAGCCGCAGGAGATACATGTGGCTGAGCAAGAGATTAAGATTGTCAATAATTTAACGCAAAATTATAACATTACCAATTACGAAATTAACCAGATTATTAGCCAGATTAAGTTGGAGATTAACCAAACGGCGGTGAATAATACGACGATTACAGCGGAGAATGTTGAGCAGATTGTGGCTCAATATATTCAACAATTCGAGCAAGAGACGGGCAAAGTGATGCCTGAGGAGGCTCGCCGAATTATTCTAGACTTTATGAAGGAGTATGTGGTGAGTGTCGATTTGAACCAAAGCCAAAGTGAACAAATTCAAGCTTCGACAGCGAATACGTGGACACCGGAGCAGGCAATCGACTTCTGGGAAGGCCACTTCATAGTCGACCCGAATCAAATGCCAAGCCACTATGACCGCAGCTATTGGGAAATTCTATCTAATGAAGGACCGACCATTCGCATGCGCCAGAATAACCATCAGGATAACCCTACCTTTGAATTGACCAAAAGCGGTGAATACACGATTATTGCCCAGTCCAGCAACGATGACCCTGCCACGCGTATTGAGTATCTCGTGCCGAACAACAACATTCAAACCATTGCTGGCATACGTGCACCGCAAGCTTTAGCCGATAACGGTAAACTCGTCTGGGATGTTCAGCAAATCCGCCAATATCTCGTCGAAAACATCGGCCTAGAAGCCGAAGCCCTCGGCGAAATCCAACTCGATCCAGAAGCCCAAATAGCCCGCGCCTTCTACACCCCTCAAAATGGGGAAGCAACCGACCTCGAAGTTAATGCTGAAGGCTGGGTAAGCTACCTACCGTTTACCGGCAGTCTGCCAAGCGATTCGAGCGAAGCAGCCGAAGAACCGGGTGAATCGAGTGACCAGGCCGAACAAGATAGCAAAGATATTTTGAATGAAGAATCTACTGCTGAGACTTCCGAAGATTCAAGCGACGTGACCGAAGCGACAACTTACTGGAATATCGACAAATACTACGCTCTCGACAACTTTATTAAAACCCAGTGGAACGCCAACTACCTATCCTACTCCCCATATAATCCGGGTGATATGTACGGCGTGGAATTCCCGGTGGCAGTCATGGCTAGCGCTGCCTTTGACGGCCACAACTATCCGACCGCTTGGTCTGAAGACGGCATGCTGGCAGACACCTTCAACGTTGTCGCCGCTTATTCAAACTACGAAGCCCAAACTATGGACGCTGCCAACTTGACAACTGAATCGAGCATGCCGACTTACTACCTTTTTGTCATCTATAACGGCCAACCAATGGTCTTCCAAAGCCAGCAAAATCAAGGCTCACCCGATGGCATAATCCAATTCACTAGCGGTGTTGACGCCAACCTTTACAATGCTTTCGTTAACATTGTCGACCAATAAAAATCATTGAGTTGAAACCGGAGCGCGTCGGGCACTCCGGTTTTTACTTCTGAGGCTGGGTTGGGTTGAGTGGTTATATTGTCGTGTATAGTGGTCGAATGGGATTTGCTAATAAAAGAATCAGAAACTTGTATTAGCAAGTTAGTTTCCTAATCTCGATTGTCAATTTAAGTTAGAAATTTCTACACTATATGATGATTGATTGAACTTGGTGATACACTTGTGTTAACCGCCTTAAACAGCCCCCTTCATCAAGCTCCTGAGGAGTCAGGTGCTTGATGAAACCATATTACTTAAGTGGTTGGCATAATAGCCAGGTGTTTGATCCAAAAGTTGGGCCAAAAACCTCTAGGGGAGTGTAGTAGTTAAGAGATTTACGTGGAATGATATGTCACTTGAAGGTTACTTCCTTAAGAAAGTCTTCATCTACTTCATTAAAATCAGTACCTTTAGGCAGACCATCTCTTCTTAACCATCCGTTAGTATGCTCATTCCGTTCTCTTTGAGATGGGCATCCTGGGTCTGCAAAGAAGATATCGATATCAAATTCATTGCTTAAGTCTTTCCAGTTAGAAAACTCTTTGCCATTGTCCAAAGTCAGAAATTTAAGCAGACGGTCAGGGATTTTAAGGAAGAAACGCCTCAATGAATCCGTTACTTGACATGCTTTACGACCTTCTGTCTTCAGGGTGATTGCTAATTTACTTATTCGTTCAACTAGTGTAATGGCCGCACTTTAGTGGTTCTTACCAACGACAGTATCTCCTTCAAAATGACCAAATTCCTCATTGTACTCAGGATAAGCCTCTTGACGCTGTTCTAGTCTTCTGCGGTTATTTAGACGGCCCCTCGTTTCAACATGATGATTCGCTTTTCGTTTACCTTGCATGGGTAAATCTCTGACATCAAAAGCAGGGTCATCTTGGAAGCGACGGTAAAGTGTTTTTGCACAGCAATTCAAGTCAGTTTCCTGGCGTCCAATCATTAAGTCCGGTGACCACCTTTGTGACTCCCGGTCATTGATATAGGTGATTTGATCTTCTATGAACTGCTTCTTCTTAGAGCCACACTTAGATTTGTTAGTTTTGTAGCGTTCATAATAGTCGATGATAGTCCCACCAGCGTCTAAATAATGATAGACATTATAGATGGTTTGAGCAGATTTTCTTAACTTTTTAGCGACTATGTAAGCTTTTCGCCAATTTCGTAATAGTTTTCTATCCAAGTCAGTTCTTTCGTGGCAAGATGTGTGTAGGCCATTTTGTGTCTACTCCTTATTTATGAATGCTCTCATAAATAGTGTAGCACAAATGGTCTTATTTGTTTTTCTAGCTTAATTTTACAATTCAGGTTTTGTTTTAATGGGAGTTGATGTATTTATACCGAACGCATCAACTATGTATACAGCCGTGTGAGGACAATTCGATTTTTAGTTAGGACTGTCTTCATCAGTTGCAGTTCTTAGAATTGAAAACTTTTTAACTACCAATCAGCCTCTGTTTCAACTCATCTACTTCGACCTTAGTAAATCCAAGTCGCTGAATAAAGTATTCTTCAAAGCTGCTATATTCTTTTAACAAATATTCATAGGTAATCCGCATATTCTCTGGATTACTTTTCAATACACTTAAGGGATATACTTCCCACAAAGGAGAACCATCCACCAATTAATCATAACTTTCTTGTATATGAGTGAAGCTTATTTCGTAGTTCGCCACTATGTCTTCTTTATTTACACCTGCTAAACCAAGGAGTAAAAAGGCTACCACACCTGTGCGATCCTTACCTTGCGAGCAATTAAATAGAACGGTTCCCTTCTCTATCTGTAGCATTTCCAGGAATATTTTCCGCATACCTTGGGTGTGCTCTAACATTTCGATATACAAGCGACTCATAAACGTTGGATCACTTTCTGCCCCTGCAAAACGAGAAGCTGATGAAATATAACCTTCCCCAATATCTAATAAATCAATATTGATACATACAACATCTTCCAAGAATTCGGATACGGGATAATCCTTCATCTTTTCTTTCGAGCTTAGATCAATTATTAATTTAAGTTCTTCTCCATAATTTTTCAGCACAGTCGCGCTTTCTTCTGTCAAATCAGTTAATCGACTTGAACGCAGAAATCGACCCCATTGAGTTTTGTTCGTTGTACCCGCTGCATAGCCTCCCAAATCACGACAATTGTTAACACCATCAAGCGGCAATCTAACAAAATACTGGATCATAGAAAACTCCTTCTTTAAGCGAAAAACGCTTACTATACTCAATAAAAGAAAACTAGGTCGGCATTCTTACACCAACCTAGTGTGAAATATATTAATTCTTCTGCCATTCGTCTTCTTTCAAATTACTTCGAATGTAAATGAAAGCACCACCTAAAGCTACAATAAACATGAGCACCGATAAAGCTGCTGCCCGATTATAGTCGAGATAAACGTTAACTTGCTCGTATAACAGTACACCAAGCATCTTTGGATGATTGGGACCAATGAGAAATGGTATCGTAAAAGAACCAATTTGTCCCATAAGTATAAACGTTGCCGCAACGATTACATCTCGGTAAGTTAAAGGCCAGATAATCTCTTTGAGTATGCTCCACCAGTTACCTCCAACATCGCGCATACTTTCAATATAAGCATCAGAAACGTTAGATAAACTCGCCGAAATAAGCATAGTAGCAAATGGTATGTTAAACCATAAATTGCTAAGAACGATCCCTTTAATGTCATAGAGCAAGCCTAGGTGACACTCAATACCAAATATTAGTAAGAAACGATGGATAAAACCGGCATCTTTAATGATATTCATAACAGCATACACCGCTACAATTCCAGGAATGAAACGCGGTAAGATGTACATTCTACTTAGGATTCGAGAAATCCTAGAATCTGAAAACCGTAAGTACAAGGCAAGGAAGAAACTAATTATTACTGCGAATAATACGATTAATATCGCTGCTGTTAAGGTGAATATCAGACTATCAAACGCTTCTTTTGACTGGAAGAAATATAGATAATTATCAAAAGTGAAGGTTGCGTCTTTCGTTGTAAAAGACTCTACTAAGGTTGACCCTATCGGTATGATAACCACTAGCAACATTAATAACATCGCAGGAGTAATAAGTATATACGGGAGTGCTTTTTGCCTTGTCTCCATAATCCATCTCTTTCCCTTCTAAAAATTATTGTTAATCTAAGTTACTTACTTCTTCCGTCCAACGAGTCTGTAGAACTGTACGGTTATCACCAATATTGAAGTAACGTAGTTCATCTAAGTTTGTTTCTTCTAACCATTCTTGATTTTCTAATCCTTCTAATTGAGCTGAATCAACAACAGGAGTTGCAAACATTTCATTCCAGCTCATTGCTTGTGCCTCATAAGATAAGAAATAATCAATAACTGAATGAGCCGCTTCTTTATCAGATCCAATTGTTGGCATTAAGAATCCTGCCAAACCACCTAAGAATGATGGTTCAATTTGAGTTAATTTAATGTTTTCTGGAAGTACACCCATTGAACGTTGATCTAATACCATATTGGCAAATGCAGGAATCATATCTACTTGTTGCGTCGTCAGCAAATCTAAAGATCCCGCATTCTTATGTGGATATTGAACGCTTCCAGCTGTTTGATACATATGTGGGTGTAATTCTTGAAGTAATGCAATACCGTTGTCCCATTCTTCTTGATGTTCTTCAACCCATTTAGCATCACCTGAAGTCGCTGCTTCTTCTGGCAATTGGTTATAAATTGCGTTAGCAACAAAAGCAAAACCAGAATTACCTGTTGATGGGTCACAATATGTAAAGCGTCCAGGGTTATCTTTAATCCATTGATATAATTCTTCATCAGTCTTTGGAGGCTCAGGTACAACGTCTTCGTTATAAGCTAAATAAACAGCAGTACCACGGTAAGGAATAAATGTATCACCTACAATATTATCTTTGTAAACTACGTTCTCATAATTAGGAATTTGATTCGTATCGATTGGTTCGAAGAAATTTTCATCCGTTTGTGCAACAATCGCCCCAATCGCACTATCATCAATAGCAATTAAATCGAAATCAGTCTCAGTTTCACCGGCTTCATAAGCTGCTGCTAAACGGTCATTTAAACTTTGTTCATTTGTACCTGATACAACGAACTGGATTTCTACCTGAGCTTTTGCCCCGTATTCTGGATCAGCATTATGAGCATCTGCTACAGCTTGAAGTGCGTCACGAACTTCTTGTCCACCGCTTCCCCAAATTGTAACCGTTGGAACGTCTTCAGCAGAAACGGCAGGCGCTTGAGCTGGAGCTAAAGTAAACCCCAAAGTCATCAAAGATAGAACACCAGTTAAGATTTTTCTCGTTAATTTTTGCATGTTTTTCTCCTTATACTGTAAAGTTTATTTTATCTTGAATTGTTATATCAACAGTATCACCAATAACATAATCTATTTCCATGTCTCGATTAACAAAAACTTTTACTTCTTCTTGTGTGTTTGATTCAGCCAGAATAACCTGAGAATAATGTCCCAGGGACATCATTTGCTGGACGACATACCCCCCTTCAATGGATTTTGTAATACGTATATTTTCAGGTCGGACACCATAAGTTACATCTTGTTCAGAGAAGATATTCATATCGCCAATAAATTCTGCAACAAACCGAGTATTTGGACGATCATAAATATCATTAGGTCCACCAATTTGCTCAATATTCCCTTTATTCATAACAATGATGCGATCAGAAATGAACATAGCTTCCTCTTGATCATGAGTTACGAATAAGATAGTCAGATTCGCATCATCTTGTATACGTTTTAACTCCTCTCGCATATGTTGACGAATTTTTGCATCGAGCGCTGAGAACGGTTCATCTAGCAGAAGTAACGACGGTTCTAAGACGAGAGAGCGAGCTATAGCAACCCGTTGTTGTTGACCACCAGAGAGCTGAGATGGGAATTTATTAATATGTTCTGGCATCCTAACCAATTCCAATGCTTTTTCTATTTTCTCACGACGTTTTTTCTTGTCAATCTTACGCAACTTTAGTCCATACTCCATATTCTCAAAAACGGTCATATGGGGCCACAAATTATAGCCTTGGAAAACCATTCCAGTAGCACGTTTTTCAGGGGGAAAGTCTTGAATTTCTTGACCATCTAAGATTATTTTTCCAGAATCAATTTCATGGAAACCACCAACAGAACGAAGAATAGTTGTCTTCCCACAACCAGATGGTCCAAGCAAAGTTACTAGTTCTTTGTCCTGAATATCTAAATTGATATTCTCAATTCCATCATTTTTATTAAATTTCTTTGTAAGTTGTTCAATTTGTAACTTAGTAGTCATCATAATCCCTTTCTTTAATCACGCATACCTTTAGAGAGTGCATCAGCGCTGAGATATTTACGGAAAACAATCAAAACAATGATTGATGGAATCAGCAAAATAACGGCGAATACGGAACCAGCTGTTTCTGGATACGATTGAATCAAACCATATAATTCACTCGGCATTGTATGCACATTTGGTAAACCAACTAATAGTGAACCCTGAGCTTCCTCCATAGATCCTAAGAACGTATATAACGAAGCAACAATTATTCCAGGTTTAGCCATCGGCATAGTAATATCAAAGAATACCCTAAACGGACTGGCACCCACGTCCCTGGCAGATTCTTCCTGTTGAATATGTACACTTCTAAAGGATCCACTAGGAATCCACACCATAAACATCATTGTGTTAACAATATGAACAAGCACTACACCTGTAAAAGTCCCCATTAAGTTTAATTTATAAAAAACTACCGCCATCGCTGTATAGATTCCCATTTTAGGAAAAGCATTCGTCAGTAAAAAGCTTGCTCGAACAAGATTACGGCCTCTAAAGTCATGTCGCGCAATTGCATATGCTGCAGGTAAACAAATAGCTAGTGAAACAAAAGTAACGACAATTGCTAACAGCAGTGACGTAATAATTGATTCCACCAAATTTGGATTCGAAAGAATATAGTCCCACCACTTTAAGCCGTAAGTCTGAGGTATTGGATTAGGATATGTATAATCTTCTGCAAAAGAAATAACAATCATATGTGTTAAAGGTCCATAAAAGAAAAGAATGAAGATTGCGAAGAAAATCCATTCCAGAAACTTCTTCAGCCCTATCGAATGATACATGCGCCTCATGCGTGGCCTCCTTGTTTAAAAACTTTTCCAGCTAGGATTATGCTTTGATTAGAAATCTCTTTATCGTAAATTCGAAGTGTCACTCGATCTGCTTTCTTTGCAAGAGGCAAAACTACTTCTTCAGATTTAAAAGTTATATCAAATATTTCTTCCTCCTCATTTGAATAACGAACGCTAATTACAGGTTTTAAGTCTTGATATACTTCATGCCAATTCAAATAAGTGTTACGATGATCAAATTTTAGATGAAGTTTCATTCCACGTAGTTCACCAGTAAGCCATGGTCCTTTCGTAATAAATGTCTCTTGACGTTTAATTCCGTTAATCACTTGACGAGTTTTATCCGATGCCTTTGTTTCAACCGGAACATAGGTTAGAAACACCTCTTCATATTCAGGTCGTACGTCATGTAAATCCTTACCTGTTAAAGCCGCTAAGTCATAACCTTGATGGACTAAATCTTCCCACCAATTAAGTGCATCATAATTTCCCGTAAAACGGTCACCTAATTCTGTGTCTCCACCACTTGTGTTATATACTTCTATGTAGTCAATCAAACGGTAGTCATCTAATTCCATAGTATATCGACAACCGGTCATAATTGGATTACCGATACAGAAAGGATGAGCAATCCCTATCACTTCAGCCCCACATGCACGCATATTGAGAAAGAAGGAGTCTGGCTCATAAGGATTCAATTCTATAAAATCAAACATATCTTCCATTCCTAGGCCCAGTATATGACCATATATGGTTGTTACTTCGACACCCTTAATCAATTGTGTTGTATAATGATTTTTTTCAATTGCAGCAGCAACTTTTGATTGACCACTCACAACGTTATGATCTGTTAAGGCATAAACTTCAAAATTATGTTCTGCAGCATATGCAGCTAATTCTTCAGCAGACAAATTCCCATCAGATTCATTAGTATGGTTGTGCAGCTCACATCGAATAAATTCCACCTTAGGCCACCTCAACTTTCAATTCGTACGGCGTATTATCATTGACAACTGAAATTACATTTAAAATAATTTTTATTATTCCCCTTCTCCCATGATATGGTTGAAAACCTAGGGATGCATCAGTCTTCGTTATTTTCACTATTTTATTTGTATCATCTCGATGTGCCGCACCAATAAATTGATCATTTATAAAAAGAGAAAAGTTTATCTCACCTTTTTGACGTGCGATAATTTCTTTTATCGTCTCATCATCGGCAGGTTCGGGATAATTAGCCTGCCAAGATGTTTGTATATCTTCAACTAGCGTTTTATCGATAACTTTTACTTCTCGCATACCAAAGGATAACGTTACATTTAATTCTTCGAAATCATCGGGAATGAGTGTGATGTATGTAATTCCACCCGTAAACCCTTTATTCAAACTTCCCTTTATCTTCATGATTTCCATATTGCCACCTTCTTTTCAAATACTTGTCAATCAAGAATGTAAATTTAGTATAGCCCATCACGGAATTTACTTCCATAAATTTTATGTAAAGATGATGTAAATTCCATGTTAAGGAAGTGTAAATTTAATGTAAATAAAAAACTTATCCTCACAGATAAGGATAAGTTTAAATATGCCTAACGAAACCAAAAATCACTGATTGTTGTAAATGCTAAACTAAAGTTACCAGTTTCTGCTAATTAAGTTTTTCCACTTTTGCTACTCATTTACTGGATCATCTTGTACAATATTATTTTCAATATTTAATGAGGTGAATCTATGATAGGAGCAAAATTAATGCTATATATTCAAGTTAAGCAGCTTTATGAGAAAAAGATGAAGATTTCTCAAATAGCTAAGACACTCGGTCTATCCAGGCCAACAGTCCGGAAATATTTAAGTATGTCCTTTGAGGAAGCAGAAGACTGGAGTCATAAGCAAGGAAAGCGTAAGAAAATTCTTGATGAGTACCAAGAGTGGATACTCGAATGGTTGAGGGAATACCCTCATCTTAGCAGTGCTCAAGTCAAGGATTGGTTATTGGAACGCTTTCCGGATTTGAAAGTCGGTGATAGTACTGTGCGACTATATGTCACGCACCTTAGAGAGGTACATCAAATACCTAAGCAGGAAAGTCCGCGACAGTATCAAGCAGTGCCCGAACTGCCAATGGGCCAACAAATACAAGTAGATTGGGGTGAGAGTACACAGAAGACAGATAAAGGAACAAGCATTAAGCTATACGTAATGTGCTTTATTCTGTCGCATTCTCGATACAAATATATGTATTGGCTAGACCGTCCCTTCACAACTCAAGATGCCATTCGTGGCCATGAGTTAGCCTTCCAGTACTTTGGTGGACGAACTGAAGAGATTGTCTATGACCAAGACCGGATCATATCTGTATCAGAGAATGCGGGAGATTTAATATTAACATGTCGCTTTCAACAGTATGTCAATGAAAGAGGCTTTAAAGTCAGCTTGTGTCGTGCAGCGGATCCTGAATCTAAAGGAAAAATTGAAAGTATGGTGAAATATGTAAAACAAAACTTTGCTGATAGTCGCGTATATTCTAATCTTGATAATTGGAATAAACGTGCCATCCGATGGCTCGAGCGAACAGGCAATGAGAAGAAACATGAAGTAACGAAAAAAAGACCCAGAGAAGTATTCGCTACCGAAAAAGAATACTTAATCCAGGTCCCTCAATTAAACACATTTCCAGATGTGATTAACACAAGTATAACAAGAAAAATTAGTAAAGACAATACAGTCATGTATAAGAGTAATCGATATTCCGTTCCGCTTGGAACGTATGGCGCATTGCCTCACAATCAATGCTTAGTGTCACTGACTGATGAAGAACTATCAGTGATACATCCTGTTACACAGGAAGTGATAGCCACGCACAAATTAAATCAAGGAAAAGGAGCATTAATCCAAAAGAAAAGCCACTGTCGTGACAAAAACCGAAGTTCACAACATTTGAAAGAGTCATTACTAAAGCAGCTTCAAACAGATACGATTGCGACTCGCTATGTGAAGACCGTTTGTAAGAACTATCCTCGTTATCAAATTGATCAACTGACGATGATTCAATCGGTTGTAGATGACGATATAAACATCGCTATTAAAGGGATACACCAATGTGACAAGCTCAACTTATACAGCGCAAATGATCTACGCTTGATAGTTCAATCTTTAAAGCAGCGCGAAGCATCTGAACGCATTGATATTGATGGATCTAGTGATAATACAATGAGGGATACCTATTATGTAACGACTAGACCCATGTCAATATATACAGACATTCTGAAAGGGAGTGAACACAAATGACACAGTCTGTCAGTGACCTTCAAGAGAGCTTCAAGCAGCTGAAATTAGGTGAAACAGCGCAACAGTTACCGATACTGTTAAGGCAAGCAGAGCAAGACAACTTGACCTATTTGGAATTTTTAACGGAGTTGGTAAGATACGAACAAACACAACGAGACGCCAAGCGTGTAGAACGGTATATGAAATGGGCACAATTTCCCTATCATAAACGTTTGTCACAATTTGATATTCAGGCTCAACAGAGTCTAAGCCAGCGACAATTAAAGCAATTAGGCGAACTAACTTGGATTGATGACCAGTTCAATTTGATTTTACTGGGACCTCCAGGCGTTGGCAAGACGGCTTTAAGTGTAGGCCTTGGCATTGAGGCGATTGAACAAGGCTATCGAGTGATGTTCGTGACTATGGGGCAATTAATGACCTATTTAAAAACTGAAGAATTCACACGCAAATCGCAAATTCAACTGAACCGCATACGCCAGGCCGATTTAGTCATCGTTGATGATTTAATGTATATGGCGATGGAAACTTATGAAGCGAACTTGTTTTTCCAGTTGATAAGTCAATTATATGAACATTCATCGCTAATAATTAGCTCAAATAAAGCCCCAGATCACTGGGGTGAGCTAATTGGTGATCCTGGCATTACAACGGCTATATTAGACCGAATTTTACACAGAGTAGAGGTGATTAATCTAAACGGTGATAGTTACCGCATGAAAAATAATCAGAAAATTTTTTCCGCTGAAACTTAGCAGAAGTGGAAAATATTATTTAGCAAAAAGTGGAAAATTTTACTTGACGGTAACAATTGTTTGCTTATCATTACCATCTTGTTTTTCTTTCTTCATTAAAAGGTAAATATATAAGCTATCGAAAATTAGTTTCATAATAGATTCAGTATCAATGTATTTTGTTTCGCGGTTACTGTAATTTGATACGGGAATTATTTGGTAATCACCCATTTTATAGAGAGAACTATTCATTGATGTAGTAAAACTTATAATGTGAGCACCTTTCTTCTTAGCTTCATGCACGAAGGTAATTACATCATCTGTCTCCCCGCTTTGACTAATAGCAATGACTAAATCACCCTCGCCTAACCAGCTTTGCTCTAAGATAGATGAAGTAAAACTGTCAATTAGAAAAACATTCTTGTAAAGCAAGCGCAGACGATAATATAAATTTTGGGCCAGATTTCCTGATAAATATGCGCCAACAATATAAAGATTATCATTAGCATCAATTAACTCAGCTACTTCTGACAAAGTTTTTGTATTGAGCTGTTTAAGGTTATTTTGGATATTACTGATATGGTTAAGGAAGAAATTATGCATAACATTTGCATAATCTGTACTTTCTATTTCTAATTCATCGTAATGAGACACTCTGTTTTCTGACACATCTTGTGCACATACATATTTAAAGTCTCGAAATCCTGAATAACCAAGTTTCTTCGTAAAACGAACAATACTAGATTCAGAGACATCAATATCTTTAGAAATATCACCAATGTTAATATGAATAATTTCTTCGTAATGTTCTAGAATATACCTAGCAATCTTCTCCTCACCAGTAGCATAACTATCCATCTGTGCCTTAATTAAGTTGCTGGGTGACATCTTATCCATAAGCTTTCCTTTCCGAGCATTTTATATATTTTAAATTAAAGTTATTTCACAGAGTTTATTTTAAACGAGCTTGAAAATTTTAGCAATCCTTGTCATTAAAGTTTACAAAAGCAACTCTTAAGAGAGTAGCTTAAACTAATGAGTTTTATCTTAACATTATCCTTATCTGATATTTCTACGTAACACAAAATTCATACTTAACCATAAATAACAGCAGTCTACCTAATTATCCTTTAGGTAGACTGCTCCTTTTATCTATACTCGGTGTCAATCGCCTTCAATTCTTCACCGATTCGTTTTACAATCCCTGTCACTAACGCATTTCCCATAAAGAATAAACGCATCCGTTTGCTTACTTCAACAACTTCACCAGTATCAAGTTGTTTATACTTGGTCCAGTCGTCTGGGAAGTCCTGAAGTCTCTCTGCCTCAATCGGCGTAATAAAGCGAAGGCGTCCATTCTGATTGACAATATGTGTAGAGCGGTTGACGGTTCCTTCTGACGTTAACATCGTTCGACCTGGCAAGTCAAGCGCATCATGAGGGCTCATACCACCTTCGGAATAAACATAAGTATGTCCATCAGCTGAAGTGCGTTCAATCTTCTTAGGGCCTCTGAGATATGCAAACTTCTCTACCTGCTCAGGCGTTAAATAATACTCCTCGGAAACCTCTGATTCGTCTTGAAGAATTTCACCCAGGGTAATAGGAGTCTCATCACCTAAAGGATCAGTGTCAGCTGTGTAATAATAACCATAGCGCATAATACCACTATTCCAGAATTTACCATCTGAGAATTCATCTGAAACCTTCGCAACATCTTCTTCAAGGATATTGAAGTTTCTTCGGTTTCTAAATGGAATTTCTTTGACCGGAAATTGCCGAGCGAATAGTCCATCCTTAAAGATATAGTCAGCATACGTATCGAAATCTTTTAAATTCAGTAGATTATCTTCTTGAGCTGTTTCATATTTGGAATCTAAGTAATTTCCCCATCCACTATCATTGCGAAACACAAAGAAGAATACGCGGCGTCTTCTTTGGGACCGGCCATATTCAGCTGCATTAATCACTCGCCATTCTACTGAATAGCCTAATTGATTAAAAGCAGCTAACATAACCGCGAAATCGCGGCCTCTTTGGCTTGAAGGTGCTTTAAGTAGTCGGTCTACATTCTCCAGGATGAGATATTTAGGTTCAATGATACGGGTGGCTCGAATAATTTCCCAGAAGAGGACCCCTTTCTTGCCTTCGATTCCCATTTCATTCTTCTTGCTTCTTGCAACGGAGTAATCCTGACAAGGAAATCCGCCGACAATCATATCTACGCCCTCTTCCTTCATTTGCTCAAAGCGAGCATCTGGGATGTCTGCTACGTCATCTGGAATATGCGTCATATCTGGATAACGGTATACGCCTACTTCATAGGCGTCTTGACTTTTTCTTGATGGTTCATATTGATTTGAATAAATGGTTTGAAAGAATTCTGAATCAGCATTATCTAATCCAACCGTAAATCCTCCCACCCCATCAAACATTGAGAAAATTTTCATAGGATGTTCCTTTCGGTACGAACTTTCGTTCTTGTTGCTTAATTATTATACTTCAAAGAAGAAAAAAGATCAAGCATTTTCGCTTAATCTTTTACAATGTCTGCAATATACCCATTGTTAAGCCAATATGCCTGCTTCGTAACCATTTGACCGTCAGGTAGTTGCACTTTATCGCTAGCTTTTTGAGCTTTAGGTCGTATGTGACACACGCCGTTAAATTTGGCTCCTGGTAAGTTGTTCGATACACCACGGAATGTCGGGGTGAATTTAACGCCTTCCCTTAGAACCGCTCGGCCTGCTTGCCACATGTTTCGTAACTCATTTTGGATAGTCCGTTCTGGCATATTCCAAAGTACGATTTTCTTAAGATACAATTCTCGGTTCGGATTCTCACGTGCTGTCTCGCGGTACTCAAAGACCGTGAAGAGGAATTTCGTTGCTTCAAATTTCTCATAGAACTGTGAATCTTCAAAATCTTCAGTTAACCAACGCTGAAAGTCAACTTGTTCAAAAGACATATGCTCCTTCGGCAAACCATTAGGTTCCAAGCGAATCGTCTTGAATTCGATATTTGCTTTGGAGAATTCTTCGATTGCTTCGAGTTTCGTTCCTTTAATGCCCAATATACGTGAGACAATTGGTATAATCCGTGCTTTATTCTTTTTATTGAGGGGTAAGCTAAATTGTTCGCTTAACTCGGTCAATGTCTTGCCAATATAAGGCGCGAAACGTTCTTGAAGGATTTCTTCGATTGTCTTTTCTTGTAATTCTTGAGAAGTCGTTAGGCGTTGAACTTCTTCTTGATTGAATTCCCGACGAACTATGGCGGTCATGTAAGATTGCTTCAAGGAGAAAGCTCTTTGCATAGCAGGAATATCTGAGAAAGGTTGCTGACGAAGTGATTTTCTATTAGCGCCTTTGGTACATGCTCCAAGATACATCGTATCGCCTTCGGATAACTCATGGGCCTCGCCTTTTAGAATCCGTTCAACAATATATTCCCAATCCTGGCGAATAATTTCAAAATCTTTATCCGAGAATTCGTGAACGATTGATTTAAGGATATGATATTCATCACGCGACTTTTCCTTTTCCCATAAGTAGAACATCAATAATAGGCGCTCATTCTTCCGCCAAAATGCAGAATCTTCAAAAACATATTTATACTCACTCATGAAATCAATAATATTTAACACAAGTCTCTCTTTGGCTGAATAAGTACCATTCTTGTTTTCTTTAATCGGGGTAACTTTCAGTTCAAGGCCTAACTCTTTGAAATCAGCTTCAGGATTACTATTAATTTCATAGCCGAAAAGCCCTTCTTCAATGATTTGACCAAGGCCACCCTTATTCCCTCTGGACGCTAGACGATTATGTTTGTCATATTGTTTAAATTGGTGGCCTGATGCGGTATTAGCGGTATTAAGTACTTCTTCAATCGATTTGTATTGCATAATCGGGCCTCCTTAAAAAATTCAGTGTATCTACTATACCATATTTGCTGTAACTTCGGGAATAAATGATTTTACCAGGTCATTCAGGCACTCTTTCTTACCATTCAGGCAACTTTCGTTTACGCCCATTTATTTCCTGGTATATTAAGGCTGTAAGATAAATGAATCATCTAAGGCTGAGCAGGTAGGACGATGGGTATGATGGCGACAGATGTAAGTTATTTAACAGATTTTATGATTGCTTTCTCGTATTCACTCCAGCAACCCGGAACGTTACAGACTACTCCGCTGGTCGCGGGACTGGATACTGTCGCTGCTCTCATGCGCCTCTTAGAGGCCATTCCAGAATCAATGGCAACTGAACCAGCCTTTGACTTAGCTCTGTTAGATGATTCTTGGTTCCTCTTACAGCATGCAATGCAATCCCTTGCACCCCTGACTGCGAATTTGCGCTTTGAAGTGCAGTATTTCGCTGATGGGAGCATTGCATATGAGCGGGATATTGATACCCCTAAATTATTATTGCCGGCTTTCTGGGAAGTTTTTGTTCAGCGTTTAATTCAAGAAGTCATTCAACTCTCTCAAGGAAAAATCTCTTACCTCGAATTAACGCATCGCTTCGACAGAGCTTGCCAGATTTGGCTGGGATAATGAGACAAGCGTCCGAGTTTTGTACCTGGACGCTTGTTTTTTCGTTATTTAGGTAAAAGTCTTGCTTGAGAATTAGTTGCGTAATGAAATATGTTCGCTAAGCTAATTACTCATCTGCTACTGCCGTTTCTCCAGCAAGTTTGCCAAATACCACGGTGTCGGTTAAGGCATGTCCGCCTATGCGATTTCCTCCGTGAATGCCTTCTACGACCTTGCTGCCAGCAGTGTAAAGACCAGGTATAACTTCTCCATTCTCGTCGAGAACATGAGCTTGTGTATCAATACGCAGCCCATCCATTGTATGGTGATGTGAAGGAATTCTTGGTAGTGCATAGAATGGTCCAGTCTCATTTTTTGAGTTAATAACTTCCGGGCGAATGGGTCATTGTCACTATCCACGTCTTCATTATAGGTTTCAATGGATGCTTTGAGAGCATCTGCTGGAACCCCCCATTTCTTCGGCTAATTATTCAAGCGTTTCATCTTGCACCCAGCCATATGCACCAATATCTAATAGTTCCTGCATTGGAATACCATCGATATTCAGATTGTTTTCTGGTTCATCTAATGAATCTGTTGAATTTATCAGCCACATCATAGCGTCTGTTTGATCAAAGACACCTAAGGAAATTACATCACGTCTTTCATCCTCTGCTACGAAGCGTTCACCTTCTTGATTGACAAAGATAACGATTTCTGCTGAAACATCATATACACCTGAGAGTATCCCAGTATTTGGTGCGCCTAGATAGAGGAATTGCATTTGATCCATATCTCCTAAATCAGCACCAGCTTCGATACCCATTTCAATTCCATCACCTTGGATACTATTCATATTTGTAGAGACGGTATCTTTATCAAGCTGTCGCCATTTCTCACTATCCGCATATTCTAGAACTAAATCCATATTCTTTGAGAAACCTCCAGTGGCTAGAATAATACCATTCGCTGCATTCAGTATTAATTCACTACCATCTGGATTGGTAACAATAACTCCTTGAACTTCATCATCTTCCGATTGGATAAGAGATTCCCCCTTAGTGTTATATAGAATCTCCACACTGTCCAAAGATTCAATGCTTTCTATGTAACTTCAATAATTCCAATTCCTAAAGGTTCGGTAGTATTATGAGAACGAGAATGAAGGTTATTTGGTGCTTGGATAATTTCATCCACAAACTCAACATCTAATAAGCGCAACCATGCTAAACCAGAATATGCCTCTTCTACTAAATAATTACTAACTCAGGGCCAGCGATATTATCTCCACCTTCAAGGGTTTGCTCTGCAAATAATTCAGACGAATCTTTAATATCTTGCTCAGGTTGTCTAACAGAATCAGGCGAATTATAAACACCACCAGATACGACAAGGTTCCCCTCAGCAATACCATTTGTTTCAATAACGATTACATTAGCGCCTGCTTGACCTGCCGAAACAGCTGTGGCAAGTCCTGCACCACCGCCTCCGATAATCACGACATCAACATTCTTTTCTGTTTCATAATCTTTCGGTTCCACTGCATCAGCAAATATATCTTCAGAAGCACCTGCTTCTTCTAGCGCTTCACGCACAATGCGTTTAACACATTTGAAGAATTAGTAGCCGCCGTAACTCCTTCGACTTCAGTGGTCTGTTCATTTAAGATGTCTCCAACAATTAATTGAATAGCAACTTTTCCAACACCTTCCGTTTCGAAGTTGTCTTTAATTTGAATATCTGTAATGCTTGACTCATCCACTGTCACTTCAACAATCATCCTACCCCCAAAACCACTAGTTTCGACCTCATAAGTCCCAGGGGGGACAAGGCGTTAGATTCGACATGGACATTCTGGACATAAATATCTGAAAAACTTGAACAGAGCAACATCGACGTTAGCAGAATTTTCCCAATTATTCTCATAAAAATCCTCCTTGATAAATAAATCGTAGTAACACTATCATGAAAACGCTTTATGGTTAAAGGAAAACTCTCATGAAACACTCACTTATTTAGCATTATTAACGCAGCCTGTAACAAACCTTCTTCAGTTCCTATAAATAAGTTCTACTAACATCTATTTTACAAAAAATCCAGGTCATACAACCTGGATTTTTCAGTATTCCCATAAGCTTTGTAAGAGTGTACAACTCCATAAAGACTAAACTACTCCTATTCCACCATAATATAAAACAACGTTACTGGCTCATCAGAACGATTTTCACACCAATGGACTTCTCCTTTGGGAATAAAGCTTAACTCTCCTTCTTGAATTTCAAAGGGTTTTCCACCTGACTCACCAAAGAGTTGACCATTAATAATGATCGAATATTCGTCGCCAGCGTGCTCTGAGTAACCTGTTTCTGGTAATTTTGTATGAGGTGGTATGATGGATTGGCCCATGCTCACTTGATGGTAGTTGCCTTTCTGTTCGAGGAGGCCTTCAACAATATGGCTGACTTGGGTATTGATTTGAAATTTGTCCATTGCTCCACCTAAATTCGTTGGCCCGTCTCAACATTAACTCCAAAGATTTCTCTAGCAATATCGGCATTGTAGTAGCCGTTGCGAACATCTTTGATTACTTGGTCTACCGGACGGTCAGTAGGAAAACCGTATCCGCCGCCTGTCCCAGTCTTGAGGATGACTCGGTCATCGGTATTTAGAATATACCTTGGATACATACCGTAAGGACCATCGATGCTTCCATCTTTCTTCTCGAAGTATACGTCGTTGGAAGAGCCTTCATGTCCACCATCCACACCCCATGGCTTAGATTCATGGTGTCCGAAAGTTACACTGGCAGTTTGACCGTCATTTAAGGCGCGATATATTCGAGTGATACCGAAACCACCAATATATTCCCCTGCGCCTGCCCCATCATTATCAATACGCAAACTGTATTCATCAACTAGGACACCGTAACGTGTTTCAGCAACTTCTACGGGCACATTGTAGGTTTCGCCGTTGCCGTAACAGAATTGGCCGGATTGACCATCTGCATTGGGGCTTGCACCCCAACCGCCGTTTGTAGGTTCAACCAGTAAGAAGGCTTGGTCGGTTTCAGGATGCAGACCTCCCAAAACTAAGGAACAGACGGCTGAATAGTGACCTGCGCCTAAGCGATGTGGTAGAATATCGGCTAAGGCTTTTTGGATAACGTTGATGACTTCTAACATGGTAATGAAATAGTTTGATACTGGCACTGGGCGTTCGGCTGACATTATGGACTTAGGTTTGGCAATGATATGCATCGGTCGGAAGATACCGTCATTGACTTCCTGATCCGGTGTCGCAATCGACAGGAAGATGGCTCGAACACCAGCAACCAGACCGGAATAGGTTAAATTGATTGGGCCAGGTGCTTGCCCGGCTGAACCGGTGAAGTCAAAGGTTATTTCCTCACCGTCAATGGTTATTTTGACTTTGACGAGGAAGGGGCCATTACCTAAGCCATCCGTATCAATGTATTCTTCTGCTTCATAGATACCATCAGGTAATTTCGCCAATTCTTGTCGAGAAATGGTCTCCCCGTGATTTAATAAATAGCGTACAGATTCTTCCATGACTTCTGGGGTGTAACGCTCGTAGAGTTCAAGGAGACGTTGTTCACCTAAGCGTAAAGCCGATATTTGGGCCCACATATCACCGAGAGATTGATCAGGAAAGCGCACGTTGGAACGTATTATGTCGACTAATGCTTCATTAATCTCACCTTCGTTGAAGAGTTTCACGCAAGAGAATTGCAGGCCTTCTTGATAGATGTCTACAGAATCATTAGTGAAGGAACCTACGTCTTTACCACCAACTTCAGACCAATGAGCTTTATTAGCCGAGAAGCCAACTAGATTATTCTGATAGAAGATAGGTAGGACTAGGCCAACGTCAGATAAGTGTGAGCCACCGCCTTGATAGGGATCGTTAATGATAATCAAGTCGCCTGGTTTCAGTTGCTCACCAGGGAATTTTGCTAAGGTCTCTTTGACCATGAAGGTTAACATTCCGATAAAGCCGGTGATACCATTGCCTTGAGTCAAGAGATTTCCTTCGCGGTCCGTAAGTCCACTAGCATAATCTAGCGTTTCATAGATAATTGTCGACATGGATGTCCGAGCAAGAGAGGTGAACATTTCCTCGCCAATGGAATGCAGGGCATCTTTAATAATTTCCAATGTAAATGGATCTGTATGGTATTGTTGGCTCATCTTTAGGCCTCCTTCTCAATAATTAAGTTGCCATATTTATCGCGGTAGACGACTTGTTCCGGATAGACAACGGTCGTCGCCGCTGCTTCTTCTACAATCACAGGACCTTGAAGCTTATCACCGACAGGTAAAAGCTCCCGGTCATATACTTTCGTCTGCAGCCAACCTTTTTGTTCAAAAAGAACAGAGCGTTCTTCCACAAAAGCATCTTCCAGCGTTGAGTTTACCTCGATTTCAGCAATTTCCGGCTTATCCACTTGGCCGTAGCCAGTTAGATGATAATTGACAATTTCTATCGGATTTCCTGGAAGCGTAAAGTTATAAGCTTTCTCGTGAGCAGCGTGGAAAGTCTGGATAATATCGGTAATATCCGCTTGAGTCAATTCACCGTCTGGCAAGCTCACTTTCACAGTATGTTCTTGCCCTGCGTATCGCATGTCGAAGGCATGGTGGAAGCTCACTTTGTCTAACGAAAAGTTCTCTGCTTCAAAATCTGCCCGGCAATTTACTTCAAGTCGCTGCCATTCCTGGTTTACTTCAGCGATATCAATCGTATCAAAGGTTGCGATATGCGTTTGAATGTAGTCATGGCGTAAATCGGTCATCAACATTCCCCAAGCAGAAAAGACTGGAGATGCGATTGGAATAACGACACGTTTAACCCCAAGTTCCAAGGCTAGAGCTGGTGCATGCATTGAGCCACCACCACCAAAGGCTAGCAGTGTAAAGTCGGTTGGATCATAGCCCTTGCGGACGGAGACTAGCTTCAAAGCATTGAGCATATTTGAATTCGCTATGCGAATAATTCCGAGTGCCGCATCATCCGTTGATACACCCATCGGCTGGGCAATCTGTGTATCCAGTGCTTGGCGAACTTTTGCTAAATCCACATCGTAATTGAAATGGCGAGTCGCTAGCCTTCCAGTTAGAATATTCGCATCGGTTGTTGTGGGTTCCGTACCCCCTTGGTTGTAAGCGACAGGTCCTGGATCAGCACCCGCGGACTGTGGCCCTACTTTTAACGTACCTGCTTTATCCAACCAAGCAATAGAACCACCACCGTTACCTATCTCAACAATATCAACTACTGGTACTTTAATTGGATAACCTGCGTGACGGTCATCCCGTTCAATATAATAATCTGTTGAAGTCTTTACTTCGCCGCTTTCTATGAGGGAACATTTCGCGGTTGTTCCACCAATGTCAAAGGCGATAATATTCTCTTCGCCAATCAGTTTACCCAAGGTAGCCGCCCCATAAATACCAGCGACCGGACCAGATTCAACCATATTTACTGGCACACTTTTCGCATTCGCAAAAGACGTGGTTCCACCGTTAGACTGCATAATATATTTTTGATGGATGGTTAAGTTATTGTCTAATTCCTTTTCAAGCTGATTGACATAAGCCGACGCAATGGGCTTGACAAAGGCATTCAGTGCCGTTGTATTGGTGCGCTCGTATTCTCGCCATTCCTTTGTTATATCACTAGAGGCGGACACGTGAACTTCAGGCCACAATTCTTCAATGATTTGAACCGTTTCTTGCTCATGCGTATCATTGACATAGGCGTGTAAGTAAACGACAGCAATTGATTCTACGCCTTCTTCTTTGAAGTAAGTTACCGCTTCTTCAACATCAGCTCGCTTAAGCGGTTGAACTACTTCGCCTTGGTAATTCATCCGCTCTTCTACTTCCAATCGCAAGTAGCGTTCAATGAAAGGCGTTGGTTTCTGATACTGAACATTAAATAAATCGGGACGATTACCCCGTGCAATCTCTAAGACATCGCGGAAACCTTTCGTCGTCAATAAACCTGTCTTAGCACCCTGTCTTTGGGTCAAAGCATTAATAATAACCGTCGTCCCATGAATAAATGTTTCAACTTCTGCTTGCGATAAATCATTCTCCCGCAGCACATTCATAACCCCTTGCTCGAAATTCGGTGGGGTTGTCGCTGATTTCGCATACTGTATCTGCCCTGCTTCATCAATATAAGCTAAATCAGTAAATGTACCGCCAATATCTGTTGCAATTTTCATACTTATTCCTCCTCTTACCCAAAAAACACATCCGCCCTCTCCATTGCTGGAAAAGGGACGAATGTGCTCCGTGTTACCACCCTAATTCAGGTTGTCAATATGAAACCTCTCTCGTAAACTTACGTTCAGTCATAACGGACTGCTCCGTCTAAGTAGCTTGCACTATTTAGATACTCCAAGCTCATTTTCAAGCAGGTTCTGTACTCTTTCTCACCAAGCAAGAGCTCTCTGATACATTCCCTACTTTACTCTACTCTTCACTGCGTTGTAAGTATATTATCTAAGAAAAATCTCATTGTCAAGGGCTTTTATTTTAACTTTTCTATAATCTTATTGCGTGATATGTTGGGCTAGACCGCGAGCTAATGTTAGGAAACTAATGATAGCCGTACCTGAGCCTGGGTAATCTTCAATCATATATTGACCATTGGCCACTTCGCCCACAGCATATAAGCCAGGAATTGCTTCATTATTTTCATCGAGGACTTCTCCGTTTAAGGTAACTACTAAGCCACCGTGTGTACCACTATTCGATGTAGTTAATTTCAAAGCGTAATAAGTTTCTCCTTCAATCGGCGTTAGAAAATCCGCGTCTTTATTGAAGTCATCATCTTGGCCTTTTCCAGCTAATTCATTGTACCGTTCAACGGTGGTGAGGAATGCAGCTTCATCAAATTTTTTCTCACCTTCAGCTTGATTTTCAGCAATGGCTTGAGCCAAATCCTCTAGAGAAGACGCCTTGTAAGCATTCCCTTCTTCAACAGATTGTTCAACTAAATCGGTCGACTCCGTCGTAATAGCATAAGTTATCGTTTCGCCCATATCTAGCATATTACTAGAACGAACAAAATGAAATTCTGATTCATCCATATACCGTTGGCCTTCTTCCGAAACTAATAAACCTTTAAATTCTTCACCATAACCATAGTATGTTGGAATATTCGTTGCTAAATCAATCCCGGCATCATGGAAGAGTGTCTGTGCACCGACTGCTTTAGCCATTTGGATTCCGTCACCGGTATTGCCAGAACCACCGTTTATTGTATAAACGTCTAAAGTCGGGTGATACTCTTTCAACATAGCTTCATTCTGATTATAACCACCCGTCGCAAGCACCACATGTTCAGCTTTGACCACTACTGTATTTCCAGCTGAATCAATCGCTTCAACCCCAATAATGCGTCCATCTTTTTCGATTAAGGTATGCGCTTCAGTCGTCATTAAAATTTCAACGCCACGTTCTTCTAAAGATTCAACCAATGGGTTAACAAAAGATGCCCCATTACGTTCTTTAGGATAATGACCCCAGGCGTGTTCATGACTACTATGCAGTTTAACAGCATCATCCGCAAAGTCTACCCCATTATCAGCTAGGAATTGAATCCCTTCACCCGAGTTCTGCGCAATGTAATCATAGAATTCCTTATCGCCTACTTCATTGGAGATTTCATAAAAATAATTCGCCAAATCTTCCCAGCTTGACTCATTACCCAAAGCCTCTTGGATGGGACTTTCTGCCGCTAAAATTTCCCCACCAGATAAGATGGTCGAACCGCCAACTAAGCCTTGTTTCTCAAGAACAAGAACATCTGCACCGTTGTCTTTCGCTTCAATCGCGGTTGCTAAACCGGCAATTCCTGAGCCAACCACCACAACCTCTGTACTGTATTCAATCGTCTCGCCTGCTTCAGAATCTTCTGTTTCTTGGAAGAAGTCTGACACTTCCCCACCAGCTTGCGTAATGGCATCAGATACCGCATCACGAATAGCATTTGACGTGACGGTTGCACCTGCCACTGCATCTACATTTATAGAATTAGCTTCAACAATCGCAGCCGGAATTTGGTCAATCGCTGGATCGGAAATACCTTCAGATTCTGAATGGTCTTTAACTTGAACATCAGCTAATTTACCATCTTCTATTGTCGTCTCAATGACCATGGGGCCATTATGACCTTCAACTTCGGTTTCATATACACCATCTTCAATGACAGCTGCTTCAGCCGAAACTGCTAGAGTAGAAGCGCTCCCCATTAAGACACCTAGAGACATTAACAATATTGTTAGCCAACTAAAATACTTTCGCATCAAATTGCCACCTTTCCTATTAATATATTGATTATACCTGTTTGTGATTTAATGAACAATATACGTTTGCTTATTCACTCACATTCACCAACCAAAGAGGCATGGACTTATCAAATAACTCACCCATTTCTTGGGGATCTATCACCTCGTTGTTAAGTTTATGTTTCCAAACTTCAGCGCCGCCAAGCGACCATACAGCTAGGTCAAAAGCTTCTTGCGTTGTGAGTTCACGCGCCATTTTAGACTCATATTTCTGTTTCCAAAAATCATAAAAAGTATTTGATACGAAGTTAAAGAAGCTATTTTGGTCATCTTTTTGATTCATCATGACTTGCATGAAGTTCTTATCATCCTCTCCCATGAACTTGGATAAGCCGTAGAATATATCATAAGGTGTCTTATTCCTTTCATCTTGGAAAACCGCCTCTGCTTTCAGGCGATAGTACCAATTTGCGACTTCATATTTGTCAGTAAAGTGACGATAGAAAGTCGCACGTGAAATAGCTGCTTGGTTAGCAAGTTGGATGACAGTTATTTCATCAAAGCGAAATTTGTCGAGTAACTCTTCAAGGGCTAATAAGATGAGTCGTTTAGTTTTCAAAGAAATCACCTTTCTTGAGACAATGTCAGTCATTTGTTTCATTTTGAGACAAAAGCTAGATTGTGATTATTGTAACTATGTTAGCGCTATTATACTATATCTATAACATAAAAAGGAGGAAATATGATATGACTGAAGCATATTATGATGTTGTAGTAGTAGGTTCTGGGGCATCAGGAATGGCTGCAGCTGTTCAAGCGATAGATGACGGCCTTTCAGTCCTTTTGCTTGAGAAAGGTCGAACAATTGGTGGTTCTTCTAATTATACAGAGGGCATGTTTGCAATTGGTTCTAACATGCAGAAAGAAGCTGGCATTGAAATTAGTAAAGCGCAAATGCTTGAAGAGGAAATGCACTACTCTAATTATCGTGCGGATTCCAGTATTTGGGAGAAATACATCGATAACAGTGCAGCAACCGTAAACTGGCTACAAGAACATGGCGTGGAATTCGACCGTGTCCAAGGAATGGGTGCTGGTGTTAAATCATGGCATATTTATAAAGGCTTTGGTGACACTGTGATTGTTGATACGCTTTTACCTTATTTAGAAAGTAAGGGAGCGACTATTCTAACGCAACATGCCGGCTGTAAAATTCATAAAGATAATGATGGCAAAGTATATGCTATAGATGTGAAAGATGTGGTTACCGATAAGATTAAGCATATTGAAACAAAAGCAGTCGTATTAGCAACTGGGGGATACTTAGATAATCCAGAGATGGTGAAGGATTATACACATTATGATACTGAACGTTTAATTCCGGTAAGCTGTGGTAAAGATACGGGCGACGGCTTACGGATGGGCTGGGAAGTAGGCGGCAAGGAGACTGGCATGGGTACATTGATGCTTTTCGGAGGCTATTTAGATGATCCGAATCGTCCTGCTTACGAATTAATGCGCTCCCAAATGTGTGTGGCAGCAGGTCAACAACCTCTTTTCTGGGTAAATGAGCGTGGAAACCGCTTCGTCAATGAGGAGGTAATATATAATTTCTCTCAAGCGGGGAATGCTTTATATACTCAAGAGAAAGTGTATAGTATTCTCGACCAAGGAGTTATCGACTTAATGGCTACTGATGGTAACTTCATGGGGCTTGGAGTATATATTGAACGCGGCGATAAGATGGATGAGCTTCAAGTTGAAATTGAGTCTGCCGTAAAAGCCAAGAAACCTTACTTACGTGTGGCAGATTCCATCGAAGATTTAGCTGAGCAGATAAATGTACCTGTTGAGAATCTGGTCGCTGCTGTAGAGCGTTATAATAAAGACGCTGAAGCTGGAGAAGATAGTCAATTTGGAAAACCAGCTGAATATATGGTTCCCCTCTCGACTGGACCTTTCTATGCCTTTGAATTATCTGTTGGCTCCTTCTGTTCCATGGGAGGATTGAAAATTAATAACAATAATGAAGTGTTAAATGAAGACGGTGTACAAATTCCAGGCTTGTATGCGGTTGGTAATGATGCGAGTGGTTTAGTCGGGGATACTTATGGTCCTGATAAGCCAGGCTCATGCGTTGGTTACGCCTTCTATTCAGGACGTAACGCCGCATTGAATATTAAAGAGTATGTAGGTTAAATTTAAACTGCGCTTAGGTTACTTTCTAAGCGCGATTTGTCTAATTATTATAGAAAGGATAGTACATTAACTTTTAGGTGCGAGACGTGAGGCTGTGTAGTGAAGCAACGCAGTACAAGAGCTGGGTTCTGGGCACAGGAGTGGGTCCGTACAGTAGGATTCCGTCGGACCCTATACTGACAGCATACCACCCTGTTTAAGCGATAAACGCAAAGACTTAGCATAAGGATCCGCATTTATAAAGAAAGGAAGCCTAAAGCTCGGTGGCTTTAGGCTATTCAATATATCAGTTTGTAAATTAGCATGACTAGCAGAGCTGGCGTTGTCTAATAAATGAATACGCCGTGTGGTGGTTCGGTGCAGAGTGGTGAGTTAGCCGGGTTTGAGTGTTTAAATCGGATAGATTATGCTGTTTGCGTGGTAAATTCGGTACGGTTAAGTACCGTTAAGCGTTTTTGGTAATGTTTGAATGGATCCTCATACATTAGCAAGTTCATTTCGTAAGGTTTGAATCGATGTTCAAACCTTACGAACCACTAATATCCGTGCAGTTCAACTAGCCATACTAAGCACAAGACCCCATCTTCAGGTTTGTACGCACCAAAGCTAATCCCAATTCTTGTAGTGCATCCCTGCTGGATTCCGTGGGACTTAGCTCCCACGGGTTTTGCACTTCTTTTTATTCCGTCGGAATACTTCTCCACGAAATGATTTACGCCATTTATTCCGTCGGGCCGCTTCCCAAGAAATATCGTCGCATTTAAGCGACAGCCCTAGTTCTCAGCATCTACGCCTAGCACCCTGCACCAACCATCCCCGAGCACTCAGCGCATCCCTGCACCAACAACCTACCTCGCCACGACCCGCCACCAGGTCCACCGGGCAGAAACTCCGTACGGGCTCAGTCGCGGATCTTAAATTCACTGCAAGGAAAAACCCACAGCGCTGGGCTGTGGGTTTGTTCAACTGCTTATAGTTATTCAGTTATAAGCTATCGCTTATGAGCGTCCTTCGTTGACCCAGCGAACTGCGGTATTCACTCCGAGTGAACCGCCGATGGCTGAGATGACTGCACCAAGAACGACTCCGACGAAGGCCCAGATAGCTCCAGATGAAGCAGAGTCTGTAACTTCATTCGTTGTAACTGCAGCTTCTTGGGCAAATTGGTCTACCGATTCGCTAACTTGGGCTGCGGTATTTTGTAATTCGGCTGATGCTGTGTTGATGGCATCACGTGCCTGAGTTGCTAGGTCGTTGTAGCCGTCGATAATGTTCTGAGTTGCTTCTTCTGCTTCGGCTTGGGTTAAGTCAGTGTTCTCTTCGATTGCGTTCGCCACTGCTTCTTCATCTAAAGATTCCGCAATATTGTCAACGCGAGTCGTTAATGAGTTACCTAAGTCGTTGAGAATTTGCTCAGAATTTTCAGGGTTTACGACTAATTCTTGCGCGGCATTGCCGATTTCCGTTGCTACTTCGCTAACTTGATTGCTCAAGTAGTCTGGTTGCAACTCAGGAATGTCTGTGTCGACAAGAATTTCTTGCACGTCTTCGTTGAATTGGTCAACGTCTGCTTGGTTCAAGTTGACATTATCTGCTAAAGCGCTCACGCCTGAAGATACAGCGTCACCTGCAGTGGATGCTACTGAACTTACTGCGTCACCAGCGACATTAGCTGTGGTTGAGATGGCGCTACCTACTGCCGAAAGTGCAGAAGATGCGACCCATGTTAAAAGGACAACCGTTGCTAATAAACTACCTGCCCACGTTAAGAAACCGTGAACAAAACCAACACGACGTGACGTCAATCCTGACACAAATCCAGCGCCAAGGAATGATAGAATCAGAGCAATCACTGTCCAAATTGCTTGGCCAGTCCCTACCCCGGCAAACGGATTTGGTTGCGTTGGGTCAAATTGTCCGAAGCCAAGTGCTGCATTAATCAAAGAGAGCGTAAAAAGTAAGGCAATAAATGTTATAATACCGGCAAATATTGCTCCCCAGGACAAGTTGTAGCCTGCTTCTTTCTCCTCCTTTACTAAGAAGTCACGTTGGACTTCAGTTTGCTGATTCAAATAAGTTTTGTTAGTTTCTTTACTCATGAGAATCGCCTCCTTTTCTTTTATTAACCTCAATATACCACACTTGTAATTTATTGCAATTTATATGCTTATTTCCGACGCAAAAAAATTACAAACACTTCAAACGACTCTTTTACCTAAAGAGCTTTACATAAAATTAACAGAAAAATGTGCACATTCGCTCACTTCTTAGACATTTTTGTGCGCACTTGTCCATTCCGCAATATGGCTACTCATAGTTCCCATACTGGGCCGACTGCTCACACGGCCTGCCCTCCGCACGAAATTCGCTGAAGACTTCAATACTGAGTCTGTCGAAGTGCACTTGCTCCTGCTCAGCGTAATGCTCAGACAATACAATCGGGATCGCCTGGCTAAGCTTATCGATTAAAAGAAAGGGCCGGTCGCGGTATGAACTGCCCCCTGTCAAGTAGACAGACAAAAAACAAATTATTTTGTACCATGCTTGATTTATTCAGGCATGGTTTTTCTTATGCTAGAATTTTAAGCCCCATAGCTAAAGTCACTCGCTCATTATTGTAGAAATCAATATAGCGTGCGATATCTACCTCAAGTTCCTCAAATCTATCATAAGTCTTCAAACGATACACCTCTTCTTTCAGGGTGCTCGAAATGGCCTCCATCGGTCCATTATCGAGGCATTTTCCGACCCGAGACATGCTTCGGATTAACTCATGCTTGTCCACAAAGGCTTTAAAGAAATGAGAAGTATATTGAAAGCCTCGATCGCTATGAAAGAGGGTTTCGCCAGAAATGATTTCATCCTCAATTTGGACGACTGTATCTTCTACTAATTGATTATTGTTGCGCTTAGACACCTGACGGGCAATGATTTTCTTCTCCCCGTAATCTAAGACGGCACTCAAATAGGCCTTGCAGGTCTTCCCGTATTTCAATTCGGTCACATCCGTCAGGAGGATCTGTCTAGGTTTATAAGGCTAGTCAAATGACCGATTCAACACATTCTCAGCGACATATTGAGGGGTGCTGGGTCCATACTGATAGCGTTTGTGTCGGATAACTGCTTTCAGTCCCATCAGCTTCATTAAGCGGTACACACTTATGATTGACCTTAGCGTCCTATAATAATTCAGATAGATGGTTAAGCGCCGATAGCCATAAATCCCTTTGTGTTTGTCATAAGCTTCTTAGATTTGCTTCATCAGCCATTCCAAGCGCAACTGGGAAGGCGAAGGAACGCGTTTCAACCATTTGTAGTAAGCCGATCGCCTGACTCCTAAAACCTCGCACAAATAGGTTATTTTGTATCCTTCTTGCTTCAGTTTCTGAATCGCCTTGAATTCCGCTTGGTATTTTGTTCTTGTAACAGCAACTCTCTTTCCAATTCTTGCATTTTTTTTAAGGCAGCGTTCTCCGTTTCTAAATACTCATTACGAACTTTTAAAGCAGCGATCTCTGTTTTAAGCTTCTCTTCTTCTGTTTGAATGCTGTCAGGTTTTCTCCTGCCCTACCATCGAAGAGGCCATCCGGCCTATGCTTGCGGTACTTTTTAACCCAAGAATAGACATTGTTGTAAGATACTTGATATTTCTCAGCAGTTTCTCTATAGGACATCTCAGTTGCTAGATAATTTTTGACAATCTCAATTTTTTCTGCTTGTGTTTTCTTCTGGCTTTTCATTGTATACACCTCGGGTTTAGGAGCGGAGTCCTTATTTTCTTCTCTTTAGTATACTTGATTAGCCAATCTCGTACAGTCGTTGCTGAAGGTATTTGACACTTTCGAGCCAATCACTGGGTAAGCGCTTGAGTTTCAAGTTATTCTTTGAGGATAGGTCTGATTGTGTTTATGAGACTGTAAAACTGACTAGTCATGCATTCTGTACTTTAATCGATATCCTTTAAAGACACTCTCAGAGATGAGGAGACCATAGGATTCTTTCAGCTCACGATAACTAACGCCTTCTAAGTTGAGCTGGATAAACTGTTCTAATTCTTCAGCTGAATGCTTTTTATTTGAACGCACAAAAACTCCCCCTAAAGTAGATTTACTTTAGGGGGAGCATATCAGTATTCGTGTTAGACTTGCTGGTAGATGTCGCGGACGACGGTCTCTAAGGCAACGCGCTCGCTCCGTATGAGGTAGGGAAAGCCGGAGCAGATGTCGGTTGAGATGTAGCTTTTGGGTACGAGGAGATGAATGGTTAACTTCAACGTCGCCAAATGCACCTCGTATTCACCGACGAGTTCAATGGTGTGACTTATAAATTGCATGGTCACGCTTAGGTGTTCACTCCTTTTGTCAACTAAGGCATTTCAATGTCAAACATATAATGTAGGAAGGCCGGGAAATGAGTGGCCCAGTATTTCTCGTGGTGGCTTTCTTCAGCTAAGATGCGCAGCCATATTTTGGCCATGGGGTGGTCATGGGCTAGTAAATTCTGATAGTACATTAAAGAGGAATCGATATAGGTTTGCTTCATGGATCCGTGAATGAATTGGGCATCGGTATCATCGCCTTCATCCGTCCCGACTTGGATATACACCTTCGTCTCCGGATGCAAAGGATGCTCAGCCACATACCGTTGAAAGGCGTCCTCACTAAACCAAGAAGCTGACGAGAAGACACCTAGCCCACCGAAGACCTCAGGATAGGCCGAGCCCATATAGGCAGTAATAATCCCACCCATAGAACTTCCTGCCAGCAGCGTATTGGCCCGGTCCGTCTTCGTCCGGTAATGGCTATCAATGAAGGGCTTCACCGTATTCACCACCCAATTACCGTAAGCAATCCCGTCACCGCCCATACCACTCACATCCGTATCCGTTTCCCAAGGACCGTACTCATCCAGGCGACGCTCCTCAGCATTATCAATCCCTACAATAATCATCTTCGGCAATTGCGGATTATTCTTAATCGTCGGAATCACCTTCCAAGAATGCCCCACGAACGCCTCCTTACTATAAAAGACATTCTGCCCGTCATGCATATACACCACCGGATAATACTGATCAACCTCATTAGCATAATCCTTCGGCAACAAGACGCGCACCCGACGCTTATGGTTATAATACGGCACATGAATATAATGCGCATTCATCTTCAAATAATAATACTCTGGGCCCTTGTGTCTCAACGGAACACTCCCTCTCTATCAAATCATACTTTTATCAAAAAATTAGCCACTACTCATAAAAGCAATGCCTGGTGATCATTTCTAAAAATCCCAATGGATGGTTTGCTGGGCTAGGGTTCATTAAAAAAACGTCAATGATGAGTTCTATCAGTAAACGACGGCGGCTCTCCTTATTTCTGCAAAGTTAAGCATACCATGACCTGAAATCCACTCTATCTATATTTCACACCGTATTCGCTAAAGTGAGCCTTAGCCTACCATAGCGAAAAAGATGCTCGTAGCGCCGAGCTGTGTCAGGGAACAAAACAGTGCAATCCGTCCGGCTTCGCCGATACATCTGCTTCGCTAAAGACTTAGCCTAACAAGCAAACCACTATGCTCCTTGCAGCACGCAGTGATGGAAAGCTTTAAGCGTTCCCGTCACTATGGCAGCTCAGTTCAGATTTCAACCCTGTAGCCTCGCCCTCATAGTTTAACAAGTTTTCCGTCAATTACCAAGTAAATATAAAAGATTCTCTGACTTTCCCCGGCCATTCTTAACCTCTGGATTATTGGAAGCGCAATCATCGTGCACTTATCAAATAAGTGCGCTAGGTACTTCATCGGTGCAAATAGCTTGTTCGGCTATTAGTTACACGTAGCAGTGAAACGACGCTGTTTTAGAGCTAGGGGCTTAGTGCTGGGGCGTGGTCGTGGACTCCATTCCGACGTCGTTCCGTCGTTTTTAAGCGATCTGCGCAGGAACCTAGCATAAGGTAGCCTCAAGCAGGAGAGCTTGAGGTAATTGAACAAGGCGGTTTGTGGTATGGAACGACTGGCAGAGATAATGCTGACTAAAAACTGCAGTCAACAAGCACTGTCTCGTTCCCGGATTCCGTGGGAGCACGTTCCCACGGAATGATTTCCGGCCATAATTTCGTGGGGAGACTTCTCCACGGAATTTAGCGCTAATTTTATTCCGTCGGGCGTAGTTCTCACGGAATCCGAATCGAATCAGCCCGCCCCGCTACGGTAAGAATTCGTCAACTTTTTGCGCTGCAGGAGGGGTTATACAGGGCGGGAGAAATTTGTTATACTAGGTTTATATTTTGCAAGAAGGAGGGCTTTGATGAGCCTTGAACATGCATTAAGTCAATATTTCGGTTACGAAGCCTTTCGCAGTGGGCAGAGGGAGATTGTCGAGGCAATTCTGCGCCAGGAGGATGTTCTGGCAATTCTGCCGACGGGGGGCGGTAAGTCTATTTGCTATCAGCTGCCTGCCCTGCTTATGGAGGGGCTGACGATTGTTATTTCGCCGCTAATTTCGTTGATGAAGGATCAGGTGGATACGCTGGTTAATCATAATATTCCGGCGGCTTATTTAAATTCTTCCTTGTCGACTGAGGATTATATTCAAACCATGCAAGCCTTGCGCGCGGGGGAATTGAAACTTCTCTATGTGGCACCGGAGCGGCTGGAGCAAGATGGGTTTATCCAGCAGATGAATGCGCTGAATATTGCGATGATTGCCGTGGACGAAGCCCACTGTGTGTCCCAATGGGGGCACGATTTCCGGCCGAGTTACCGAACGATTACGGATTTTATCAATCAGCTGGATGAGCGGCCGATTGTGGCTGCTTTTACGGCGACGGCTACCCAGCTGGTGCGGGATGATATTGCGGTGCAGCTGGATTTAGCAGAGCCGGCCGTTTTCCTGAACTCTTTTGACCGGCCGAATATTAAATTTACTGTGAAGGAGCCAGCCCACAAGTTCAACGAGCTGCTCCAGGAAGTCAATGAAGCGGATGCCATGGTCATCTATGCCAATTCTCGCAAAAATGTTGACCAACTCTACGACAAGTTGAAAGCCCGCCGCTACCGCGTCGCCAAGTATCATGCCGGCCTTGCCGCTGAGGCGCGTGATCAGGCGCAGAATGACTTTATTTATGACGAAGTGAATTTGATTGTGGCGACGAACGCTTTTGGGATGGGGATTGACAAGACGGACGTCCGCAAGGTCATCCACTACAATATGCCCAAGGACTTGGAAAGCTACTACCAGGAAGCCGGCCGGGCTGGGCGCGATTCGTTGGAAGCTGAGGCGGTGTTGCTTTTTGGCAATCAGGATATTGTGCAAAGTCGCTTCCTGATTGATCAGAGCCAGGACCCTTATGTCAACGAACGCTTGAACCAGATGATTCAATATACCCAGTATACGGGCTGCTTGCGGCAATTTATCTTGCGTTATTTCGGTGAAGAACTGGCCGAGCCCTGCATGAATTGCTCAAGTTGCCTGCGTGAATTTCGTCAAAAAGATGTCACCAAAGAGGCGCAAATGGTGCTGTCTTGCATTATTCGCATGAAGCAGCCTTTTGGGACGACGATGGTGGCTGATGTCTTGCGCGGTAGCCAAAATCAGAAGATTAAGGATTGGTCTTTCGACCGTCTGTCGACCTATGGCCTGCTCAAGAATCGCTCGGATAGCGAAGTAAAAGATATTATTTCCCAGTTGCTAGCTAGTGGCGACTTGGGCGTAAATGAATTCCGCGGGCTGGTGCCGACCCAGCAAGCTACGCAAGTGCTCAAGGGCGAGCGCAGTGTGCTGATTAAAGAGAAGAAACGGACCAGACGGCAGACGCGACCGACCGAAGTGTCGGGGAATTTTAAGGCGGTGTTGGCGGATGAGGACAAGGAATTGTTCGAGATTTTGCGCGAGGTGCGCAGTGTGCTGGCCAAGCAAGAGAAGATGCCGGCCTATATTATCTTTAATAATCGCAGCCTGATTGATATGAGCCAGAAGCGGCCGACCACCTATGTGGATTTTCTGAACGTGGAAGGCGTTGGACAGGTCAAGGCGAATAAATATTGGGAAGTCTTCACGGACGCCATTCAAGCCTATGTGGATGGTGCCGATGATATTGGAATTGATTAGCAAAAAAGTTTTGCCACGGCCGGTGCCGTGGCTTCTTTATGTATAAAGACAAGCATAATCCAAGTACAACAAAACTAAAGCTTGGCCAACCTCCGTCCCGCTTGCTGCAGGGCTAGGAGCCACAAGGCGCCGAAGACGAGGCAGAGAACCGCAATCAGTTTCCACGCGGTCGCATAGCCCACCACCATCGCCAGGCTTGCTACTAAGAGAGACCCGGTCGCCACGCCGAGGCACTGGGTGACCGCATGGAGGAAAACATTGGCCAAGGTAATCGCAATCGGCGGCATGATCACGCAGACGACCAGAACACCCGTAACAATACGACAACATTCCGTGAGAACAGCGATTGACGGAATATAAATCCAGCTAAAATTCCGTGGAATCGGTCTCCCTCGGAATAAACGGCCAAAATCATTCCGTGGGAACGCGCTCCGACGGAATCCCGGAGATCAGAATTGGCGTTGTCCGTGCAGGTACTCTCGGGTGTATAATAAAGAAGTACGGCACTTAGCCGTGGCGAATCGGGATTGTATACAAACCGTCTTGTTCTGCTACGAAACTGCCCTCAAGCAGAAAGAGGCTTCGATGAGAAGCCCCTTTTTGCAATAAATATATTAACCGATGCCTAGGGCAATCCGGGCGTAGCGACTCATGTTGTCGACGGTCCACGGTGGGTCAAAAGTGATCTCCAGATCGACTTCATCCACCCCATCAATTTGCTTGAGTGCATTATGCACGTCGTCGGCGATAACATCAATCAGCGGACAGCCAATCGTAGTCAAGGTCATCAGCACGTAGGCCTGCTTGAGCGGCTCCTTATAGCCCACCTCATAAACAAGCCCCAGATTCACAATATCAATCCCCAGCTCCGGATCAATCACCGACTCCAGCTGCGAAGCGATCTGCTCTTCCATCGTCAAAGCTTCTTCCATGTTCAACCTCCTCATTGTCCTTCTATTCTACACATTTCTCGCAAAAAATCCACGCCTTTCGCTCAGGGTTTGTGGATTCATGGCTTAGTTGTGCACGAATGGTGGTAATTGTGCACCAAATCAAGTCAATCGCTCTATCTGGATTAGGATAAGGTTGGTGCCACGGCTGCGGCCGTGGCTTCCTTATCTTGATTGGTTATTTGTGCACTAATCTTGATTGGGTGATAAGGGCGCAGATTTCGGTTGAAACCGGCTTGACCATTCCTGACTATCGTGGTGCGCACTTACCACGATAGTCTAGAACCAACTGACTGGCGTGGTAGGATTCCACCACGTAACTCAAACCCCGGTTCACTACCGTGGTAAAACTCTACCACGATAGTTTAAGTCCAATCCACTTACGTGGTAGAACTCTACCACGATAGTCTACTCCCCGCATCGAAGCAAAAAAAGCACCCCTACCAAACGCAGCTACAAATTCCTGCTCCCAGCACCAATTCTGTTCAGTTAGGCTACCAATACAAAGTTTAGCCCTCCAACTATATTCAAGCATCTACCACGGATCAGATAAAGGTTGGTGCCACGGCGCTCGCCGTGGCTTCCTTATCTCAATTTACAATTTGCGCCCTAAACCTCACTGCACAACAAAGGCACAAATTTCAGACATACCAATTTGACCATTATTGACTACCGTGGTGCGCACTTACCACGATAGTCTAGAGCCAACTGACTGGCGTGGTAGGATTCCACCACGTAACTCAAACCCCGGTTCACTACCGTGGTAAAACTCTACCACGATAGTTTAAGCCCAATCCACTTACGTGGTAGAACTCTACCACGATAGTCTACTCCCCGCATCGAAGCAAAAAACGCACCCCCTACCAAACGCAGCTACAAATTCCTGCTCCCAGCACCAATTCTGTTCAGTTAGGCTACCAATACAAAGTTTAGCCCACCAACTATATTCAAGCATCCACCACGGATCAGATAAAGGTTGGTGCCACGGCGCTCGCCGTGGCTTCCTTATCTCAATTTACAATTTGCGCCCTAAACCTCACTGCACAACAAAGGCACAAATTTCAGACATACCCCTTTGACCATTCCTGACTACCGTGGTGCGCACTTACCACGATAGTCTAGAACCAACTGACTGGCGTGGTAGGATTCCACCACGTAACTCAAACCCCGGTTCACTACCGTGGTAAAACTCTACCACGTTAGTTTAAGCCCAATCCACTTACGTGGTAGAACTCTACCACGATAGTCTACTCCCCGCCATACCCATCACGCAGGCCTCAGCACAAACTCACCAATCCCCCCAAACCTCGCGCTACCACCAACCTTTTTTTAGTATTTGTCAGCTGGGGCAAATTCCGCTATAATCAGTGGGAACTGAAGGAGGCTTCCATATTATGAAAAGACATCTAATTGCGATTGACTTGGATGGAACGACGTTGAATGATGAATCGAAATTGAGTGTGCTGACTATTCAGACCTTGCGCCGTTTGAATGACCTGGGGCATATGGTGATGATTGTGACGGGGCGCCCGTATCGGAACAGTAAGGCTATTTACCGGCAAATTGGCATTGATTCGCCGATGGTCAACTTCAATGGGGCTTTGTGCCACTTTCCTGGCAACGACCACTGGTTACCTTATTACCACGAAGAGCTGGACCGGGAGATTGCTTTTGAACTCTTTAATCATCAAGATGAGCTGGACATCAGCCTTCTCATTGCCGAAGGTAAGGAGCACCTGTACACCACCTCAGCCCAACTGCCTGACAGCCCCTTCTACCCTATCGATCAACTCAAAATATCGCGCCTCTCGCGTGAGTCACTGACCTATAACCCCACTGCCCTGTCAATTTTCTGTGACGATGCCAAGCAAGAAACCATCGAAACCGAGCTCATGAAGCGCTACGGCGACACGATTTCCGTGCGGACCTGGGGTGGCATCTTGCCCGTCTTGGAAGTGGTGCGGGCCGGCATTAACAAGGCCGTCGGCGTCCAGCGCGTTGCGGACTTCTACCACATTCCGCAAGACTGTATTCTCGCTTTTGGCGATGAGAATAATGACTACGAAATGATTCAATACGCCGGTCTAGGCGTGGCCATGGCCAATGCGACTGACGAAATCAAAAGCATTGCTGACACGCAAACCGAGCGCACCAATGATGAAGATGGCCTAGCGCATTTCTTGCTGGATTACTTCGACATTACCTTATAGTTTGAATAAAACTGAAAGTTGTGCTGTCTCTAAAAAAATTAAAGCCTCCAGTCCTTGTCAAAATGAAATGTCCCCTGTCTACTTGACAGGGGCAGTTCAAAAAGGGTGCTGGGGGCTATATTTTATTACTTAAATTTTACCATACCCTCATCTGTCCAGTATCTAAAGGTTAAATCAGAAACCATCCTCCGCAACAAACGCATTGCCCAATCCCTCCCAATTCCGGCGGACGACGTTCCCACGGAATTTTCGCTCAATTTTATTCCGTCGGGACCAAGCCCAACGGAATCCTGACACGTATACCAGACATAAAATAGCGAATCAAGCGAAATGTGTCACATTTATGGGACGCGATCTGCAACCACCAACCTCGCCACACGCACCAACCCTCCCCTTTCCAGCACAAAAACACCCACCAACTTTTTCAAGTCAGTGGATGCTTCACATTACTCATGTAAATACTCTGCCTTTAACCCAACTTCTCTGCCAACTCCGGAATAATATTCTTAGCAATAGCGGAGCCGATCACAATCGTTTGGTACAAAGGTTCCGGATCACTGCCACTACGCATGAGTGAGCGCAGGAAGATCTCGCCATCGCCGGCTAGGAATAGGTAGTAGTAGCCTGTTTTGCTTTCGTTCAGCTCGTTGATTAGGCGTAAGGCGTCGGCTTCTTTGTTTCGGTCTTGCAGAAGGTGTAATTGGCGGTAGATCATTTGCACGTCGGCATAGTCGTCATCGCTGTGTTGGATAATGACTTCAACCACGACGGATCGGTCGTCTGTAATGCGGTAGCGCATGCGGAATAAGTGGTTGCCGCCTTGAATTTCTTGGTAGTCGTAAGGAACTTTTTTGCCATCGAGATGGGCTTTGAAATTTTCGTGTAAGGACATCTTCTTCCACCTTTATCATTTAATTTGAATTGATGCCTTTATTATAACAAACTTCCTTGCAAAAAAATACCCCGCCCAGTGAAATGGACGAGGTAGGTATGACTAGTTGCGCTCTGCAATACGAGCAGCTTTTCCGGAAAGGTTACGGATGTAGTACAATTTCGCACGACGTACTTTACCTTTGCGGAGTACTTCAATCTTTTGCACGCGAGGTGTGTGTACAGGGAAAGTACGTTCAACACCAACACCGTTTGAGATTTTACGAACAGTGTAAGTTTCGCTAATGCCTTGGCCGCGGCGTTTGATTACTAAACCTTCGAATAACTGAACACGTTCACGTTCACCTTCGACGATTAAAGCGTGGACACGTACAGTGTCACCGGCGCGGAATTCTGGGATATCATCACGCAATTGTGCGGATGTAATCTTATCAATAATTGGATTGATACTCATGTTCTTTCTCCTTTATCTCACAACATTCATTACAAGGCAGCGCCCTAAGCGGAATATTGGTAATACGTGACCCGTGGCCACCTCATCTATTATACAGAAATAAATTTACTTGTAAAGGGATATTCCAGCAAAAAATCAACACTTTCGCCAAAAACTCGGTGCCTCAGCCTAGTTTCCTGTTACTCTGCGCCCTCTTCCCGCTGCACTTCCACCAAATCCTGCGCCTCTTCCGGCGTTAATTCTGCCTGCTGCAATAAATCCGGCCGGCGCAAATACGTCCGCCGAATCGCTTCCTTGCGTTGCCAAGCGGCAATACGTTCGTGGTGGCCAGATAAGAGCGTCTCCGGCACTTCCATGCCCCGAAATTCGCGGGGACGAGTATACTGCGGATATTCCAGCAAAGAGCGCTGATGGGATTCTTGGACAGTCCCTTCGTCATTGCCGAGCACTTCCGGCAGCAGGCGCACCGTGGCGTCAATCATGACCATGGTCGCCAGTTCGCCGTTAGTTAAGACATAGTCCCCCAAGGACACTTCGTCGGTTACATAGTGACGTACCCGCTCATCAAAGCCTTCATAGTGGCCACAGACAAAGATTAAATGCGCCTCTTGCGACCATTCGGCCGCCGTCTCCTGGGTAAATTTCTGCCCCGCCGGATCTAACAAAATAATGCGCGGTGCATCGGCTTGATCAATGGCTTCAAGGGCTTGGACAATCGGCTCAACCCGGAGCAGCATGCCTGCCCCGCCACCATAAGGATAGTCGTCGACGTGGCCATGTTTATTTACGGCGTAGTCGCGGAAATTGTGCAAGGTCAAATCCAGCTGGCCACTTTCTTGGGCTTGCTTCATCATCGAGTGATGCATCGGCTCGAACATTTCCGGAAATAACGTCAGTACATCAATCTTCATCGTCAATAAGCCCTTCCATAAGTTCAATTTCAACGACGTTCTGCTCGAGGTCTACTTTTTTGACAACGTCATCGATGTAAGGGATTAAAGCGTCGCGCTTTCCCGGTTCGCGCCGCTTGACGACCCAAACGTCATTGGAGCCAAGGGCGAGAATATCCTTAATCGTCCCCAAATCCCGACCCGTCTCAGTGATAACGTCCAAGCCGATAATTTCATGATAATAAAAGCTATCCTCAGCCAGCTCCTCCTGCTGATCAGCCGAAATCGACAGGTGACCTTCCTTGAAACGCTCCACATCGTTAATATTATCAAACTCCGCAAACTTCACAATATAAGCACCCTTATGCTGGCGCGCATGCTCAATCGTCACGGGAATCATCTCTGCGTGCGCCTCAATAAAAGCCGTCTCCCCTTTGGCGAAACGCTTCTCCGGAAAATCCGTATCCGATAATAATTTCAACTCGCCCCGAATGCCATAGGTATTGACAATCCGGGCAATACGATAATTACTCATTCCGTGTCCTCCCAATTCAAACATTGTGTTCATTATACACGAAAGTCACCGGGATTTCTTTGGTAAATTTGCGATTGATAACGACGAGCTTTCGAGGTTTGGTGAAATGTAAAAACCCCCAAGCAGCTGTAACTATTTCGGGGGATGAGCAATAAGGGACTTCACCGAAACCCTCTCCTATAATCTAGCACACCCTCAAAAAATGTTCTACATTGTGCTCTAGTTATTACAAAGTCACCCACTCCAAAAGAAGGTGATTTCGTAAAAATCCGTCTAAAGCAAATCATTGGCCCAGTCAGTACAGAAATCATCTTGAGACTGCACAATGACCGTTAATTCCTAACCATCACACATCATAACCTCAAACTGTCGACAAAAATACCCCAAGTAGTAGCCGCTACTTGGGGTATTGTGATTTTATGAGTCCTTCTGAGGTATCCTCACTTATATTCTACCACACAGATCGGGAAAGTAAAATAGAAAGAACAGACGTTCAGCCTACTCCTGCCACTGATACAAGCCGTCTAGCACCTATTCCCTAAACCAAACGCGTGTGTATATCCTCCGCAACGTCCGCCACAGTTAACTTCGCCAGCTCGGCTTCCATCGTTTTTTGGATAAGGGTGAGGCGATTGCTGAGGGCTGCTTCAATATGACTGCCAATGGGGCACTCAGGGTCGGGCTGGTCGTGCATGCTGAAAAGCCCAGCATCATCCACTGCATCGACGGCCATATATACATCATAGAAGCGAATCTCGTCCAAAGGCTTCAGCAAACGAATGCCCGCCCGACCTTGTTGCGTTTCAATCATCCCAGCTGCCTTCAAAGAAGACATCAAATTGCGAATCGTCATCGGATTCGTCCCAACACTATTAGCCAGCAGCGCACTCGTCACCGGCTGCTGATTCGAGAAATACTCAATCGCCCCCAACATATGAATCGCAATTGTAAAGCGACTCGAAATCTGCATCTAAATCGCCCCCTTCCCTCTCAAGTTAATTATATCACAAAAAGTCCAAAGCTTTACAAAATGAGCCTGCAGCGGGACACGGTTTGTGGTGCTAGAAGCGGGTATGCGGTTTGCGCCACAAGCGAGTGTACGGCTTGCGCCACAATTTGCTTTAGCTGCTGAGATTAACAATCCTGCGACCCGCGACATTGCGGATCCATTCCAGGGGCTTGCGGAATCCAGCTCCCCCCCACGAAAGCATTAATTCATTCCGTGGGAACCTCCGCCCACGGAATAAATTCCGCCGTTTATTCCGTCGGACCAGGTCCCACGGAAGTTTGAGCGATTATTCTTCCGTCGGACACCTTTCCCACGGAATTTTTATCCAATTTTATTCCGTCAGACCAGATCCCTACGGAATCCTGTTGCGTATAGACGACGCACACAGGCTTGCGCAGAAATTTAGGGTAAGAACACGTCACGGCCCCCTGCCGTGGCTACCTCATTTATAGCAATAAGGTAGCCTAAAGCAAGCTCTGCTTTAGGCTCAACCCTTTCAACCCAACCTTTCGCGCTTTGCGCAATAGACAGGGCGAAACGCAGAAATGTCAACCCTATTCTTGCACTTATTCCAAGAATCCTGCTCCCTGCAGATACTCGCGGGCCACTTCGCGGGCCGGCCGGTCTTCGACGTCGACGGCGTAGTTCATGGCTTGCATCTCTTCTTCGCTAATGCGGCCGGCTAATTGGTTCAAAACCGGCTCAATTTCGGGATATTCTGCTAAGGTGTCCGCCAACAGTAAAGGCGCGCCTTGATATGGCAGGAAGAGTTGCCGGTCGTCTTCTAAGAGGACTAAGTCGTAGCTGATGAGTTGGCTGTCGGTGGAATAGGCATCGATGACTTGGACTTCGTCGTTGGCGATGGCTTGGTAGCGCAGAGCCGGTTCCATAGTGGCCACTTCCATGTCCAAGCCGTACAGGGCCTGCAAGCCTTTGTTACCGTCTTCCCGGTCCGCAAATTCCAAGGTGAAGCCGGCGACTAAGTCATCCTCCAAAGCTTTCAAGTCCGAAATTGTCGCCAAATCGTGGGCTTCGGCAAAGTCACGTCGCACCGCTAAGGCGTAAGTATTTTGGAAGGCGAGGGGTTCTAAGTAGGCCATCTCGTATTCTTGCAAAATATGTTCGCGGGCAGCTTCGTAGACTTGACGCGGGTCGTTGGTCAAGTCGGTTGGTGGTGCCGTGAGCAAGGAATTGATGACCGTACCGCTAAATTCCGGGTAAATATCAATGTCCCCATTTTGCACGGCTTCAAAGACAAAGGTCGTCTTGCCGAAGTTAGGCTTCACCGCCACTTCCAAGTCCGTCTCCGCCTCCAGCAACTGCTCGTACATATTGATCAAAATTTCCGGCTCCGCCCCCAGCTTCCCGCCGATGACCAGATCTGGCCCCGACTGACCCATGACGGGCACATAGGAGGCAACCACCACCAGAATCAGCGCGAGAAAGGACAGCACAATCCGGCGCAAAAGCTGGTGCTCCAGCCAGCCGATGACGTAGTTGAAGATAATGGCCAGCAAGGCTGAGAAGATGGCTCCGAGGAGAATGAGCGACGTGTCGTGCCGGTCAATACCCAGCAGAATAAAGGAGCCTAGGCCACCCGCCCCGATGAGGGCCGCCAATGTGGCTGTCCCAATAATGGACACGGCCGCCGTGCGCACCCCGGACATGAGCACTGGCATGGCCAGGGCTAGCTGAAACTTCCGCAACTTCTCCCAACGCGTCATGCCAAAGGCTTCGGCCGCCTCCTCCAAGGCTGGATCAATTTCCATAAAGCCGGTCAACGTATTTTGTAGAATTGGGAATAAAGCGTAAACGACTAAGGCAATGATGGCCGGCACAGTGCCAATCCCCACCAAAGGAATTAACAAGCCTAGAATGGCCAAGGACGGAATCGTCTGCACAACGGCCGACATTTGCAAGACGAATTGCCGAGCGCGCGGTCGTTCTTTGATGACAATCGCCAGCGGCACCGCAATGAGAATCGCCAGCAACAAGGCCAGAAGCGAGATCTGCAAGTGCTCCAAGATTGCCTGACCCAAAGCGCCCCGCCGTTCATTAAAGGTTGTCAGTAAAGCTTCCATTTGCATCTCCCCGCTTCTCAAAAAACTCCGCCACAAAATCATTCGCCGGCTGCGCTTGAATCCCCTCCGGCGTATCCACCTGCTGAACCCGGCCGTCCTTAATAATGCAAATCCGGCCGCCCAAATAAAGCGCCTCAGACATCTGATGCGTCACAAACACAATCGTCAAATCCAACTTCTCCTGCAAATCACGCATCTCATCCTGCAACTGCCGTCGGGTAATCGGATCCAGGGCCGAGAAAGGCTCATCCATCAACAAAACCTTCGGCTCCCCAATCAACGCCCGCAAAATACCAACCCGCTGCTGCTCGCCCCCAGACAATTCCCGCGGATAGCGATCAGCATACACATCAGCTGCCATTCCTACCCGGTCCAACCAATCGCGGGCCTTCTGCCGCCGGACGTCCTTGGCCATCCCCTTCATCTCCGGAATCAACTCAATATTCTCCAACACCGTCAAGTTCGGAAACAGGGCAATTTTCTGTAAGACGTAGCCCATCTCCAAACGCAAATCACGCAAATCCATCGCCTGCGTATCCTGCCCATCAATCAGAATTTGCCCACCATCCGGGTCCTCCAGCCGATTCAGCAACTTCAACAAGGTCGTCTTACCACTTCCCGACGGCCCAACCAGCACGAAAAACTCATTATCCGCAATCTGCAAATCAATCGCCTCCAACACCACCTGGCCCGCAAACTCCTTCGCGACCCCCTTCACCTCAATCATTCAGCGCAACCCCCTCTATCCAAAAATCCGCCAAATCCCAGTTCATTGCACCGAGATAGCTCATCGTCTGCTCACTTAGTCGTCTAATCCGATCATTCATCCCTTATCTCCTCTGCTTTGTTGTATATTGAACATGTAATATAAGTAGTTAGAGGGTGAGTATAAAGAAAATGCCTAACAGGGTCAAGTGATATGAACTGGGCAGAAGTGGGTTAAGGACGGGGGAGTTTGTGGTGGAGACGCAGATTGCATAAATGGCGGTTTGACCAATATTGACTATCGTGGTACAAACTTACCACGTAACTCAAACACGGATTCACTATCGTGGTAGAACTCCACCACGATAGTCTGGAGCCAGTTCACTTACGTGGTGCAGCCCTACCACGATAGTCAACTTCCTGTACTGAGCCAAAAAACGGGCTTATCCAACTAATTCGTTACAATTTCAGCTCCCAGCACCAATTCAACTCATTTAGCCCACCCATACTAAGTTCAGCTCACCAACAAAAGCCCAGCAACCACCTCGGATCAAAGAAAGGTTGATGCCACGGCGCCCGCCGTGGCTTCCTTATCCTATTTAGAGTTGGAGCCCTAAAATTCATTGCGCAACAGAAACGCAAATTCCGAACAAACCACTTTGAATATTCCTGACTATCGTGGTGCACACTTACCACGTAACTCAAACACAGATTCACTATCGTGGTGCGCCCTCACCACGTAACTCAAACACGGATTCACTATCGTGGTACAACTCCACCACGATAGTCTGGAGCCAGTTCACTTACGTGGTACAACTCTACCACGATAGTCAACTTCCTGTACTGAGCCAAAAAACGGGCTATCCAACTAATTCGTTACAAATTCAGCTCCCAGCACCAATTCCACTCAGTTAGCACACCCATACTAAGTTCAGCTCACTAACAAAAGCCCAGCAACCACCTCGGATCAAAGAAAGGTTAATGCCACGGCGCCCGCCGTGGCTTCCTTATCCTATTTAGAGTTGGCGCCCTAAAATTCATTGCGCAACAGAAGCGCAATTTCCGAACAAACCGATTTGACTATTCCTGACTATCGTGGTGCACACTTACCACGTAACTCAAACACGGATTCACTATCGTGGTAGAACTCCACCACGATAGTCCAAACCCAATTCACTTACGTGGTGCGACCCTACCACGATAGTCTGGAGCCAGTTCACTTACGTGGTGCAGCCCTACCACGATAGTCAACTTCCTGTACTAAGCCAAAAAACTGGCTTCACCAATAAATTCAGCTACAATTTCCACTCCCAGCACCAATTCCACTCAGTTAGCCCACCCATACAAAGTTCAGCTCACCAACAAAAGCTCAGCACCCACCTCGAATCAAAGAAAGGTTGGTGCCAAGGCCCCCGCCGTGGCTTCCTTATCCTATTTAGAGTTGGAGCCCTAAAATTCATTGCGCAACAGAGGCGCAAATTTCAAATAAACCGCTTTGACTATTCCTGACTATCGTGGTGCACACTTACCACGTAACTCAAACACGGATTCACTATCGTGGTAGAACTCCACCACGATAGTCTAAGCTCAGTTCACTTACGTGGTACAACTCCACCACGATAGTCCAAACCCAATTCACTTCCGTGGTAAGGTGCTACCACGTAAGTCAGTAGAGATGCGCTATAGCGTAGTAGGATGCTAACACGGGAGGCGGCGGATGTGCACTGGCGTGGAGTAGCCCTACCCAAGCGTGTCTAAAGCGAAGCGCTATCACGGCACAACCACCCACGCCACAAACTACACCCACAATCCCCGCTCCAAACAAAAAGAAACTGCCAACAACAGCGTTGGCAGTTTCTTTTTGTTATGCTTGATCAGGTTCCCCTTCAGCTACGACAACACGTGAGCGTTTCTCACCTTTGGGACGGATACTGTAGACAATTGTGCGAATAGAGCGGATAACCCGGCCTTTACGGCCAATCACACGTCCAATATCCTCCGGATTTAAGTTTAAGTGGTACTCCATAAATTCATCCCCTTCAATAACTTCAACACTGAAGTCTTCAGGGTGCTCGATAAGTGGCGTTACCATACTCGTGATCAATTCAATAATGTTTGGCATTTTGATATCATCCTCTACATTATAGTGCTATCGATTCAAAGCTTATTTAGATTCGTGGAACTTTTGCATAATTCCTTGAGAAGAGAATAAGTTGCGAACAGTATCAGAAGGTTGCGCACCTTCACCTAACCATTTCATTGCTAACTCTTCGTCGATATTTAATTCCTTAGGTTCAGCTACTGGATTGTAAGTACCGATTTGCTCAATAATACGACCATCACGTGGTGCACGCGCATCAGCAACAACAATACGGTAGAAAGGTCTCTTCTTAGAACCCATACGTTTCATACGAATTTTAACTGCCATTATTTCACCTCCGTTGCTTCTTGACTACAGTTAGATATACTACCAGAAATCAAATCACCTGTAAACCTTTTTTTGTTTACAGGGAGCAAAAAATTCTAAAAACCGCGCCATACCGCAGTTTCCTCATGTAAAAAAATGCGCCCTAGCCGAAATTTCCCCTGCCAGACGCCAAAAACTGCCACACTGCTGGAACTTTTTACGCCTTACCAGCAACACAGCCCAGCTCCTGCACAAACACCCCACTATTAAAAAAAGCCACAGCAACCGCCGTGGCCCTAATCCATTAACCCTAGCAATAAATACTCTAAATCCATGCATCAATCATACTTCATCTGTGCCTTGCGCAAATTCAACAATACCTCTGCATCAATTCGCCAAGCGAAGTGGTCGCCCAATCTTAACGCCGCTTTTTCATCTTTCTTAAGCGGTTTTGGAGTTTCTTGTCTTCGCGCTCTTTCTCGAGCTGCTCTGGTGTTTTGAAGGCATTGTCCATACCTGGTAGGTTCATGCCAGGCATTCCTTGGCCGCCACCTGACATTTGACGCATTTGGCGCATGGTTTTCTTCATGCCGGAAGTCTTGCCTTTGGATAGTTGGCTCATCATATCGCGTGACTGGTTGAACTGCTTAATCAGTTGGTTTACTGCCTGCAAGTCCTGGCCACTCCCGCGCGCAATCCGGCGACGACGGCTTTGGGAGATGATGTCCGGATTGGCCCGCTCTTCCTTGGTCATGGAATAAATAATCGCCTTCAAGTGGCCCATGTCCTTTTCATCAATATTCAAATCATCGATGCCGGGAATTTTGTTCAAGCCGGGAATCATCTTAATAATATCTTTGATGGAACCCATCTTATTGACTTGGTCGAGTTGCTCGAGGAAGTCGTCGAAACTGTAAGTTGCGTCCTTAATCTTGGCCGCCATCTCTTCCGCTTGCGCTTCGTCGTAATCCTTCTGGGCGCGCTCGATCAGCGTCATCATGTCCCCCATACCGAGAATACGGCTGGACATCCGTTCCGGATAGAATGGCTCTAAGGCGTCGAGTTTCTCGCCTTGACCGGTAAATTTAATCGGTTTTTGCGTAATTTCGCGAATCGACAAGGCCGCCCCACCGCGGGTGTCCCCGTCGAGTTTGGTAATGATTACCCCGGTGATGTCCAAGGCTTCGTTAAAAGCCTGGGCCACATTCACTGCGTCCTGACCAGTCATCGCGTCAACCGTCAAGAGGATTTCTTGCGGTTGGACGGCTGCTTTAATGTTGCGCAATTCGTTCATCAAGGTCTCATCAACGTGCAGGCGACCCGCCGTATCAATTAGAACCAAGTCATGGCCATTGTCCTTCGCATAAGCTAAGGCTTCGCTGGCAATATCGACCGGATTGGCCTCGGTCCCCTTGCTGAAGACGTCAACGTCCAATTGGCGGGCGATAGTTTGCAGCTGGTCAATAGCGGCCGGCCGGTAAACGTCAGCGGCGACAAGGAGCGGTTTACGTATTTTGGTTTCTTCGGTTAAGTAATTGGCTAACTTCCCGACAGTGGTCGTCTTACCGGCCCCTTGGAGACCCGCCATCATCATAACGGTTGGACCGCTGGTAGCTAAGATTACTTCCTCGCGCTCGCCGCCCATTAATTCGGTTAACTCTTCATCAACAATCTTCAATACTTGCTGGGCCGGTGTCAATGACTCCAGCACATCAGATCCCAGCGCCCGCTCATTCACCCGGCGGACAAAGGTCTTCACCACTTGGAAATTGACGTCCGCTTCTAAGAGCGCTAGACGAATTTCCCGCATCATCTGCTTCAAATCTGCTTCAGTAATCTGACCCCCGGTCCCTACTGAAGAAATCGCATTTTGGAGGCGTTCGGATAATCCTTCAAATGCCATCGTATCAAACTCCTTTAATCATCTAATTCTTTCAATTCATCTACTAATAATAGTAGTTCTTGCGCACTTTGTCGAGTATGAATCCCAGAAGCTAACTGATCCAAAAGTTCCCGCCGCTCTTTCGCCTTCACCAAAAGGCCCAACTTCGCCTCATACTCCTCCAAGCTCGCCTCCGCCTGCTTCACCGTCCGATGCACCGCCTGGCGGCTAATCTCATACTGCTCAGCAATCTCCGCCAAAGACAAATCATCTGCATAATATAACTGAACCAGCTCTTGTTGGTGGGCCGTTAATAAATCCCAATAATACCCAATGAGCTGGTTCACACGTAGTGTTTTCTCTAACATTCGCCTTAAATCCTCCCTGACATATGTTCACCAGAAAATTACAGCAAAATCACCATAAACCCAGGGAAATTCGCCTTACTCACCGATCAGACGACCGACTAATCATGCGCCGTCCAATCCGCGCGATAATCAATAAACTCCGCCAAGCGCTCCGCCATATCATCCGGCGTCGAATGCTCCAAAATCTCCGCAATATCATGCACTTCGGACTTCTCATAACCTAAAGCATTCACCAAGAAATACTCCCAAACCTCATGCTTGCGAATCAAACTCGTCGCCAAATCATTCCCCTTATCCGTCAGGCGTACCCCTTGATAAGGCCGCAAATCAACAAGCTCCTCCTCGGCCAGCTTCTTCAACATCTCCGTGACAGACGCCGGTGAGACACTCAGCCCTTGCGCTATATCCTTATTCGCAACACGGTCCCCCTGACCGAACTCATAAATATATTTTACATAATCTTCTCTACTTTGTGACATCTTGTATTCCACCTTTGCATTATACATTTCATATTTTACCACGTTTTAAACCATGCGACAAATATTTAATCAAGCACCTATCCCTATATTTACAAGCAAAAAAGTTAGGAACACCTGCAATCAAGCGCCGAATATACCCCTTCACCTGAAAAAATAAAAATGCGTCTCAACTGCACTCTATTGCATACAAAATGGCTACAAGCAAAGCGGTCTTTTCTGCGCCTATCCTTTGCTACTGCCCAAAGGGAAAAGTGCCTTCAGTCACCAGCCTAAAAGCAGTACAAGAGCGTCCTTTCAAGCAAGCCAGCCTGCCCAAACTTCCGCGAAGAATTCGTTCCAAGCCAGCGCTGGAGAGCGGTCCTCGCCATATATCTACCCCCCAGCCACAAACTGTTGCACGTCCGCAGATTGCTTCAAGGCACCCGGTTCGGCAGCAAACTCCTGCAAGACCGGAACCATCGCGTCCAGATCTGTAAAAGTCAGCACGTCCAAGGTAAAGTCCGGTCCATGCTTCGCCTCGGCCAAGGCCAAGATTACTTGCTTATGCAGGAAAGCCCGATACACACTTCCCGGTACGCCCACACCTTGGGCAATATCCAAGAACAAGTCACAATCCCGGTACAAGTCAGCCAACTGCGGTTCTGTCACAGCCGGATACAAGGTCACGTGCTCAAAGCGCGCCAAATCCTTTAGAGGATCCGCCATTTTAGTTGTGGTAGCAATATGGAACTGCACTTCCGGTAAGGCTGCCACCAAGGTCGCCAGACCTGGCACTTCACTAGTTGCTGTAAAGACGAGCGCACTGGCCCGGCCGGTATTCTCAGCTTGAAAGGGGTAGGCGAAGTCCATTTTAGGACGGGCGCTTTCACCTAAGGCTTCCTGCACTGCTGGGTGGAATACGGTATAAGTGTGGCCGGCCGGTAATTCAGTCACTGTCGGATATGGGTAGACAATGTCAGCGGCTTGCTGGTAATAGGGCCGCAGTTCGGGATGCTCGATGAAGCGCACCTCACCGGCCTGGGCAAGCACACTGGCGAAGAGTTCTTTTTGGACTGCTTGAAGGCTTTCGACAAAAAGCGTCCGACCGTCCAAATCATGCACCATCACGGACCCAGTCAACTGGTCCATCACCAGGCGCACCCGACCCTTGTGGTCTTTGTACAGGGACAACTCAGGCAGGCCCTGGGTGGAATAAGTCAGCGTGTGCATATTCAGCCCATACTGATTGTAAAAGTCCACCCGCTCCAGCCGCCCGCTCGGGCTCAGCCATTCAACCGACTGCACCCAACGCTTGCCGGACGTATCAGTGTAGCGAATATTCCCCCGTTTCTGGCCCCGGTAGAAGATCTCACCTTGAACATGACTCCCCTGAATGTCGAAAAACGGCGGCACCGGCACTTGATTGAAATACAACGGCTTAAAGGGCAGCTGCTTGTTGCCGTAAAGGAACAAGGTCAAAATCGACTCATAACCCTCCGGTAGAAAGCCATCATCTTTGACCAGAATCCGCCGACCGCCCGCTTCCAGCGTCTCCAAGGCCACATGACCCAGCACGGTCCAATCATACATTATCGAAATCATAAGCCCTCCTCGGCGATTTGTCGCCACTCTTCCTGCGATACTTCCGTCAAAAAGTCTTCCCCCGCCCGGTAAGCGCGTTCCCGCACGTCAGCCAAATCCTCCTGGGTAAAGAGTTGAACGATGGCCTGGGCCAAGTGGGCGATAGTATCCGCCTCATCAGGTGCTAACGGCACCGCAAAGCCACTTTGCTCGGGTTTGATAAATAGATCCGCCCCATAAGGCATATCCAAGCCAATAATCGGCAGGCCGGACCCCAGCGCCTCCATAAAAGCCAAGGGGAAGCACTCCGACGTCGTCCCCGATACAAAGGCCTCATACGTCTGATAAAGCTCCGTTGCATCCACTTGGCCCTGGAAGTGCACAAAGTCCTCAGCACCTAACTCCTCCACCAAGGCCTTCAGCCGCAGCTCCTCGGCACCCGAGCCATAAATATCTAGCGTTAACTCTGGCACAGTCTCCTTAGCCTGGACCACAGCGCGAATCACCCAATCCACATGCTTTTCCGGCGCCAAAGGCGACGCCGTCATAAGACTATAAGATTTGCGCCCTGTCTCTGGACGACGTAACTGGTCCAAACTGCCGGCGCGACCGCGTAATATTTTGCTAGAATGACCGAGGTAGTACATTTGTTGAGCTTTAATCAAACTTTCCTGGGCCGCGGACTGGACGATGAGAAAATCATACATATCCGGCTGATTGAGCGGATACTCATACTGCTCATGCCACAGAATATGATGGGCATCCGTATACTGCGCCACATAATGCTCCGCATGCAACATCGCAGCCACACGTCCACCTGTTCGGCGAACCGTTTCCGTCACAATCGGACCCAGACGTTTACTGCGATCCAAGACAAAAAGGTCCTCCCGGCTCAACTCTAAATCCGCCAGCATATAAGCGATGAACTCATTCACCCCGTAAATTACGTCCCCGCGCACATGGAAAACCGACCCATCCTCTGTGCGGTGTTCCTCATAGGCCACGCTCCCATCCTCATTCAAGAAATGGCGTAAACGTGACACCGGCACCCCATCAACCGTCTGAAAATACTCGGTAATCGTCTGCGTATAGGTAAAGTGCTCCTTCAACACCAAATTCCCTTGGTAAACGTACTCTACCGCATTAATAAAGCGCTCATCCAGCGCCTTAAAGAAAGTCACCAGCACCTGCGCCTCCGGCTCATGATAGCGGACAAACTCTACCGTCTCCTCACGCAAGGACAAGTCATAAGGAATCTGCGGCAGAATATCCGCCACCTGCGTACTCGACTTCGCCAGACTTACATCCGTGAAATAATTATAAAGCCAAAGCAACTCATCCGCCTCAAAGCCATAGCTCTGCGCATTCTCCACCAAATTCCCCCGCACAAACCACGGCGTAAAGATAAACTTCGCCGGAATCCCCAGCTGGCGCAACAAATTCGCCCGATAAGCCTGCGAATGATCCACACTACTGCCCTTCCGCTCCAACGTCGTATTTAAATGATATACCGTCATCGTCTCACCCTTTCCAAAAACTCCCTACTCTAGTTATACCATAAAATGACCACAGACACTCGCAGTTTCTGGTTGAAAATAAGGGAAGTTGGTCCATGGTGGGTGTGAGTGTAGAAGGGCTGGGTTGGGATGGGGAATGGGGATGGGATGCCACGGCGGGGGCCGTGGATTCCTTATTAAATAGAAAGAAGCTTTGATGAGAAGACGTCTGTCTTCTTACCAAAGCAATTATACACAACTTTGCTGAACCAGCATCAACCTTGAACTTCACTTCACCACTAAACTTCATACTCACTCTCATCTTCAGCCACCAAATAAGCCACAGACCGTTCCACTCCGCCCTTGCCTCGGCGAAGCTCGCCATACTTATCAGTAACTTTAGAATTCTGCAAACTCACCCGAAACGGCAATGCCCGCTCCCGTAGACTCTGTTTCAAGAACAAATTCACCGCCGTCGTCAAACTCATTCCCAGCTCCTCAAACAAAGCCATCGCCTCATCCTTCGTCGCCTTATCCACATTAATCGACAAACGCTCTTTTTGCACCTCAGCCATAACATCCTCCTAGCCCTAAGCCTATTATCTAAAAACGCGCTTCCTTCAGATCAGCTTAACTACTAATCATAAAGAATCTCTTCCTCACCCGTATCATACCAAATATCCTGCCCCTCACCGCGTAAAGATTGCGCTAAATCCACTTCCATTTGCTCAATCTCCTCCTTTGACAAAGTCGGCTGAAACGGCAAACCGTCCTCACGCAATGCCTGCTTCAAGAACAACTCCACCCCCGTAGACAAACTCATCCCCAACTCCTTAAACAAAGCAACCGCCTTACGACTCGTCTCCAAATCCACAATAAATCGCATTGATACTTTCATTTTATACACCTCTTATGTACCTTTTATGTACATTATACACATATAAAATACAAATGTGAAGCTCCCAAAAAACCATCCTCGGATTCCGTGGGAACCAATCTCCGCGGAATTTTAAGCTATTTTTATGCCGTGGGGTTCCAGCCCCACGGAATCCAGCACCCTGCCTCTGCACTACCACAAGCCAATATCCAATCAGCACGGCCCGAGACGTGGCTTCCTTATTAAATAGAATGAAGTCTTGGCAAGAAGACGGTGTGTCTTCTTGCTAAAGCAATTGAATACGCCATTGTTTGTTAACAAGGGTAATAGCACTAACTTAAGTTCTGCTTAAACGCAAAGTTTGTGCCGGATTTCGTCGGACACCGCTCCCAAAGGAATTTTCAGCCATTTTTATTCCGTGGGAACCAATCTCCACGGAATCCAGCTCCTAACCTCTGTACAACCATAAACCAATATTCAATCAGCCAATCACCCCGCCGTGGCTTCATTTGTAAATATAACCGCAAACTATTCAATATACTGTTTGAACCACCGCTAACCTTAACCCCACACACATCACACCTTCATAAAAATAAAAAATCCCCCAAGTAACAAAAGTTACCTAGGAGATCAGGATTTTTAGAGGTATGCTGCTAACCTCTTTCTTATTGCAACACAAATATTCACTAAAAGTAACCCCCAGAACACTCGTTCCAATCCATAAAAAATTCATACCTGCACTTCAACCTCACCGAGAACGGCCAAAAATGATCATTGCATGATATTTCGAAAAAGAAATCTGAAATACAACTGAATCCGCAACTAATGGCCTATATTACTAACACTATCTCTACCAACTGCATAGAACCCATTCGCTACCAACTCATGCTGAACAAGCAAAACCAGCAGTAATGGAGCTTAGCTGGACGCCTGAGCAACAAGGCTGCCACTACACAATACAACAAGCACAAGACCTCGATCCATCTGCCAATCCAGACATCCTCAAAACTAAGTTTTACCAGAGAATTTCTGCAGAAGGTACCACTCATGAATGAACAAGAACAATGGCTCAACAATAAATTCTGCCACTTAACCAATGAGGCAAACCATCTTATCAGAGAATACCTCCCCAAAGACATTGATAACTACCGAGCGACCCTTCTGATCTGGATCGGCCAATATTACGCCTATATCCTCGTCAAAGTCCAACACATCGTCCTCAGTTCAGAACACTTGCCGCTCCTATACCCAGACCTCGATGCAAACTTTCTGGCTAAAGATAGCGACGTCAAAGACGAACTCATCAGCTTCTTTCTCGAAATGATCGTCTATGCCCAGCAAGCCGATCCTTCAGATATCCTGATACACTACTCCTTCCGTAACAAAGGCGATACCTTCCAAAATCTGTATAATTTGCTAAGCAGCGCCCACTATAAATTCAGCGCTAACTTCTCAGCCGAAACCTTTCACCAAGAGGAAATTCAAGAACTTCACGCAGAAGCAAACAAGGAAATCAAAGAACTCGGCTTCTTCAAAGGCCGGTCAGTGTTGAAAGACGTTACCCAGTTTTATGACACACACAACTTATAATTCCAAGGTCAGTGACTCTACTTGCAGCTACCTTGCCAGAAGACTCACTGGCCTATTTATTACGCAAAAAACGTGCCAGTGAGATTCGCCCACTCGCACGTTTGAAGGTACACCAAAAATTCAATCCCTACCTTAGCTTAAACCATTTGCGCCATGCCAACCGGACTCCTTGCCTGAACACCTGATTCTATCGACGTATTACATACACAATGCCGGTTCAATCAACAAGCTTCAAAAAGCACTATAGGTGAATTACCTCAAGTGTAGCCCACCGTGTCCGCAGCGATGAACTGCAGAGGTCCATGCACTCATTGGCTAAACTAATTTAGATAAACAAAAGCGCAAAACCCGTAGCCGCCTCATCTCCTACTCATTTATCTAAATTAATTTCGCGAAGCTCTTGCACTCAAACGAAACAGCCCACAAAGGTACTCCCTCAGTCAACATCATCCTATCCGGTAAGTCCTTCTAGTCTATCCGCCGAATTAAAATAGACAACTCATGAACCCATTAAGGCAAGTGCATTCAAAAAGGACATCATCTACTCCCATTAGCGAATCGGTGGATGTGCTCAAATTGTAATTAAATCTTTTTACCGAAGGAGAAACGATGTCTCTGCAAGCAATACAGCTCACCTTAATGTTGCTTATAAATGCGCTACAATCGCTTTTGCACATTCAACGCCAACCAATTTAAAAGTCGTTGGTTTGTGACAGATACTCCACTATCTGATCGTAACTACTCTTATGATAGCCCCCTGTTATGTCGAGATTTTCATCATCTTCAACGTCATAATCACAATACTTGATATCCCTAGTGGTCATTTTTAACTTAACAGCTAAACCAAGGGTCATTTGATGATGAATGTTCGTGTCAGGCTCTAGGATTAAAGTTGGCGGAAAAGCTCCAATGGCAAGGGGATTCATGTAACTGGGTGAAAGAATTGGGTCTACAGCATCATGCTCACCTACATAGGCCAGCTGGTAGAATAATTTCTCTGACAGCAGGGGTATCTTGCCTGCGTCAACGTGGTCCTTGCGAATTCTCATACTCACATCCATAATTGGACTATCAAGGATTAACCTAGCTGGTTTGGGTAAATTTCTTGAACATAATTTCTGGACAACACCTAATGCTAGATTAGCGCCTGCCTCTCGCCCTACAATATAAATACTATCTTGTTTCGTATGATATAATTCGGAGGCTCCTAGAATGAAGTGGATGGCAGAATAACACTCTTTCGCCGCTAGCGGGTAAGGATGTTCAGGGGATAAGGAATAGATAATATGAACGTAATGCATGCCAAATTCTTCGGCGAGCGCTTGACAGAACCATAAATCACGCTCCGTTCCTGGCCTAATAAAGCTTCCTCCATGGATATTGATTAACAAAGGCCTCTTCTGATCAACAGCATCCACATGCTGCCCGAAAATTACCTTCACACGACCTTTATGCCGGGGAATCTCTCGAACTCTCTCGATGAAAGGCGACTTACTCAGATTATTATAATCAATCAAATGATCCTTCATCTCTTCCCGAGCCTGCTTAGTAATATTAAAAATTTGTTCCTTAATTAACTTATCGTCCATAAGACACCATCCATGATAATCGTTATTCCCTAGCAACATTAACAACATGGCAGGATACACACTGCCTAACCAGACAATTCCATTAAATTAAAGGTTCGCTATATCCAATCCACTTAAACAAAAAGTCCCTTATCATAGAAATGGATGGCCGTTCCAAATCCAAAATAAAGGACTTCGTTACAAATAATTATAAAGCAAAAAATGAGTTTTGTGAATAGGTAATATCGGCTCTTCTCCAAAAGATCATTCACCTATGACAAAGCTTCAAGCAAACACACAAACTTTCTACAAACCATCACGCATTAACTAGCCCAAGCCCACAATCGTCTGAGCTGCCTTACGCCCTTGGTGAATAATCCCTGCAATCGCCGTACCTGAGCCCGGATAATAACTACCCAACCAGCCGCCAGCATTCAAGCCCGCTGCATACAGACCAGGAATCACCTCACCCAGATGATTCAGCACCTGACAAGCCACATTAATCTTCAAGCCTCCAATCGAGCCCAAATTCGTCGCCCGATTCTTCATGGCGAAGAATGGTGCTTTAATTGGGGCTAAGCCTTGTTGCCGACCAAAACTTAAATCCTCTCCAGCTTCTGCATAAGCATTCCAAGAAGCCAATGTTTGCTGCAAGCTGCTTGCCGGCAACTTAAGCGCCTCGGCCAAGGCTTCTACAGTCTCAGCTTGAATTACCACACCTTGTTCAACATCAACTTGCAGAGATTCTGCCGTCCACGCAGAACCTGGTGCTTCAATCGACGACTGACCGAAGATCATATAAGTTGGTCGACCGAATTGCTTTTCCTGCTGGAAAATAGCTCGGTAGCCATATGCATACGTTGCATCCTCACAAACGAAACGCTCACCCCCCGCATTCACATAAATCATTGGCATACTTGGAATACGGTTATTTGTCGCATTACCTGTCTTACCATCAAAATCGATACAGCCGTGATTGCCACTAACTGCTGCACCAGCCTGCATGCCCATAAGAATTCCGTCGCCAGTATTCGTCTCTGCGCTTAATATCGTACTGTAGTTCAAATCATGGAACTGCTGAGGATTCAAATCTTTAGCAAGCGCAGGATTGCGGTCAATACTCGCCGTTGCCAAAATAACTCCCTGCTTGGCTTCAATGAAGATGTCTTGACCATCTTGTTGAATGAGAGCGCCTTTAACTGCACCTGACACCTTATCTTGAATCAAACTCGTTACTGGCGCATCATAGCGAATCTCACCACCAGCTTCTGCCAAGGCCTTCAAGAGCGCTTCGATAATAAAGGTTCCCGAACCCGATCCACCGCCATGCTTGTAGACATGAATCCGCTCAGCGTAATCTGCTTCATCCACGTAAGGAATAGGCGAATGACCATACATATCCTGCCACTCGATACCCATTTCAGCCAGCCACTCAATATTATCTGGACTTCCTTGAGCTAAGTCACGTACCAACGCCTCATCCGCTAAGCCTTCACTTGCCCGAAGCCACAAATTCGCATGCTTTTCAGGGGTGTCATTCTGATAGTCTGTAAATTCCTTCTGATAGCGCGTGCCAGCTGCTTGCATAACTCCACCAGAATAATTCGTCGTCCCACCAGGAATTCCCGACTTCTCGCATACCAAGACTGACAAACCAGCTCGACTCGCCTCTACTGCAGCCGAAAGCCCCGCTCCACCAGAACCAGCAATAATCACATCATAACTCTCATCAAAAGCAAAATCCGCCGTATAAGCCACCGTTGCCTGAGTAATACTCGTATTCTCCTGCACCTGATTTGGATTCACAGAAGCAGACGACTCAGCATCCGTATCCGAAGCATTCAGCTTATAATCTGCATCCAGTGCCTGCTCTTGACTGATTTCACCTTCATAAGAAGCAATAGCTTTTCTAGCCGCCTCTAAGAGTGCTCCTGAACTGAAACTTGCCCCCGTTACCGTATCCACTTCCAACGACTGCTTCGCGTGAATCTCCTCAACCATACGCTCAATCCCTAATTTGCCGACATAGGCTGTATCGCTATAATCTGCCTCGACCTTGAGTACTTTGTCCCCTTCAAGGGTAACGTGCGCTGTCACTTCACCATGGAAACCTTGTGCTACCCCTTTTACGTTGACCGTTTGAGACATATTGATTCCTCCTTGATGTAATTGATATATGTATATTTTATCACAAAGTGATAAAATTATAAGTCTTGATTGTCTATTTAAGTTAGAAATTTTTAAACTATATTATTAGTGATTAAACTTGGTGACACACTTGTACTAACCACCTTAACCCCCCTTCATCAAACTCCTGACTAGTCAAGAGGAAAGGCGCTAGCGACTCTGGAGGAGTCAGGTTCTTGATGAAACCATATTTCTTAAGTGGCTGGCATAATATCCAGGTGTTTGATTCAAAAGATGGGCCAAGAAAACCTCCAGGTGAGTGTAGTAGTTAAGAGATTTACGTGGAATGATATGTCGTTTGAAGGTTACTTCCTTAGGAAAGTCTTCATCCACTTCATTAAAATCAGTACCTTTAGGCAGACCATCTCTTCTTAACAATCCGTTAGTATGCTCATTCAGTCCTATTTGAGAGTAAACGGTCGATAATTAGGTGACTTGATAATTCTCTGACAACCTACACACCAAAACCAAGGATCTCAAGCAATCTGTAGAAAGTCTAAAATCGAGTAGGAGACTAGCCATTAATTGGCTAGTCGACCTCTCCCACCACCGTACGTACGGTTCTCGTATACGGCAGTTCAACAATTGAATATTTCGTATGAACGAACTCATAGATGTGATTGATATCTTTCAATCCCCAAACGATGAGTCTTTTTGTAGGCAGGGCTAGGCTCATTTGATAGGGCTTTGACAGACGCCAGTATCCTTTTCTGCTATTGGCGTACTGAATGGCTATTTCGTGAGGTAGCGCATATTTCCTCAGCATTTGGTATCTGGTTTTGACTCTCTTCCATCGACTCCAACACAATTGTCGGAGTCGACGGTTAAACCATCCAGCTGTCTCCTGTATGAAATGTTTCATTTGACCAATCCCATGGTAATGTATCCATCCTTGCGTGTATTGATTAATCGCTCGCACGATGCCTTGGAACTTCCAGGTTGTTTGCGACTCGTCAGTTGCTTGAGTCGTCGTTTGAACTTTTGTTTAGCCGTCCGATGGGGGCGGTAACGTGCTTTCCCGCTATCATTGTAAAGCCAAACCTTAAGAGTTTCATACGTGATATATGAACCACTTCACTCTTTTCTGTGTTGACTTTTAAGCAGAGCACTTTCTCAAGAAATGTCGTGATGCTTTTCATCACACGCTCACCTGAACGTCGAGTTTTCACGTAAATACTAAAGTCATCCGCATAGCGAATAAACTTATGTCCTCGTTTCTCGACTTCCATATCCATTATATTAAGATAAATATTGGATAATAGCGGTGAGATAACGTCCCCTTGAGGCGTGCCTTTCTTGGTTGGATGAACGAGACTGTCTTCCATATACCCTGCATCAAGGAATGATCAAAGTAGATAATTCACGGTTTTATCTTTGACGTAGTACCCTACGTAACTCATAGTTTCTGATAATGTACCGTGTCGAAATATTTCGATAAATCACAATTCACGACATATATATACCCCTCATTCGCATAGGCTTCTACTTGACGAATCGCGTCATGCGCATTGCGTCCTTTTCTGAAACCATAACTATAGTCTGAAAAGTGAGGGTCGATATATGGGGTCTAAGATGTTTAATATCATCTGTTGGACGATATGGTCTCGAACTACCGGGATGCCTAACGCTCGTTTAGCCCCATTCTCTTTCGGGATATATACCCCCTTTACAGGTAAGGGTTGATAGCTTCCATCCTTCACTTTCCGAAGAATAGCTGAGCCATATTCCGATATATGTTCTTCAATATCATCAACGGTCACCCCATCCATACCAGGAGCTCCTTTATTTGCATAAACCTTTTCGCACGCCAGTTGTAAGTTTTCTGGCGTTGCCATGAGATTTATTCATCGTTCAGAAATATTATCTTGGTTCTTGGTTCTCCATATTCTTAGTGTCGTCCTTGACCCCAATGCTTACTCTTTCGGCTTCCAGCCTTATCCCTCCACATTGGGTCGCCCCTTATTTGAACTTAATCGCGGGTGTTTTCGGTCATTGAGGAGTCAACGTCTACCTCCTTGTCTACTTCAAGATAAATTGTTGTTCAGCCCTTCAGTAACTTTGTTACCTACTATGGCTTCTGCTGACTTCTCATGATTCGTTGTTACTACGTCTTATGACGCCCATGAGACCTCCCCGGGTAAGCGCGATAACTTTCTACTCATGCCGCTGCTTTATTTACTGCTACAGATTTCGTGTAGTATCGGACTTCGCTTTGTTTAGCAAGCTCATCCATCTGCCTCAGCCTTGATATAAAGTTTCTGTTCGTCAGCGCAAGTATTTGCCTCCGGCTTCCTTCAGATTCCGCCTCACGGCGGACACCCTTGCCTTCGGCTAGCAGTTCCTACTACCAAGCCTGCAGTGGACTTTCTCCACCGAGTTATCGCCCATGCCGGGCGCACTAAAAAACCATATTAACTTTTTGTTAATATGGGTTGCTCCTTTAATATCTGAGTAAATAGAATTCTGACTCGATCATTCTCTTCTCCTCAAAAATAAAAGTTCAGCTCCGATTTCTGTCTGTTCATTATCTATTTGTTTGATATTAGAAAAGTTATCTGTATTTGTAACTACAATCATTATTGTTGGGTCCAAATTATTTTCAATCAATGTCGAAATACTAAATTCAATGAGCTTTTGTCCTTGATTTATTCTTTCTCCTTCTTTTACGAGAACTTTAAAGCCTTCACCTCCTAATTCAACAGAATTAATACCTATATGAATTAATAATTCTACTCCCATACTATTCTTTACTCCTATAGCATGGCCTGTAGGAAAGATAGTCATAACTTGACCATCAAATGGAGCGTGTACTGAACCTTCTTTAGGTATAATGGCAATTCCTTTGCCCATTGTTTCCGAGGCAAATACTTCATCAGAGACATTCTTCAAATCAAGAATATCACCATTAGCCGGTGAATAAACAATACAATCCTCATTTTCTTTTTTCGCTATATTGTTAAAGAAATTCTTAAAAATATTCATACTAATCATCCTGCTCTCTTTCCTTTAATTTTAAATAATCAATATAACCAAAACAAAATGACTCAATAACTAAATAAAAAGAGCTTGCTGACCTTATCCACCAATCTTTAGGCATTGGAGCTGTAGATGTATTAGCAAATAAATTGAAATCTGCTTTACCTGCTAAATAATTAGTCGTTGGTTGGGTTAAAGAAATTATTTTTGCACCACTATATTCTATTAATTCAAGATACTTCACAATTTTTAAGTTTTCTCCTGATAGAGAAATTATAATTATAATATCTTCTGAAGTTATACGCTCTGATATCCGTCTGAACTCATTTGAATCAGCAGCGGTTGGAATATCGATAATCGGTTTTCCAATTAGCAAAAATAACCGTTGAAATTCAGCAGCTTGATTCGATTGAGTTAGACCAGTATACAAAGTATATATCGACTTGCTTTTTAACACGGTTTCAAATATTTCGCTCCAATCACTTTGTTTGATATACTCTATTGTGCTTTCATAATCTTTTATTACATTTGACTTTAGATTTTGAAAGTCTTGTAATGTTCTCGTAATTTTGTCATCATTAAGCCATTTCAAATAACTTTTAAGCTCTCCAAAACCTTTAAATCCAATCTTTTTACACATTCTAATTACTGATGTTTTTGACGTGTAATTCTTATCAGCAAATTCTTGAGCTGTCATCCTTGTAACATCATATCTATTTTGATTTATATACGTAGCCATTGAAAGCTCGTTTTCCGTTAGTTCATCATAATGTTTAATTATTATTTCATTATAGTCCATGTCAATCACCTAATTATAAGTCGCAAAGTACAAAAGAAGTTATAGCCAATTATAAGCTATAACTTCAAATTTTTAAATTTTAACTTAATTCAGGCCAGTAGTCTTTATTTGCTTCAATTAAATCATCTAGTAGTTCTTTAGCTACTGAAGCACTTGGGACAATTTTGGATAAAGTTAAAGCTTGCCATAGTTTTTGATATGATTTTTCAAGATACGCATCTACCACAAGTCTTTCTACAGAAACTTGTTGTTCGATTAAGCCTTTTTGGAAGGTTGGCACAGGGCCCATTGCTAACGGCTCAACACCTCTTTTACTAACTATGCAAGGAACTTCTACCATATATTCTGGATCCAAGTTAGATATTGCACCATTATTTTTAACAATAAGCAACATTCTTTCATTTGTATTATAAGCTAATGCACTTGCTAGCTGCACTATGAATTCTGCATGTTCCCCAGGTACAATAGAAGTATCTTCAGCGGTTCCATTCTCAACAATTCGGCGGCATTCTTCAAAAACATTCTTTTCTCTATGTTCCATTACTTCATTTGCGCGAGTATGGTTAGGATTAGCATGTTCAACAACATAATCTGGATAATAGTAATATTTTAAGTAAGTGTTTGGTAAAGTGTCAGGATCTAAAGCATATAAATCTTTTGCTTTTACAAATGTATCGTTCCAACTTGCTTCAGCAAGAAGTGGGTTTGTTATATCATCATTCGCAGAAGCGTATCCGTATTTTTTCACATGTTCTTTCAGTTGTGGCATTAAATCATTACCATCTTTATCATACATTTCCGTCCACCAACCGAAGTGATTCAAACCGTAATATCTATCGACAATATCGTTCTCGCTGTCTAAACCTAAAATATCTGCTAAAGATTTTTTAATCGCCACAGGCATATCGCAAATATTAATTATTTTACTATCTGGTTTAAGTCTACGTGTAGCCTCAGCTACTATTGCAGCTGGATTAGAATAATTTAACATCCATGCGTTTGGAGAATATTTTTCCATATAATCTATTAATTCAATTACGTCTGGAATAGAACGCATACCGTATGCAATACCACCAGGGCCACAAGTTTCTTGTCCAACTACTCCATATTTTAGAGGTATTTTTTCATCTTTTTCACGCATTGGTAAGCCACCCACACGTATGTGAGCCATTACAAAATCCACATCAGAAAAACCTTCTTCAGGATCAGTTGTATACGTGAATTCGACTTCTGGAGCTCTTTCTTTGACGATAATTTCACACGCTTTACCAATTGGCTCTTGTCGCTGGGCATCATTATCATACAACCTCAGTTTTCTTAAGGGAAATTTATCTTGATTTTCAATTAAAAGCATTACAATACTTGCAGTATACGTACTCCCTCCACCAGCAATAACTACAGATTGTTTTTCTCTACTCATTTATATTTTCCTTTCTAATCTAGTCCTAGTTCTTCAGATACTTTTTCTCTCAAAGTTTGAACATTCATACCTATCACAACTTGAATATTATTCCCATTCTCAAAAATTCCTTTTTGTTCTGAAATCTTTTCCAGTGTTAAGACATTAACTTTTTCTGGGTCGTGTACATTCGCACGAATTCTACTAAAACAATTTGTCAATGTATCAATATTCTCTGGTCCGCCTAAACCTTCGATAACATAACGTATATTATCTTCTGTTGAAACTATCACTTCAGTGCTTTTATTATTTATACGATTCGTATCATTCGATGTAGCAACTAGTGCTTCTCGACCAGGAGTATTCATATCAAACTTGACTATCATAAGTTTAAAGACGTAGTACCAAATTAAACTAAAAATTAATCCAACAATAATTGTAATATAAAACTTAGTGACTGATGGACTAAACACTGAGTTTACAACCACTGAATCAATTATTCCATAGAGCATATAAGTACGTGATCCTAAAGCCCATAAAACAGTTTCGCCTATACCAGTTATTAGACTATGAACAAGCCACAATAAAGGGGCCTGAAATGCAAATGTAAAATCTAAAGGTTCGGTTATTCCTGCTAATACTGCTACAAGAGCTGAAGGCATTAACTGTCCTTTAACCTCTTCGCGATTTTCCGGATAAGCTGTGTTCATAAAAGCCAGAGCAATTGGAATTGAAGCAAATATTTTTGCAAATCCAAACATTGCGAATCTCAATGAAGGATCCATTGAAGAAACTGTACCGGGATTCGACATTAGTGCATAAATAATATTAGCTCCACCAGCATATATCTCCCCGTTTATCTCTACTGTTCCACCTATTGCGGTAAAACAGAAAGGCATCCATAATAAATGATGAAGCCCAGTTGGGACTAAGAATCTATTACCGAATGCATACAGGAATACTCCTAATAGACCCGCTGTATAAATGAAATCAGAAAGTGAAGCAATTAATCTATTTGCCCATGGCCAAATATAAGCCATTAATATCGCAAAGATTAAAATAACTGGAATTAAAATCATAAATGAAAAGCGTGCATGACCATAGATACTTAACGCTGCAGGTAATTCTTTGTCAGAATATCTGTTATGGAAATAAGCAACTAATATACCAATAATGATTCCCAGAAACACATTCATATCTACGACTTGAAAACCTAAAACGATAGCTTGTCCGGTAGAGAATAGTCCCATCTCACCAGGTTCAGCTAGAGAATTTGTAATTGTTAACCATGTATTATTTGCGGCTAAGAATAATAAGAACATAATTAAAGCAGTTAAAGCTGCTTCTATTTTCTGCCTTTTTGCTAAAGATGAGGCAATACCAATAGCAAAGATTAATGATAAATTATTTAACATTGCATCCATCATGTTCTTTAATAAAAGCCCAAATGTTTGAATGAAATTGGGCATAAATTCTAGCTGGAGGATAACTGACACAGCTAAAACTAAACCCATAACAGCCATAAATTTAACAGGCGCTATTAGAGCGCGCGAAAAGTCTTGTAGAGCTTCAGTACTTCTTCCTTTCATTATTAAACTCCCCTTATAATTATACTGAATACGTATTCTACTTATATTCTATCCCCCTAATGATAGCGCTGTCAATTGAGCCAAAGAGCTTTGGACCAAGGTCCGGTTAATGGTCCAGAAAGCTACTAAAAAAAGAAACTGACTTTTAGCCTTACTTTTAGGAAATCCTATCTCTATATGTTTATGGTGAGTTCATACCAAAAAACGAGGATATACACTTCTCTGTATACCCTCGAATTTATTACTGATATTCAACTAATTCTGCTTAGCAAATGCCGCTGCATTTTGTCCTGAAATGCGACCAAAGACTACTGTATCAGGAATTGCATTCCCGCCTAAGCGGTTCTTACCATGAATTCCTCCCGTTACTTCACCACACGCATATAATCCAGGGATAATTTCACCAGCTTCATCTTTTACTTCAGCTTGAGTTGTAATTTCAACCCCGCCCATTGTATGATGAATTGTTGGAACTCGCAATGACGCATAAAATGGCCCCTGATCTAATGGATCTTGTAGTAAAGTTTTGCCGAAATCATCAGCTTTCTCACCAGCGACTACGGTATTGTAGTCATTGACTGTTTCAACCAAGTTATTTGGATCTACACCCATTGCTTCAGCAAGTTCTTCGATTGTATCACCTGTAACAACTTTTCCATTATCAACCAATTGACCGATTGATTCGTTAAAGTCATTCTTAACTTCTAAATCTGGATATTCGTGAGCATCATGGATAATCCACATTTCTTGATCTTCTTGTTCTAATAATCCAGCTGTTAAGGTATCTCGTCTGGCATCTTCAGCTACAAAACGTTTCCCTTCATTATTTACGAAAATTTGATTCGCAGCATTCTTACTAATGTTTCCTTGCATGCCACCTGTTTCAGGATCTCCAACTGGGAGTAACTGTATAAATTCCATTCCAACCAAATTTGCACCTGCTTCAACCGCCATATTAATACCATCACCTGTTGCTGAAACAGCATTGGTTGATCCTAAGCCTTCTAAATCATTCCAAATTTCATCAAATTCAACAACCATTTCATTGTTACGAGCAAAGCCACCTGTAGCAAGAATAGTAGCGTCTGCATTTACAGTAATCTTGCGTCCATCTTGCTCAGCGATAACTCCTACTACTTTCCCATCTTCGATGATTAATTCTTTGGCGGATGTATTTAAAAGAATTTGAGCGTCATCTCCCGCTTCTTCTAAATACGCTTGATACGCATCAAGTGGCCCAGTTACAAGTGGCTTAACAAATTGATGAGTTCTTTGCCAAAGGGCACCCGTAACAATTGCAATCTCATCTTCAAATTCTACCCCTAAACTCTCTAGCCATGGAACAGTTTCTTCTGCTCCTAAGGCATAGGTTTCAATTAATTCAATATTACCTTCATAGTCCCCGCCTTTAAATGTTTGTAAAGCATGTAGTTGTGGCGAGTCAAATAGATGCTTACTATTACTTGATTCATATTCTTCAATTTGTTCGGCTACTTCTCCCATCAATCTTTCATGGGTTTCATTTACTGCTTCCTCATTGGTAAGCGCCTTAATTTCCTCGATTAAAGCTGGATCCATTTCATATGCTTGTTGACGATTTTGATCTACTGCATTGTATTGTCCTCCGGCAATAATTGTCGAACCACCAACCATCGGCATCTTCTCGAGAATAACTACTGAGGCACCATTTTCTACAGCTGAAACTGCAGCTGCAAGTCCGGCGCCACCAGCACCGATAACTACAACGTCAGTATCTAGTTCTTCATCCTCTAATTCTTCTGCATCATCTTCTTTTGCTTTTAGTGCATCAACATCCGCACCTGATGATTCTAACGCAGCAGCAATCGCAGCCAATATTCCCTCAGATGAACCAGTTGCCCCTGATACCACATCAATATTAAGACTTTGTTTTTCAATCACATCATTGGTTATCGATTCAATCGCGGTATCACCGATACCTGCTGTTTCATTAGGCGCATCGACATCGATTGAAACGATTCTATCCTCAGTAAGTGTTACTTCAACAGCAACATTACCCCCAAATCCTTCCGCCTGACCCTCATAATTCCCAGGCGTATAGCCTTGTGCAAGAACATTTGGTAAAGGTCCAATGTGACTAATTCCCAAAGCAGCTGCTAAAACTAGCGTAATACATTTCTTTGAAAACATACCCTCTCTCCTCCATTTGTGATTTTAATAACATTATAATAAACATTTAATTATTGAAAGTCAATCCTCTGATAATAATTTTTAATAAGAAAAACTCAGACAATCATAGGGTGACTGTCTGAGTTCAAAAATAATATATACATCAGTTTAGGTAATTCTACACATTGCTGGGAAAAGTAGTTTTTCCTTGTATAAATTCTACGGGAATTATTATTTTCTTAGGGACGAAATGATCTTCTTCAATTTGTAACATCAATTGTTGGACAGATTCTTTAGCTATCGCATTCACATTCTGGCGAATACTAGACAAGAATGTAGGTGTCTGTTGTGAAGATTTTGAGCCGTCAAATCCAATTATCTGGATATCTTCTGGGACCTTGAGACCTCGGTTCGATAGTTCATCAATGAGCATCCATGCGTGAGTATCAGTATCCGTAAATACACCGATTGATTGATCCATTTCTTGTAAATCATCAGCGAATTCACTCAAATAATCAGCTGTGCTATGTCGACGGCCCTTTTGGTAGTAGACTTTATAATTTAGTGAGTATTGCTCACAGTAATCTTGAAAACCTTTTAATCTATTTATTGTTTCATTCTCTATTTTTGAGCCTTGCCCGAAGTAAAAGAGCTCAGAAGAACCTGCATCTTGTAGCTTTTGGGCAGCAATTTCTCCTCCCTTATAGTTATCACTTGTGATAAAGGTACTATGCTTAGAGAAAGATCGATCAATACTAATGACTGGCAACTCGTCCGGCACATGCTCGTCAACGTTGCTGTATGTAATCGCAATGATGCCATCCACTTTATTCTGTCTAGCCATCGTGATAAATTTTAATTCTTTGTCTAAGTCATTCTTAGTATTACAAATAATTAATTTTGTATCATATTCTTCTAGATACTTTTCTATGTAATAAGTTAGTTCACTATAGAACGGATCCCATACAGTCGGTATGATTAATACAACAGAGAATGTACGGTTCGTCTTCAAGCCTTGTGCGTAAATATTGGGTTCATAATTTAACGCATCAATTGCATTCTGAATGAGTTCAGCCGTAGTATCTTTTACTTTGTGACCATTAATATATTTAGACACACTACCTACTGAAACATTTGCTAATTTCGCTACATCTTTTATCGTCGCCAAAATTAATACCCCTTTTGACTTTTATTTCTGATTATATGCTAAAAGAGGTATTGTTTTCAATACCCCTTAAGCTATTTTATAATTCCCAAAGACTATATTCAATGAATGCGTGACCATTTTCAACAAAGATTTCAAAATCATTGCTACCTGGTTTATTGTAAATCCGACTAGAAAATACTTCTTGTCCATCATTTACAAATATTTCAACAGAAGATTCGTCTAAGAACAAGTGTAGCCTCAACTCATTGCCACTAAAGTTGCATTTGCGTTTATCACCATATTCTTTATTAATTACCTTATGTGTCTTTGACCGATCAAGCACTAGTTTACGTTCAGCTAAATTATAGTAAAAGAGTACTTCTTCTTTAGCGGATTTACGGAATTTAATACCGACCTTATTGGCGTCAATTTCTGTAAAGTTTACTTTAGCCTCATAGCATCTTGGTAAAGTCATTGATGTAGAAGTTTTATTCAGCTTTGCTACTTCTACAAGGGTATGCTTTCTCAGAGCTTCTAGTTCTTGCACTGGATTTTGATAAAGTTTATTATCTCGTAACTCCAGTTCTCTTGGTATTGTTAAGCAATGAGCCCAGCCATCTTCTTCCGTGCCTGCAAGTACACCCGGCAAGCCAAACCATGCGATTAATATCCGTCGACCATCTGGTGTTTGAATCGTTTGCGGTGCATAGAATTCAAAGCCACGGTCGAATTCTTTAAATGCCTGATGCTTAAAAGTACCTTCTTTAAAATCAATTGGTTCACCTATAAGGTAACCAGATTGGAATATATTGTTGAATTGATCACCCTCTACTTCCATTCCTTGAGGTGATATAACCAAGACTCCCTGACCTTCTAATTCGAAATAATCTGGACACTCCCACATGTAACCCTCATTTTCGCTTTTGATTGTTTGGATTTCTCCACGAAATTTCCATTTTTTTAAATCCTCAGATTCATAATATACTACTCGACCTTGATGTTTTTCTGTTTCCGCACCGATTAAGCAAATATATTTATCTCCTGATTTAAACACTTTAGGATCTCGATAGTTATCAGTATATCCTTCTTCAGAATCAATAATTAAAGGGTCAGAATGCTTCTCAATATTTCCGTCTTTGTCCATAATTGCTAAACATTGATATGGGATACGCATCCAATCTTCAGTTCGCGTATTACCCGTATAGAAAAGTAATAGTTTATCTTCTAATGGAAGGCCAGTACCAGAGAAAACACCATGACTATCGTACTTTGTGTCAGGTCGCATTCCAATACCTACATTCTCCCAATGAACTAAGTCCTTAGATTGGACATGATACCAATATTTCACACCATGAACAGGTCCTAATGGATACCACTGGTAAAATAAATGATACTCGCCATCAAAGTAACTAAAACCATTTGGATCATTTAATAATCCTGAAATTGGTTGAATGTGAAAGGTCTGCCGATATTGAGAAGCACTTACGGTATTCAGTAAATCTTGATATTCAGCTTGGTCAGCCTCTTCAAGACGACGATAACGCTGTCCTCTTGTCCATTCCATGCGTTATCCCTCCACTTGATTCTTATTCCACGCCATTCGATGAAGAATTGATGTAGCAAGGAATGTAACGATAAAGCCAATAGTGATTGACACCATAAACTGTCCAGTAGATTCTGGTCGCATGACTATGACACCAGGAATACCGGCAGGTCCTTGCGATACTGATAATACTTTCATAGCAGTAGCATAGCCTGACCCTACTGCAGAACCGATTAAAGCTGCAATAAATGGTTATCTATATCTTAAGTTGATACCAAATAGAGCAGGTTCAGTAATACCTAGTAAAGCCGAAAGGCCTGAAGCTGGTGCGATACTTCTAACTTTCTCATCATGCTTCATCAGGAAGAACATGGCTAGGGCAGCCGCCCCTTGACATACATTTGATACGGATACAACCGCAAATGTTGGTGAACCACCTAGAGTTTCTATATTTGCTAAAATTTGTATTTCCGTAGCCGCTAAACTATGATGCATTCCCGTAATTACGAGTATCGGATAAATAACGCCATAAATTGCGCCACCTATTGCACCTAAGTCATTGAACAACCAAAGCACAACATTGGTCATCCAATCCCCTACAGTTCTTAATAAAGGTCCAATGACTGTAAAAGTTAAGAAAGCGGTCACTAATACAGAAACAAGCGGCGTTACAATAATATCTAGAATATTTGGCACTACTTTTCGTAGGTTCTTTTCAATCAGTGAAAGAATATAAGTTGAACCAATCACAGGTAATACTGTACCTTGATACCCTACTTTTGCTACACTTAATTCTAAAATATTCCAATAAGGCACTGAATCTGTTGCAACAGCTTCACCATAACCATACCCATTCAGTAACTCTGGATGAACCATAATCGCTCCAATAACGGCACCCAAAACCGGTGTTGCTCCGAATATATTAGCTGATGAGTAGCCTATTAGAATCGGTAAGAAGGTAAATGCCGCATTAGAGAATAGATTTAGCATATTTGCTAAATCAGCTATTTGAGGATATAAATCAATGACAGATTGTCCAGCAACGAATAAACCTTCAGCTGTAAGAACATTGTTCAGACCCATCATCAAACCTGATGCTACTAAGGCAGGCAAGATCGGCACAAAAACATCTGCAAGATTTTTTACAATTTTTTGTACAGGATTTAAGTTATCTTCAGCCGCCTTCTTGACATCATCTTTATTAGCTTCTTCAATACCAGTAATGTCCTTAAATTCATTATAAACCCCATTAACAACACCAGTTCCTAGTATAATTTGAAACTGACCTGCATTATTGAAATGACCTTTCACCAGATCAATTGCTTCTAAATGATTCGTATCAATAGCTTTCTCATTATTTAGCACAAGTCGTAACCTTGTAGCACAATGCGTCGCCGTACGAATATTATCCTTGCCACCAAGAGCCTCCACAATTTCGGCTGCTGTTTGTCTATAATTATTCTCCATAATCTTTTCCCCTTAATTTTATAAATGAAACGTTTCATATATGTATGAAAAAACGCTTTCCTTTTGTTGTCAAGCTTTATTTGTATTTTCCATATAATTATAAGCAGATAATAGGTGTGAAATATGAAACGTTATATTTTCAATCATTACTTAAATACTTTTCAAATTTTATATTCCAAAAAAAGCTTCCTTTAAGAAATCTCTTAAAAGGAAGCTCCTATAAACTTATATATCTAAACAGTCGCCAATTCTTTCGCCATCAATAAGTTTCCTAAAGTCGCCGCATCGTCTTCCAATTTCGGCAACACAATATACTCATCTAAGTCAGGGACCTGTAAATATTCATTCAATATTTCAGCAAAGGCCACTTTCACCTTATCAAGTAAACCAGGTACTTTCATGACCCCACCACCTAAAATCACAATATTAGGTGATAAATAAAGCGTCGCATTGTAAACACTTTGAGCAATATAATATGCTTCTATCTCCCAATAAGGATGATCAGATCCTAAGGTTTCAGCCCGCACACCAAGTCTGTCTTCAATCGCCACACCAGACGCCATACCTTCAATGCAATCACCGTGGAATGGACAATAGCCCGCGTAATCATCATCTAGATGACGCCGTACAAGGGCATGGCCCATTTCCGGATGTGAATGACCTTGTGTGAAGCGTCCCTTATAAATAGACCCTCCACCGAAACCAGTGCCGACGGTGTAATAGAGAACATGGTCTAAGTCCACCCCAGCACCGAGCTTAGCTTCGCCGTATACCGATGAATTCACATCTGTCGTCCACATCATAGGTACGTCTAAGTACTTCTTCATCGCGCCAATAAAATCGAAATCAACCCAATGCGTCTTTGGTGTCTTGGTAATATAACCATAAGTTGCTGAATCTTCCTGAATATCAATCGGACCAAAAGAGCCAATACCAAAGGCTTTGATTTCATCTTTATATTGGTCGAAGAACGCGAAGACATGATTCATGGTTTCTTCCGGGGTTGTTGTTGGAAATGACACCCGTTCGATTATTTCCAAGTCGCTATTGCCTACAGCACAGACAAATTTTGTGCCTCCTGCTTCAATTGATGCGTACATTTTTACCCTCCTAATAGTGTTGCAATTGTGAAATAGATTTTTTCTGTGTAATAGTTAGGTCTCAGATAATGGCCAATACGTGGCCTTTACTTCTTGGTCAGCTTCTATGCGAATACTTAAATCGCTACGTGTTGGATAAATTCGTGTCGTTAACACATATTCTCCGTCATTAATGAATATCTCAAGTGATGAATAATCGCCAAACACTTGAATGCGATTTATCGCTGGAATCTTCACTTGTCGCTTTTTGCGCCCAAAGCCACTTACACCATGCCTAAGTGTCAGAATCTCACCGTCATAAGTTAGCTGGCTATCTTGGGATAGTTCAAGTTGTAAAACTTGAAGGTTTTCCCCTGCGATATTCAGCTCATAAAGTGCGCTTCTCTCGTATGATTTATCGGTCTCCAGGTTAACCGCATCACCTCTTAAGGCTTGGTATTCTTCGATTGGTTTTTGATAAAGTTTGTGATTTCTCACTTCGATTTCTCGCGGTAAAGCTAAGCAATGTTGCCAGCCATAACTGATGGTAGGATTAGTATATTCCGGTTCAATATCTGGCATTCCCATCCAACCAATTAGAATATGTCGGCCTTTAGCATCTTTGAAAGTTTGCGGTGCATAGAAATCAAAGCCATAATCCAGCTCTTGGAAATCCTCCGTGGGAAGAAATCTACCCATATCCCAATCAACATTACCAATCAAGTAGCCTGCACTATATGGATTCTGGAAGCTAAAGTGATCTCCTATTACACCTTGAGGTGAGAAGATGAGTACGCTATGTTCCCCATGATCTGAATAATCAGGGCATTCCCACATAAATCCTTGGTCTTCATCACCAGCTAAGAAATCACCTAAGAAGGTCCAATTATCTAAATCTTGTGATTCGTACAAAATAATGGCGCCCTTATTATCATCGGTCCGTGCCCCAAGTAGCATATAGAATTTATCGTTCTGACTGAAAACATTCGGATCACGGATGTGATCCGAGTATCCTGGTGGAAAATCTTCGTGAGCGATGACAACTTCTCGTGATTGAATTTCAAAGCCATCAGGGCTAACGACATGGACCACATTCTGTTCGCGCCCACTGTAAATATAATCATAATGGCCTGGTTTTTTGACATTGCCAGTATAGAAGAAATGCAATTGGCCATCGACTTCAATGGCGCTACCGGAGTAGACACCATCTTGATCGAAAGGTTGATCCGGTGAAAGAAAGATGACTTCTTCTTGGAAATGGACTAAATCCTCGGAAGTTTTATGGCCCCAGTGGGTTGCGCCCCCGGTTGCTTTATAGGGTTCATATTGATGATAAATATGATACGTATCTTGGAAATAAGCTAAGCCATTGGGATCATTTAGCCAACCCGTTTGAGGCATCATATGATAGCCCTGTCGCCACTGCTTATCTTCCTGGACTTGTGCTTTCATTTGCTTAATACTTGCTTTATCTAACATATGAATGCTTACTCCTCCACTTCGAATAAAGACTGACCATTAATCTTAGGTGTTACCTTGCTATAAGCTTGACCATTGGTCATCACAATCGGTGTAATCGTAGACTTCCCGGCTGCTTTAATTGCATCCAAATCAGCTTGCATTAAGGTTTGCCCTTTACTTACACGGTCCCCTTGGCGGACACGTACATCAAATGGGGTTCCGTTCAACTCGACCGTATCCAGCCCCACATGAATCAAGATTTCAATCCCTTCATCAGAGCGAAGGCCAATCGCATGTTTCGTATCTGCAACTAACATTACTTCACCGTCAAATGGGGCAACAACCTCGCCATTAGCAGGCTCAATCGCTACCGCTGGTCCCATTGCACCTGAAGCAAAGACAGGATCAGGAATTTCTGACATACTCAAACGTTGGCCTTCTAGAGGTGCGCCAATAATTACAGCATCAAGTGCTTCTCCACTAGCATAAACATTCTCATTCTCCTCCAGAATGCTTTCAACAACTTCCTCCTCACGATCATACACAGGTCGAATCGATTTCGCTTGCCCTCGAACGATTAAGAAAGCCGTAAGCATTGCCGCGGCAATAACTGCTAAATAACCTAGAAGTGAACTCATGCTATCCGTATATAAAAGTAAGCCAGGAATAAAGGTAATCCCCATACCACTTGCGGACACATTCAAGAAGTAAGTCAAGAAGCCACCTATGACACCACCAATAACACCTGCAAATAATACATTCATCGATCTTAAGTTAACCCCGAATAAAAGAGGCTCCGTAATTCCGAATAGAGTTGAACTGGCTGAACCTAATAAGTTGGATTTCTTGACCTTGTCTTTGACAATCGTTGCTACCGCAAGTGCAGCACCAAATTGCCCAGCCATCGAAGCTGTCATTAGAGTATTCAACACATTACGTCCTGTATCATCTAATAAGCTCAACTCGATAATCGAAAGCGAGTGATGCAAACCTGTGACAACTAATAATTGCTGTAAACCACCAAAGATCGCATAACCAATCCCGAATGGCGCATTAATCACTCGGACGATAAAGTTAATCACAATATCTTCTACCAAGGAAATAACTGGTCCTAAACCAAATAACATTACCAGAAGTGTCAGGGTAATCGTTAAGAACGGTGTGACAATCAAATCCATCGCTTGAGGTACAAACTTACGGAATTGACGTTCTAGCCACGAAATTAACCAACCCGCAATAATCCCTGGGAAGATAGACCCTTGATAACCTTGAATATTAATTCCCAAAATATTTAAAGGCGTCGCATCGCCACTTGCTACTTGATAGGCATTCGGCAAGACTGGTGATACCAACATGATTCCTACAGCAATCCCCAGAATTGGATTCCCACCAAACTTACGGGTTGCACTATAGGTAATAAATACAGGCAGAAAGGCAAAAGCCGTATCCGTCAGTACCGTAAAAAGACCCATCGCATCATCCGATAATTCCATACCCAGCTCTAATAAGAGACCTCTTATCCCCATTAACAGCCCAGTCGTTACTAAGACCGGAATAAGTGGTAAGAGAATATCTGCCAAGACCCGTACCACCCGTTGCACCGGATTCATATTCGCATAAGCATCTTCTTTGACTGACTTCGATGTATCAATATCCGCCGTGCCTAACTCATTCGCAAAAGCATTATACACTTCATTGACTTTACCGGTACCAAAGACAAATTGATGTTGCCCCGTCGAGAAAAAGTAACCTTGCAATCCCGTAATATTCTCTGCCTTATCCTTATCTAGTAAGGAATCATCCTTAAGCACAATTCTTAAACGTGTCGCGCAATGCTCAAAATTCTTAACATTGCTTCCCCCACCAATCGCATCCAGTAATTGACCCACAATTCTTTCGTTTTCCATCAGTTTCCCTCTTTTCTTTTATTGTAAACGTTTGCCGGTACCGGTTCCAGTATAGCACAATTTATCCCCCAAGCAAATAAAAAACACAAACTATTATTTAAGTTTGTGCTTAACTCTTCTTGGGTCCAGTGCTTTTGCCTTGTAAAAGCTCTACACCCAGTGTTATTTGTTTCAGCTCTTCCGTTTGATCTTCAATGCCCTCCAAGAGGCTCTGCATAGCAACTTGCCCTGCCTCTTTAAAAGGATATTTCACCGTTGTCAAATTCGGATGAACAAACTGTCCATCATTATAACCGCCAAAGCCACTCAAGGATAACTGGCTAGGTACCTCAATCTCCAGTTCAATAGCAGCTTTCAGGAAAGATATTGCCATGCGGTCCGTTGCACACGCGATGTAAGTCGCCGTTATATCAGGTAATATTTGGTGGGCCAAGCGATAGTTATCCAAGCGATCGAAACTCGACGAGATAACTTGGTACTTAACCGGATATTGCTCTACCCAATCAATAAAGCCGTGTGCCCTCACTTTACCGACCGCTTCATCCTCTTCGGATGGATTAATATAAAGTAAATCTTTATGGCCTAAATCAATCGCATGTTGCGCAATGAGTTTCCCTGCTTGATAGTCATCATAGGTTGTATAATTGAATCGTTCAAAACTTTGTCCTAGTATCATAATCTTAGCCTTAGTTTTCGAGACAATATCAAGCAAAGCTGGGTGGAACTTCTGAGAGAAAAGAATAATCCCAGCCACATTCTGCCGGTCAAGGGTCTGAATATGTTCCATCTCTTGCTGGAGATTTTGATTTGAATTGAGAATTAGTAAGTTGTAGCCCTCCTTCATCGCCACTTCGTCAATACCAGCTAGAACTTCTGAAGTTGAGCTCGAATTAAAGCGTGGTATTATCACACCTATGAGTTGACTAGATGTCGCCTTAAGGCTGCGGGCCAAGGCATTAGGTTCATAGCCAGTTTCAGCAATAACCTGTTCAATTTTCTTAGCAGTCTTTTCACTTACTTGACCATTGTTTAAATAGCGTGAAACGGTACTCTTAGAAACTTGGGCCAGTTGGGCAATGTCTTTTAGTGTTGTCATTGGGTTACCTCGTCTTAAATTATTGTCAACAGAAACAGTGAATTTGATAAACTTCCTATCAACTTTTTAGTTAGATCTATGTAAAAAAGCAGAACACACTTCGGGATACCATCATCAATTGAATTTATGCTCTTGATGATTTTATTATGAGGTAAGAATTCGACGCAGATGTCTCTAAACGTCTTCGCTACAGCAATATAGAGCATTTCATAACTAGTGGAAGCAGCAATTGTGCGACTCTACTGGTCATACAATATAGACCACTTTCTTTTGCCTTCTTGGGTACAATCAGAACATAAGGAAAGCAAGCACCCCACGAAGGTATGTGGACATCTGAAGATTTAAGCTCTCCCCATTGATACGTCATTATTCTGATCCTTTAACGATTGATGTTCCTTTAGACATATTCAAGACTGAGAGATTTTTGCCGTGCCTTTAATCTAGCTTGTTCAATTTTCAGCGCATTTTGTTGCAGTTCTTTCTCAGGAATTTGCTCCCTGAATTGTAAAATTAAGCTAGAAAAATAAATAAGACACTTTGTGCTACGCTATTTATGAGAGCAATCACAAATAAAGGAGTAGACACAAAATGGCCTACACACATCTTACCACGAAAGAACTGACTTGGATAGAAAACTATTACGAAATTGGCGAAAAAGCTTACATAGTCGCAAAAAAGTTAAAAGAGATGGTCTGCCTAAAGGTACTGATTTTAATGAAGTAGATGAAGACTTTCTTAAGGAAGTAACCTTCAAGCGACATATCATTCCACGTAAATCTCTTAACGAATACACTCCCCTGGAGGTTTTCTTGGCCTTTCTTTTGGATCAAATACCTGGATATTATGCCAGCCACTTAAGAAATATAGTTTCATCAAGCACCTGACTCCTGCAGAGTCGCTAGCGCTTTTCCTCTTGACCAGTCAGGAGTTTGATAAAGGGGGCTGTTTAAGGTGGTTAGCACAAGTATGTCACCAAGTTCAATCACTAATCATATAGTGTAAAAATTTCTAACTTAAATCGACAATCAAGAAAATAAAAAAAGAAATATCCGCAAAAGAATCTATCAATTTATCGTTTTCTTTAGTTTCAATTGCTCACAAAATCTCTATTATCTTAATACATATCCCTTGATTGACAAATTTTTGACTTGGTAGGCTCAACCTCTCAACAATCGTTGCAAATCATATTTTTGGAGCTAGGAGCAGTATTAATAAACATTCAGTTAATCTATCTATTTTATGATTATCAATAATGACTTCATGTACTAAATACTTACCTTCTCTTACAACTCACTCACAATTACTTTAAATTGGCTCATACTGCTATCTAAATCGCTTCGAATGGTTCTTAAGTCATGCTGGGCTAGTTGCTTTTGAAGAACTCGCTGCGCACCATTTATCCAAACAGCTTCAACATTACCCGCATTTGCTGAATAAACAAGGGCAGAATATGGGTCAAACACCGGGAACATATTCACCGATTGCGTTTCAACTAAACAGATATCAGCTTTTTTGCCTACTTCAAGGCTGCCGATTTCATCTGCCATATTTAAAACTCTTGCTCCTCCGATAGTAGCAAGCCCAACTATTTCTTGTGCTGCAAAAGCAGAGCGATCTCTGTTATAGGTTTTATGGAAATTTGCTACCATTCGCATCTGAGTAAACATATCTAATGTATTTCCACTACTAGGTCCATCTGTACCTAGACCTACATTCACTTCTTGATTAATTAGTTCTTTTACGGGCGCGACCCCCTTGGCGGATTTAGTATTTGCTCCGATACAATGAGCAACGCCTACCTGATTATGTTTCAATATTTGAATGTCTTCTGAATTCAAATGAATACAATGCGCTGCGATAAAACGATTATTTAATAAGCCAATACTATCTAAATAAGCAACTGGTGACATTTGATACTGTTCAGCATAATATACCATTTCATGTTCCATTTCGCTAACATGCATCATGATTGGAACGTTATATTTATGTGAAATAGCTGCGGCTTTCTGTAAGCTTTCAGTCGAATTTGTATACGGTGCATGGGGAGCAATTCCTGGTGTAATCAAATCATCTTCTAACCACCTTTGAATGAAATATTCAGCATAGTCTAAAGTCTCATAGTCCGCTGTTGTATCAGGTGATTTCTTAATAATCGTCTCAGCAAGAATAGCCCGACTCCCCATCTCTTTAACTGCGCTTGCAATATCATCTTCAAAGTAATACATATCACTACAAGTGGTCACACCTGCTAACTGCATTTCAGCCGCAGCATATTTAGCAGAAGCGTAAGCCAAATCAGCCGTCATGGCTCGATTTTCTAATGGAAACAAAAAGCGTTCCAAACGATTCGGCACATCATCTGCTAAAGATCGGAAAGGTATCATTCCAACATGCGTATGAGTATTAACCATACCTGGTATAAGAATACCTTGCCCACAGTCATATTTCTCATTATACGTATGATAACCTGCAGGCAGCCCTTCACCCAGTTCTTGAATCACATTATCCTGAATTACTAAATAACCATTCTCATAAGCGTCATAATTATCATTCATCGTTAAGATATTTGCATTATAAAGTAACTGCTTCACATTGATCCCTCCAAAAAAGGAGGCGATAAATACTCGCCCCCTAGTCCAAATAATTATTGATTAATAATGGTATTCCATTGTTGAATCCAAGTTTCCAAGTTACTATCAATAAAGTCAAAGTCAACTGGTTTAGCACGCTCTGCTACTTCACCATATGTCTTATTCGCTGCTACATCTTCAGATAATTCAACATTTGCATTAGTTGGTGACTCATTTAAAGATGAAGCTACTTGGGTTTGTAACACTTGATCGATACGCCAGTTAACATAGTCGTAAGCCGCCTCTTTGTTTTCAGAATTTGCTAGGACATTAACTGTGTTGTAGTTAGCATATGTACCACTTTCTGGAACAATGTATTGAACGCTTGAATTACCTTCCATGATCATAGGCACCGCGAAGTCACCTACAACAGCTGCTACAATTTCTCCAGATTGGAATAAGTTAGCTAAGTCCGAAGACTTTGAGTAAGTACGTAGGATATTTGGTTTTAATTCTTCTAAACCTTGGAAAGCTGCCTCTCCATTATCTTCTGTAATATCCACACCCTTATAGTCACTTACCGTATGCATGAAGATTGGTCCGAAGGTTGCAGTGATATCAGGAATCGCAATTTTGCCTTCAAGAGCTGGATTCCATAAATCAGACCATTCTTTAATCTCGAAATCAATTGCTTCTGGATTATAGATAATTCCTAACGAGTTGACAGCATATGGCACACCTGCTTCGTCAACAATTGCTTTACCATTCTCGATTAATTGATCTATATTCTCAACTTTTGATGCATCTAATGGCTCAAATAAACCTTCTTTGACGCCTTGCGTTGAGTGAGATTGTGATAGCTCAATCACATCAATTTGGGCATTCGGATTATTCTGTAATTTAGTGAAGCGTTCACCAGAGTTACCTGCTTCATTAACAATTTCAACGCCTGTTTGTTCTGTGAAAGGTTCAAAGATATCTGACTTAATGATATCTTCATTGATTGCAAATGTTGATACAACTAGTTGATCAGCTGCTCCTACTTGAGAACTTGCAAATAATAATCCAGCTGCAGCAAGTGATAATAAAGCTTTACGTAATTTCATCGTTTAATCCTCCAATATAATCATTGACTCTTCAGGGAATTGAAGATACACAGCTTGAGATATTTCAAGTGGAACTACTCGATCGTCATTGACAATGATTTCCCCATCGGCCGTCCTTACAACGTACTGATATGATTTTCCCAGGAATGTTACAAGTTCAATTGTACCCTTCAAAGCATTCGTTGACGCTGACGTTTCTAGTATTATATCATCCGGGCGTATCGTCATCAATACCGAACTTTTATCTGATTCTACTTGCCCAACTGTGAACCCACTCTGTGTCTGATAAACTCTACTTGAGCCTTTTGTTAAGGTTAGGAAGTTTTCAAAACCAATAAATCGCGCAACAAATTCAGTTTTTGGTTTGCGGTAAATAACTTCTGGTCGATCAAATTGCTCAATTTCACCTTTATTCATTACTGCAACTTTATCAGAAATAGAGAAGCACTCTTCTTGATCATGAGTTACAAAGAGCGTGGTTATTTTCAACTCTTGTTGAATCCGACGAATTTCGTTTCGTAACTGAACACGCAATTTGGCATCCAAATTACTTAAAGGTTCATCAAGTAATAATAATTTCGGCTCAATGACTAGAGCTCTTGCCAAAGCAACACGTTGTCTTTGACCTCCAGATAAATCTTCAGGATAACGATCTGCTAAGCCTTCAAGACCTACCACAGTTACCATTCTGTTTACCTTTTCATCTATTTCTGCTTCATTTACTTTTCTTAATTTAAGCCCATAAGCAATATTCTCCCGAACAGTCATATGAGGAAATAATGCGTAAGATTGAAAAACCATCCCAAAATTTCTTTGATGAACAGGTGTGTTAATCATATTATTCCCATCCACATTAAGCTTACCTGCTTGCGCTTCAACTAAACCTGCAACTACCCGGAGAGTCGTCGTTTTACCACAACCAGACGGTCCTAACAAAGACACTAGTTCCCCTTCTTGGATATAAAGATTCAAGTCCTCTAGAATTTTTGTTTGGCCGTCATAACTAACCGAAACATTTTCTAAACTTATAAACGTCACTTACTTGCCCTCCTTCAATTACATAATTTTGGATAAGCCTAATGCTTTCTCAATAAGAAACATTAAGAATATCGTTAAGAGCATTAACATCACTGATAATGCTGATACGGTTGGATCGTAGTTATATTCAATATAACCCATTAACTGAGTAGGTAATAACGTCACACCTGGTCCAGATAAAAACTGTGAAACAGGAATATTATTGAAAGAGTTAATAAACGCTAACATGAACGACGCAAATATACCATTTCGTATATTAGGTAATATAATTTGGAAGAATGTTTGTATCTTTGTTGCACCCAATGTCCAAGCTGCTTCTTCCATTGAGTAATCCAATTGATCTAAATTAGAGCCCACAACTCGGATAACATAAGGTAAACTAATAAGAAAATGACCAATATATAATCCGGTCAGTACATCCATTTGCATTTGAACTACGATAAATTTGAAAAGTGAAAAACCAACCACAATCCCAGGAATAACTGTTGGTGATAGAAAGAAATCTTTCATCATCGTTTTGCCAGGGAAGGAATATTTAGTAAGTGCGTAAGCTGCAGGAATCCCAATGATTAAAGCTGCAAGCGTAGCAATTAAGGATACTTGAACACTTAGTAGAAATGAATTTATAAACGCATCATTGGTTAATGCATTCTCATACCACTTAAAGGTAAAACCTGAAATGGGAAATTCAATCACAGAGTTTTCTCCAAAACTCGTAACCAAAACAATAACTAATGGGAAGAATAGAAAGAAAAACACAAGGTAAGCAATCCATCGTACACCTTTAAAATTATTCATACTAGGCACCTCCACTTCTTCTATCTAATCGTCCCGCAACATAATTTAGCCCTTGCATAACAAGATAGGTAATAGCAATCATTACTAAAGCGATTATACCAGCATCTTGCCAATTTCCTAAGGTCATAGCATTCTGGTAAAGTAAGGTAGATAACATCATTCTCTGATTTCCACCTAACATTTGAGGTGTAGTATAAGCTGTTAGCGTGCCTGTAAATACCAGGATTGATCCAACAATAATTCCAGGAACACTTAAAGGAATCACAACATCCTTAAATGCACGACTTGGTGTTGCTCCAAGTGTGGAAGAAGCTTCTAATAATTCTCCAGGAATATTATCCAACACACCAATCAGTGTAGTAATCATTAATGGAAGAAAAAGATACATTGAGCCAATAATAACTGAGAATTCTGTATAAAGAATCTGAATCGGTTCATCAACAATACGTAAATTTACCAGAATATTATTGATAATTCCGTTGTTTCCTAGAATATTAATCCAGGAGAAACTGCGAACTACCGAATTAATAAGCATAGGAAAGAGCACCAGAGCCATGAGGATACCTTTCGTCTTCGCACTTTTCCTTGAAATATAAAAACTTGTTGGTAAGCCAAACAAAATACATAATAGGGTCACTAATAATGAAACACGAATTGTTCTCCATAAAACAGACCGATTGAATGAATCCCCAAAAAAATCAATGTATCCAGATAGTGTCAACTGACCATCGTAAAACGTTGGCCATAAAATAGAAATAAGTGGCAGGATTAGGAATACTAGTAGTAAGACAGTTCCCGGTAATACAAACCACCACTTTCGCTGCGATATCATTAGAACCTCCTTACAAAAAAACATGCGCACAAAACAAATTTGATTCTAGCACAATAAATGAAATTGTAAACATAAACTTCCGAATAATTATTGAATAGCAGGGTTAATGTTCGGGAATTTTGTGATTTTTTAAAAACTGTTTTTCCATACAATGTCAACTTGATTGAACGAAGAAAAAGTTCGGCAGATTTATAGAGATTACTTAAATCTACCTAAGTGTTTATTTGGTTTATTTGTTTAATACATCATTAAATCTTCTCAACATGTCCTTGAATAAACTAACTATTTATCATCCTAACAATCAAGACTTTCTTATGGATAATACGCAGGAATTCTTTTAAGTTTTTGCAAGTTATTAATGTATAAATTAGCTACTTTTGAATGCTTGACAAAAACCGGACCTGAAACAGTCGAAATCTAAGTCAATTAATGATTTGACCTGCCTCCAAACTGAGGACCACAGCCTTATGCTAAACCTACGCCCTACATAAACCACCCCACCAGCCGCTCTTTCAAGCTTGTATACGGCGGGTAGCGCAGGGGGATGTCAAAGGCGTCGGTCTTCTCCATGATGCCCTTCGGATGCGAGAAGGTCTCGAGGCTATGCTTGCCGTGATATTGGCCCATCCCGCTGGCTCCCACGCCACCAAAAGGCAAGTTGTGATTGGTGAAGTGGATGAGAGTATCGTTAATCGTCCCGCCCCCAAAGGCCACGTATTTAACAATATCATGCTTGGTCGCCTCATCCCGGCTAAAGAGATACAAGGCCAAAGGCTTGTCCTTGCTCTGAATATAAACCACCGCTTCCACCAAGTCCTGATACGTCAATACTGGCAAAATAGGTCCAAAAATCTCTTCCTGCATTAACTCCTCATCTAGCGGCGGATTCAATACGACCGTCGGGGCAATGACCCGCTCCGTGTCATCGCTTTGGCCACCAAAGTAAACGTCGTTATGCTCCACCAAGTTCTTCAAACGCCAATAATGCTCTTCATTAATAATCTTCGGGAAATCCGAATTCGTAATCGGCGACATGCCCCATACATCTCATGGACCGCATTCTTAAAGGCGGCTAAGAAAGGCTTCAAGACAGCTTCATCAATCAGAACATAATCCGGTGCAATACAGGTTTGCCCGGCATTGGTAAATTTGCCCCAAGCAATCCGCTGGGCAGCATGGCGTAAATCCACGTTGTCTGTGACAATCGCGGGGCTCTTGCCACCCAACTCTAAGGTCACGGGCGTCAAGCTTTCGCTAGCCGGCTTCATAATTTCACGGCCCACCGCGGTACTGCCGGTGAAGAAGCAATAATCCACGCCGGCTTTCAAAAGGTCTTGGCTGACATGGCCGTCCCCTTCCATGACTTTAATATAGTACTCTGGGAAAGTGCTGGTAATTAACTCATTGAGCACCCGGGAGACGTTGGTCGCCATTTCCGAGGGTTTGAGAATGACGCCGTTCCCAGCAGCTAGGGCACCAATTACGGGAATGAGGCTCAGTTGCACTGGGTAATTCCAAGGCGCAATGACGAGCACTACCCCATAAGGCTCCTGATGGATGTGGCTTTTCGAGTAGAAATGCATGAGGCTAGTAGGGACCTTTTTGGGGCGGAGGAATTTGGGTAATTCCCGCTTCAGCTTCTTAATTTCCGCATAGATCATGCCTATTTCCATAATATAGCTCTCCATGGGGACCTTGTTCAAATCCTGCTTCAAGGCTTCAATGAGGTCGAAATAATAGTAATCCACGGCCGCTTTCAGCCGGTCTGTCCGGGATAGCTTCCATTATTTGCGTACCGTGCAGAAAGAGCAAGTGACCAATCTGTACCGCCTGCCGGAAATAAGTGAGCCAGAGCTGAAGGCGCTGGACCGGCCGCTGAAGATTGCCTATAGCCGCCAGCATCCCCGGGGCGGTGCTCTCTCTAAGGATGCAGCAAATGCTTTGGAGACGAGCCATGGCGCCTTGCGTGCCCTGGGCCACACCCTTGAGGAAGTGGCGCTGGATGTGGACCAGGAAGCAATTTTGCACTATTATTATTTGGTGATGGGCTTGGAGTCGGGCAAATTAGTGCGCGAAGCTGAAGCAACGGGCAAAAAGGTGCGCTGGGGCGAGGTTGACCCGCTCGTGTGGGTGGCCTACCAATTAGCACCCCATGTGCCAGCGACTGCCTACTCCGACTTTAACGCCTTCCAAGACCAGCTGTTTGAGTATATGGAGCTGCTCTATCAGGACTACGATATTTATTTAACGCCAACAGTTTCGGACGTCGCCATGAAAAATGCGGATTTAGCCTACCCGCCAGCTTTATTGGCGCGCATTCAGGAGATGGACTCCTTACATGCGTCTGAAGTGTGGGACGTGACCAAGGCGACCTTTGACTATACCTATTTGCGCACGTCCTATAATCAGTTGATGAACATCACCGGCCAACCAGCCATCTCCCTGCCTTTGTTCGAGAATGCGGACGGCTTACCGTTGGGTACACAGCTGGCCGCCAAGCGCGGGGATGAGTATGTGTTGCTGCAGTTAGCCGCGCAGTTGGAAGCGGCTGGATATTTGAAGGCGGGGAATGTGGAGATGTGATGGGAATTGGATGATGAGGAGAGGATAAGCCACGGCTGGGATGCTGTGGCTTATTTGTTGTTTGGTGAAAGGTATCCAAGCAATAGTTTGCTTGGGGCAATCCAATACGCTGTTGGCAAAGTTTCACTTGGCGAAGGCTAGAACTAATTTTTCCCCAAAGAAATCCAATCCAGTTTGTCCACTCGATCGCTGCTCAGATGCTCTGATTCCGCGGGAATCAGTTCTCACGAAAGGATTTTCGTACCATATTCCGTCGGAGCACCTCCCCACGGAATTTTCGGCGGATTTTATTCCGTCGAGACCACTTCCCACGGAATCGTAAGCGGTCTATTATGAGGTATCTATCAAATTTAAATCATCTCCATTATTCTATAAGTAATAGAAAGGAGATGATTTTTTGATTCGACTAACTGAAGAAGACAGTTATTACATCGTCTATGGTAAGACTGACCTGCGTAAAGGGATCGACACCTTAGCAATTCTCCTTCAACATGATTTTAATCACGACCCTTTTGATGGGGCTTACTACTTCTTTTGCGGTAGTCGCTCCGATCGTTTCAAAATTCTACATTGGGATGGTGAAGGCTTTCAGTTAATCTATAAACGATTGGAGAATGGTAAGGTCCACTGGCCCAGAGCTAATCAAGCCTGCTTAGAGCCCATGAGTTTGATGGAGGTGACCAGGTTATTAAAGGGCTTTCCCCTTAAATCTTCAATCTCAGTTTCGTCAAAAAAGTTATTTTATTAGTGTTTTAGTGGCTGCTTTTTGGAAGCAAATCTAGTAGAATAGGGGTATCTATTTAAGGAGGAGGTGCCCCAGATATGGTTGATACCTTAACACGCGAGGAATTGCTTTCAGAACGAGAAGAATTACTTGTCCGTCATGAACAACTCGCTAAGCAATTAGAGTTACTCCAACAAGAACTCCACTTGAAGAATGAGGAGAATCAGTACCTGCGCCACAAACTCTTTGGCCGGTCCAAAGAGACCCATCAGGTCGCAGACGGTCAGCTATCTTTATTTGATGGGGTGCCTCCCATTGAAGAATCTCCAGACTTGCCAGATGAAGAAGACCTGGTAGTTCCTAAAAAGAGAAAGAAACAAAAAGGACAAAAGCGCAAAGTCTTGGAACAGTTCGAAGAAGTTCCAGTGGTCCATAAGTTAGAGGATAAGACCTGTCCTTGTTGTCAAGACGAAATGGTGGAAATTGGCAAGACCAAGGTCCGGGAAGAAGTAGTCTACCAGCCTGCTCATTATGAAAAACAAGTCCATTATGGGACCTCTTACAAGTGCTTAACTTGCTCAGAAGAGGAGCCTCAAGATGTAATCGTCAAAGCTCCTGTTCCAAAAGCCCCGATTCAAAATAGTCTGGGGTCTGCTTCGGTGATCGCTCAAACCATTCAACAGAAGTATGTCCTCAAAGTTCCCGCTTATCGGCAAGAAAAGGTCTGGAAAGAGGGAGGGCTACCGATTAATCGCCAACAGATTAATCGGTGGCATATTCTGTGTGCCCAATATTACTTTGGTTATCTTTGGGAAGAATTGGCCAAGGAGCTTCTATCCCAAGACATTATTCATGCCGATGAAACCAGCTATCGAGTGATTGAAAGCGATAAAACCAATACTTATTATTGGCTCTTTCAATCTGGCCGTCATGAGGCCCACCCCGTGGCAATCTATCTACACGATGAATCACGAGCTCATCGGGTGCCTCAGGAATTCTTAGCTGATTTCAAGGGCCATCTCCATTCGGACATGTACAGCGCCTATTTGAATCTGCCGGATGAGATCACGGTAGTGGGATGCTTTGCCCACCTTCGTCGCAAGTTCTATGAGAGCCTGCCCAGCAATGCCCCTCCTGATTCAGTTGCGGCTCAAGCGGTTGCCTACTGCGACCAAGCTTTTGCCTTAGAGAAATCTTGGAGAGATTTGCCGGCTGAAGAAAGGTTTCAATTACGCCAAGAGGAACTGTCTGTGGTGTTGACCAACTTGTTCGATTTAATCGAACCCTACAGTTACCAAGCGACAACAGGCAAACTCTCCAAAGCCATTGCTTATGCGACCAAGCATAAAGAATACTTTATGAATGTCCTCAAGGACAGTCGCTTAGAGCTAAGCAATAATCTGGCAGAAAGGTCCATCAAAGAACTGGTCATCGGCAGGAAGAATTGGCTCTTTTCATCCAGCCTGCAAGGAGCTCAAGCTTCTGGCATCATCCTATCTTTGAAAGTGACAGCTGACTTGAACGGCCTCTCTCCGGTGGCTTATTTCCAACTGCTCTTAGAAGAATTACCCACCCTGTATGCCGAGGGAACTTTACTCGACCGTCTACAGGCTTATTTACCATGGTCTGATTATGTAAAAGAAAAACTCGGTAAAAAAGAATCATAATAACAAAGCAATGCCCGTTAGAGAGCTTAACTTTCTAACGGGCAATTTTATTTAGACTTTCTGTAAATTGCTTGAGATCCTTGGTTTTGGTGTCCAGGTTGTCAGAGAATTATCAAGTTACCTGATTATCGACCGCTTACACGGAATCCAGACATATATAAGCAACAATCACACACCCCTTAAAGACATAGAAACACCCATCCGCACATGACGGATGGGTGCACACATTCATTTTATGATTGAATTAGTTATTAGCGGCGTAATTGGCAGCGGTCTTTCCGGAGATGTAGCCCATGTGAGAGGCGATGCCTAGGGCTTGGCGTCCTGGGTAGTAGTCGCCGAAGATGTCGCCGGATGAGATGATGCCGCTGGCGAAGAGGCCTGGGATTGGGTTGCCCTCTTCGTCGACAACGGCTGTGTCGTTGTTGGTAACGATGCCGCCGTAGTTACCACGGGTGTTGTCGTAGAGATATGCCGCGTAGTATGGGCCTTCGTCGATGGCTTGGAGGAATTCTGGTTTCTTATCGAAATCTGTGTCCTCGCCTTGTTCGGCTAATTCGTTGTAGCGGTCAATTTCTGCTTGAACGACATCCGCTGGCAGTTCCATGAGTTCGGCGAGTTCTTCAATACTGTCTGCTTCGTAGACGCGAATGTACGGGTCGCCTTCTTCGGTTTTTTGGACGTATTCTTGTAAGTTGACGAAGTTTTCGGCGATTGGGGCGTCCATGATGGCCCAGGCCGAGTTCGGTCCGTTGGCATTGACGAATTGGAATTTCTGCGGGTGGCTGCCGCCGTCTTCAGCGTAGACGCGTTTGCCTTCCAAATTCAACAATACCGCCTCGAATGGGTAGCCGTTGGTTGGGTCGCCGATCATTGGCATGTCGAATGGGTTCGCGTTGAAGACACCCGACATGGATTCTTGATAGTCGTGCACGGCTGCTCCGGCTTCAACGGCCATCAAGAAGCCGTCTCCCGTGTTGCCGATTGCGGTTGCTGACATTTCGCCAGCTGCCGTATCACTCAATTCAGCCGTCAATTCTTCATTGCGGGCATAATCCCCCGTCGCCAAAATAGTGGCGTCTGCATTGAACACCTTGTGGCCATATTTCTCAGAGTCACTGATCAGGCCAAGGACGGTGCCATCTTCGTCTTGAATCATTTCCGTTGCAGGTGTATTCAAGTAAACGTCCACACCAGCTTCTTCTACGGCCGCCATCAAGGTTTCGATCCACTGGGCACCACCTTTTTTGTTAGCGTCTTTCGATGGAATCGTAATAGCTTCCGCATTCTTCACGGATTTATCATTCGGTGCTGCGCGGAAGGTTTGGAAATTCTTCTCCTCATCCACTTCCAGATTGAATTCAACCCCGACTGAATCGTACAAGGCCATAACTTCCGGCGAAGCTTCCACAATCGTGCGCAACTTCTCCTCATCAATCGGATCTTGTTCCTGCGACTTACTGCGCGCCTGCCAAGCCTCATACATCGGCTCCACATACTCCTCAGCATTCGCTCCCAAAATATTTCCTGACGCTGTAATACTCGTTCCACCGAGCATGCCCGTCTTCTCAATCAGCGCAACGTTAGCGCCTTCTTCCGCCGCCTTCAGCGCTGCCGTTAAACCAGCCAGACCGCCCCCAGCGACCACTACGTCATAGTCATACTCACCGTCTTCTTTATAAGCATCGGTTGGTACCTCGTGCAAGGAATCAATATCCGCCCCAGCTTGTTGCAAGGCGTCTTCCGTTGCTAGTTTCACAGCCACAGACGTAATCGTTGCTCCACTGACCGTATCCACATCTAGCGATTGGTATTCCACAATTTGTGCCGGAATTGTATTGAAGACCTGCTCACCAATTCCAGAACTTTCATTCTCCTCGCCAATTTCAACAGCTTCAATCTTATCTTCCGAAACCGTTACAATCACTTCCACCGGCCCCATCATACCTTCGTAACTACCTGTATAAGTACCCGGCTCAAACGTAACCTTACCTGCCTCTGACACTGTCTCCTCGGCTACTTCACCCTGGGCTTGACTGAGCGCATCATTGAGCGCATCTTGCAAGGCCTCTGAAGTTACCGTAGCGCCTGTGATTACGGCTAAATCTGTATTCTGCTCAGCGACAATATCGGCCTCCAGATCTTCGATGGCCTTTCCACCAATATCCGGCGTTTCCGCATGGGTAATTACAATATCTGTAATTTGCTCAGCATCCACCGTCAACTGAACGTGAACATCCCCACCAAAACCAGCAGCCTTCCCTTCATAAGTTCCTGGTTGATAAGTTTGTGCAGCAACTGGCGTGACCAATGAAGACAACATTAAGCCAACTGCACCCAGTTGAATGCTTTTTCTAAGATTCATTAAAATACATTCCCCTTTATTGTGATTTAATGCACTTATTATAATAGAAGGCGCTTACTGTGTCAAATGCATAATGGCCTGTAATTTGATAACATCAACATGTTTATCCCTATTTTAGAATTGCTGAATGACCCACGTAAGTCTCATAAAGTGCCCTTGCGTGGCCTTCTAGCACAGAAGTTAATGCCCCTTTTGACGAAACTCCCACAATGCCCGAGTCCAATCCGTCTGAATCGCATTGAAACCATAATCCAGCATGACTTGCCAATCCTTGCCCGCGTTCATCAGCGCCCCGTCATCATGATAAGACCCAAATAGCGGCTTAGTCGGCCCCAAATTTTCCGCATTAACCAGTCGCAAGGGGTAAATCTGGTGCATTTGTTGCAAGAAGGCCGGCTCCAACAAATCCGTTGCCTGCCAATCCGCGATCACAAATTCTGCCCCGACCAGCTTTATTGGCGGTACGTTCAGCACTTTTTGGAAATCGGCTTGGGACTTAATAATCGGGAAGTAGGCCACTTCTGTGTCTGGCAGACGATACTCGGCTGGTGCTTTTAGCAGTAACTGACCATTTTTGCCAGAATTATTCAGAATTTGCCAGAAAGTGTGATCCTGCCAGTAGGGCCAAGTGCGGTCCAAGTTGACCCTATAAGTCGCCGGCAGCCAGGCCAAGAAATCAACCAGACGATTGACACGGTAACCGGACGGCTGACGCGTCGCATTCAACAGCTCCAAAGCGTCAATCTCCGCAGACGTCAGCTGGTCAAAAGGCGTTGCCACGCCCAGAAGATCCATTTCCGCCCCATCATGAAAGAGGTAATACTCCCCGTCCTTACTGCGACAGACATCAATTTCTACAATATCCGCCCCCGCCTGCTGGGCCAGCTGAGCGGCCTCCTTCGTATTCTGCACAATATTCCCCGCCCAAACCCCGCGGTGGGCAACAATATAAAAATTCACATCCGACATACCATCAGCCTCCTTTGCTTAAGCATATTATACGCGATTTAACCCACCTCAGTATAGGCAAAAAAAGCCACGGCTGCCAGCCGTGACTTGTAACCTTATTCAGTTTGTCGCAACAAACGCAAGCCATTAACAATCACCAGAATCGTCGAGCCTTCGTGGAAGATAATTGACGTCGCCAACTTCAAGCCACCCAGCAAGTTCGACAGATTCAGCACCACAACTACGAAGAGCGCAATCGCAATATTTTGCAGGACGACGCGGTTCATTTTGCGGGCGATTCGATGGGCGTAAATCAGCTTGCTCAAGCGATTATTGGTAATAATCCCGTCCGCGACCTCAATCGCCACGTCCGTGCCCTCGCCCATGGCAAAGCCAATATCCGCCGTGACCAGGGCCGGCGCGTCATTAACCCCGTCACCAACCATGGCCGTCAACCCGCTCTCAACGCGGATTTCCTCAATGCGCACCGCCTTCTCCTCAGGCAAAATATCGGCGTAATAGTGCTCGATACCCAAGTCCTCCGCCACTGCCTGTGCCGTCCCGGCGTTGTCCCCGGTCAGCATATAGGTTTGGATGTCCTGGTCGTTGAGGTAGTGTATCGTTTGGCGGGCTTCCTCGGTTGGCAGGTCCAAGAAAGCAAATAGCCCCGCCACTTCACCGTCCACCCGGAAGAGGACCGGTGTTTTGCCACTTTGGGCATAGTTTGCATAATGCTCTGCCAACTCAGGGGACAGCTCATCTTCATCCGTGCGCTTGCCGATGGAATAGTGTCGACCTTGATAGTCTGCGTTCAAGCCAGATCCGATTTGGTTCTCCACATCCAGGGTCAACTGGTGATCCCGCAGGTGGCCAAAGGCTTCAACCACCGCTTCTGCTAGCGGATGGTTGGACGAAGATTCCATGGCTACAATAATCGGCAAATAAGTTTCGGCCAGCTCCCCTTGTTCGAAGTGGTAGTCCGTTACTTGCGGCCGGCCCTCCGTTAGGGTTCCGGTTTTGTCAAAGGCGATGGCATGAATATCCGCAAAATTCGCAATGTCGTCGCCCCCACGAAAGAGGATGCCATTGCGGGCCAAGTTGGAGATGGCTGACAGATTCGTCGGAATCGATGCAGCCGCCAAGGCACACGGTGATGACGACACCAGCACTACCACCGCGCGGTAAAGCGATTCCTGCAAGGTCCAGTCCGTCACCAAACGGGACACCACAAAGACCAGGGGCACTGCCAGAAGAACCGTCGTAACGTAACGCGGTTCCCATTGCTTCAACTTTTGAGCAACGGGGGAGAGATTTTTTTGCGAGCTTTCGACGACCTTGAGAATTTGGCTAAAGACCGTTTCCTCACTCGAAGTGGTCACCCGCATATCAAACGCCTCGCCCACATTAATCGTCCCACCGTAAATCGCCGAGCCCGGACTGGTCTCCTCCGGCACACTCTCGCCGGTAATCGACATCGTATCCAAAACCGCCAGCCCCCGCGTCACCTCACCATCCACCGGCACCTGGTCACCCCGGAGCACCCGCACCATGTCCCCCTTAGCCAAGGCGCTCACATCCACTTCCTCCAGCTCACCATTCGCTTGAATACGGCGCGCACTGGACGGATTCAACCGCAAAAGACTGGTAATCTCCTTCTGACTCTGCTCCTTCGCATAATTCTCCAAATAATGCGCCCCAGCGAAAATCAAGACCACCAAAGACGCCTCCGAGAACTCCCCAATCAAAATAGCCGCAGTCGCAGCCAACGCCACCAACAAATGCGTATTCGGCCGAAACGTCCCTGCCGCCTTACTATCGCGGTAAGTGTCTACAAAGCCCTCATACATCACATGGTAGCCGGCCAGAAACACCGTCGCCACATGCAAACTCGCAGCCAACCACGCCGGCACTGGCACAAACCGGGCCAGCACAAAGGCAACCACAGCCGCAATAAAAAGTCGCACCTCAGTGGTATGGTCATGCGCGTGACCGTGGTCATGGTCGTGCACCTCATTGCCACGGTAATGCTTCTGCACACCCCCATCCTTGTGATTCAGCCTACCCTTTCGATACTCGTTCATCGCTAATCCTCCTCCAATATATTGATGACTCTTCACATGAATAAACTTTCACCTGTTAACTCTACTATACGAAGTTTATCGCAGGAAGTCAAGCAAAAAGTTAAGTTCGGCTAAATTATTGCTATGGAGGAGTTCAGTTGGCGGATTTGGATGCTGATTGACCGGTTAAAGTCAGCGCGAATACCGTCGAGACCGTTCCCCACGGAATCCGGTCGCATATAGACGACCGGACGCAAAACAGTATATCGATTAGCCACGGCTGGCAGCCGTGGCTTCCTTATTGATCTCGATAAGGTAACCTAAAACAACCAGTGCTTTGGATTATTCAATCCACCAATCTGCTTTGACGTCTTTAGATGACGAAACGACTTGCCCCAAACAGACATCTGCACAATCGCTACTGGCCGATTCCGTCGAGACCACCGCCCACGGAATACATTCCGCCGATTATTCCGTCGGAAGAAGCCCCTACGGAAGTTTCCGCGATTTTTCTTCCATTTAACTACTTCTCCACGGAATTTTCACCCAATTTTATTCCGTCAGACCACTTCCCCACGGAATCCTGTCGTATTTATACGACACTCGCCCGCAAAGCAGAATCCTCACCATCCCCAACAACTTAAAAAAACCGCCCAACTGAAGTTGAGCGGGCAGCGAGCCAATCTATCATTTAATCAAACTTTATCTAAACCTTACTCATTCGCAAACTCGGTCCGCTCCTTGCGTTTATACTTCGCCTGGTCCAGCTCGGCTTCTAAGGCGGCGACGATGACACCGGTTGAACCACCGGCTTGGACGTTGGTTGCGGTGCGTGCCATATCAGCGATGGCAGAGATTGGTGTCATGAGAATGACCATCTCAGCTGGGAAGCCGACGGCGAGGAAGAAGGTTGTAGCAACAACGGTTGCGATACCTGGGACGCCAACAGTACCAATGGATACGAGCAGGGCTACTAGAATCATGTAGAAGTAGAAGCCGAAGCTAACTTCAATACCTAGGGCGTTAATTGTGAACATGGCGATGGTCACTGGCCAGATGGCTGCACATCCTGGCATACCGAAGACGGTTGAAATTGGTCCGGCGAAGGATGCAATGCGTTCTGGTACGCCCATGTCGATTTGGGCCTCCATATTAGCGGACACAGAACCGACCGAAGATTGGGTCGTAAAGGCTAACATGAAGACGGGGAAGAATTTTTTGATGAAATGGATGGGGTTAACTCGGGCAATGAGCGCCAAGATGATGGGGGTGGTGATGAAGGCGTGGAAGAAAGCTGCCACAAACACCGCCACGAGTACCATCAGAATAGATCCGACCGAGCTGAGGTCCATGCCACCTACTTTGGAAGCTAGTAGCGATAGAACCGCGTAAGGCGTGAACTGGGTGACCACACTGATGACCTTGAACATCACTTCGTTGGTCGCATTAACCACGTCCGTAAAGGGCTTGATCTTTGCCTTATCAGGATAAAGCAGAACCCCCAGACCTAGAATAATTGCAAAGATAATAATCGGTACGACCCGGTTGTTGGCCGCATCGTCAATAATATTCGTCGGGAAGAAGCTGACAATCGTCTCCAAGACGGTCGGCACTTCCGCAATTTCGGTCCCAGCCGGAATTTCAATGTCTGCACCCTGCCCCAAGCCCATCACAAAGGCAACGATAATGGCGATGACGGAGCCGAGCACATTATGCAAACTTAAAACCCCAATACTTTTTGCGCCGATGGATCGCAAGGTTTTCAAATCTTCCAAGGAAGTAACCGTGTGCAAAATCGATACCAGTAATAGAGGCACAACCAGGGCTTTTAGAAGATTAATATATATTTGGCCTATCGTACCCAAATAAGTTGTCTGTTCACCAAAGATGAGACCGATAACGGCTCCGACGGCGGTTGCGACCAATACCCGAACAAGGAAGGATTGGTCACGTTTCTTGAGATAATAAATTAAGGCGAACCCGATGAGTCCGATAAGTAAAGCGATAAATTCTTGCATGGTTTAACCAACTTTCTTTATTTGACGTGGAGTAGCTAACGATACAGTGCCATACTCCAACAACAGATTTCTGCCATATAAACCCCTCCTTCAACTTGGTTACAAATGTAATTCTACAACGTTCAATCTTTTCTGTCAAAGAATTGAACCAACAGACAAAAAAAGACCCCCGTCCTAGCTAAAAGGACGAGAGTCTGCTCGTGTTACCACCTTTATTCGCTTCAACCTCACGGCTAAAGCCTCTGCCAGTACGGACTTAAAGGTCGATACTGCGGCGCTTGTAACGGGCGCTTCCGTTCACCCCTTCTGCAAATCAGTCGGAGTGACCGCTCTGTGGCCATTTTCGGTGGGGATTCCTTACTTGCTTTCACCTGACGCAAGCTCTCTACAAAGGACTCTCCACTTACTTTCCACATCACTGCGTTTATCTGTTGGAGTCATTCTACAAGGACTGGGAGCCTTTGTCAAGTTTTTATGAGAATTCAATGTGAGTAAACAATTTTAGTTCTCACGCACATGTTCACCTGTTCCGTCCGATAACAGCAGTCTTATCTGTGTTATTTGGGTGTATTTAAGCTCCGATATAAATACCCTCTGCACGAAATTTGTTATAATTTAATTAGTAAAATGGATCCAAGGGAGGAGCTAAAAAACGATTCTGAAAATCACAACGTGTGCCTAGCTTCTTTATCAAACTGCCCTTCCCATCGCATCAGTACAAGCAAGTGATTTGAATATTCCTAAGCCGAATCCAGCCATGCCCCTTCCGGACACCGAAGAACCTGCCGAAGTTATCCAGAAAGAATTCCCTACCAAGACACTTTGCAAGCCTATGCGGAAGTCGAAGCACTCACTGGTCTGATTGAAATCGACTACGAGAATGGCCGGGTTGAAATTCCGCTGAATGCGCATTTCCAGCCCAACGTTGCCATGAGCATTGATATAATGTCGCGCCAAAACCCTATGAGTCAACTTGGTAGGGTGGCTTATATTTCGTTGATGACACCCTTTACAGCTATCACAGGGACTATCCTGATGAAGAGCTGGAGAACCCTCTCCAGAATTATTTAGACAATCTCGACTAGTTCCTCCCACAAACCCGCAAAACATGGCGTGCCTTCTGGGATATTGCTGACAAAGACGATTTTATCGTCTATAAGGGCCGCGACGGGGATTTAGATCAGTATTTGCTTAAGCTTCAATTAAGTGGCACCGATATATTGACCCTCATCAGTATGCTGCACACCACCTTGAACACAAGTTTGAAAGTTGATGATACTGTTACCAATATCCTTTATATGATAGCATTCTATGACGAATTGCTGAATGAGAGCACCTTGCCCATCGATTTAGTCATTTATCACGATCCCAAAACGTATTTCATCGACAGCCTCACTTTAACAATGAACAATGATTATCTGGCAAATAGCTACCTTGGCGATATGTTGATGTATTATTCTTACGCCGATGAGCCAATTGCCCTTCACGTCCAATTCGACAACTTCAACAGCGCCCCTGAAGTCGATCCAGAGCAAGGGAAAGAATATGCTAAATTTTACCGGCAACCCTGTCAGGATCCGACAACCTTCCCAGTGACAATTAAAGCCCGACCCCTAATTTAGTCACCTAACCTAAATGGACTGCGATGCCTGAAGCGTACAGGCTGGGGCTTCAAATCTGTAGAGAACGGCTCATTTGTTAGATTCCTATACCATAATTATCTTCCAACTAGCACAAAGACACCAGCCTGCTTTTGAGGACTGGTGTCTTGTTTGGTTTTTTAGATTGGTTTATTCACCGCTACCGGCATTGGCTGCATTAGCTCCAGCAATGCGCCCATAGACCATAATATCAGCTAAGGCATTTCCGCCCAGACGGTTACTTCCGTGAATACCACCGGTTACTTCACCGGCTGCGAATAGCCCTTCGATTGGTTCGCCAGCTTCGTTCAAGACTTGCGCTGCTTTGTTAATTTGCAGACCACCCATCGTGTGGTGAACGGTTGGCTTGCGGGCAGCCGCATAGAATGGTGCTGTATCAAGCTTGTTGTCGAATAAAGTACGGCCGAATGGGTCTTCAATTTCACCTTCAACGGCTTGGTTGAATTCCTCAACGGTTGCTACTAGATTCTCTGGGTCAACCCCAATCTGCTCCGCCAATTCTTCCAAGGTATCTCCCTTGTAAGCCCGACCTGCTTCAATTAACTCATCAATCGTTTCATTGAAGTTATTCTTCGTGTCACCGGTTGGGTAAGAATGTTGGTCCACAATCGTCCACATCATTGCATCTTCTTGGTCAAATAAGGCCTCCGTCATCACATCGCGACGCTCACCCTCATTGACGAAGCGTTTCCCTTCACTATTGACAAAGATACGGTCCTGTACCCCTTGCTCAATATTACCACTCAAGCTACCCGTTTCTGGGTCTCCCATTGGCAGTAACTGGATATGCTCCATACCAACAAGGTTGGCCGAAGCTTGTTGACCAAGGCGAATACCGTCACCGGTCGCACCGGTTTGGTTCGTTGTCTTAATGTCTTTCAGCGATGGCCAATGTTCATTGAACTCTTCACGCATCTCTACGTTAGCACCAAAACCACCTGCTGCAACAATAACCGCATTATTAGCCCGCAATTCCACATCTTCGCCATTTGATGAGACAACAACACCGACAACTTTGTCATCTTCGATAATTAAATCAGTTGCTTCCGTATTTAAGAAGTACTGCATCTCATCACTATGCTCCTCGAAGTATTCAGTCAACGTATCAACATAACCAGTTCCCAAAGGTTTGGCTGGTTTATGGGCACGAGACCAAAGTCCTCCTAAGACAGTAAACATGTGGTCATTAAATTCCATACCATGGCCTTCCAACCACTCAATGGCTTCATAAGCTTGATCACCAAATTGGTCCACTAAGACAGGGTCTGCCTGCTTATCGCCGCCATTGTAAGTTTGAAGTTTATGTAAAGAAGGCGAGTCAAAAAGGTAGGTTTCCCCAGACGCCTGATAAGCTTCCCACTCCTCAGCAAGGGTCGCTTGCCATTCTTTAACTAGCTCATCGTCCTGCACCTCAGCAATAATTGCTTCGACCGTTTCCTTCTCCAAATCAGTCATTTCAATACTTTGCTGGCGGTCTGGATCGGCGGCGTTATACGCTGCTCCTGAAATAATCGTATTTCCACCTAAGCGTGGCATCTTCTCCACAAGAATCACTTGGGCACCATTTTCATGCGCGCTCACTGCTGCAGCAAGTCCTGCCCCACCCCCGCCAATAATAATGACGTCGGTCGTTTGCGCTTCAATCGTTTCACCAGTATCTGCTTCAACATCTTTTTCTTCAAGGGCTGCTACGTCTACACCCGCTGCTTCTAAAGCTGCCGTTAAAGCTGCTAGGAAACCAGTTGAAGAACCTGTCGCCCCAGAGACAACGTCCACATTGAGCGACTGACTAGCAATCACTTGCTCAGTCAACGTCTCAATCGCATCATCCCCAATACCAGCTGTTTCATTCGGAGCATCCGTCTCAATACCTACAATCCGGTCTTCGCTGAGGGTCACCTCAACCTTCACGTCTCCACCATAACCTTCGGCTGTCCCCTCATAGGTTCCAGCTGTGAAGTCCTGAGCTTTTGCCACCGGTGACAGACCCGTCAGCACGCTCAAACTCATCGCTGCGGCCAGCGATATCTTAATAAATTTCTTCATCCATCGCACTCCTATCTCATTATTGTGTTGCCATAATATAACTATACCATATTGTGAATTACAAAACAATAAGTATTACTTATCAAATACTCAGAAATGCTCCAGGATAACGATCTGTTCATCCATTTTTCCAACTAAGCGCTAACCAAGCAAGTATTTTGAAGGCGAGTCGTCCTTAATCCCCCTCCTTACGCTTCACCCATCTTAGCAACTTCCGCACCAGGAGATAGGTCACAACCGCCACAATAATATAAGGAATCACGAAGAACAGACTTACCAAACTCAAAGCCAAGGTTGGAATCGCAAAGCTAAAGAAACCGCTAAAAGCCCGCTGGAACTGATGGCCAAGACTTGCGGATTCATCGGTGTAGCGCAAGACTTCAAAGACACTCACATCGATTTGCGCATCAGCCACGTCCTTCCGCAACTCTTCGATATTTTGTACTAAACTCCGCTGCTCTAATTCCAAATCTTGCTGCTCCTCCCGCAAGGTCGATTTCTCAAGACTCGATACATCCTCACTTGCGAGAGCTCCATCAATCTCGGCCATACGTGCTGCAATTTCCGCTAATCGCTTTTCATCTGTCGCCAGCTCATCCCCCACATCATAAGAATTCACCGCGAAACGGCGCAAGGCATATTTTTCCTGAATATCCGTCAGCAATGTCTCCACCTGATCACTGGGAATCCGCACCGAAAAGTGCGTCCAGCGCAACTTCTGATGCGTATATTCATCAAAGGTATGGGACGCATCCTGGCTCGTCACCTTCCCATCATAGGACTGAATCAAGGTCCGCAGCTCGTCCAAAGTCTGTGAATACTGCTTACTCTCCACTTCAGCAAAGCCAGACACCACCACCTCTTGCCCCGCTTCATCGGCCCCATAATCGGCCGTCTCATATGCCTCCTGCCAGGTATAATCAGGCAGCGACTCCTCAACATTCGAACCCATCGCAAAAGGATCAAAGACCGCCCCACATCCGGAAAGCACCCACACACTCATCACAAACAAGCCCAACAATCGCCACTGCTTCATCGCAATCACCCTTTCTCGAACCACGTCTCACCCCATTATAACGGAAAGCTTGCCCATACAGAAAGCCTTTTCAAAATAATCATTCTGCCAAAAAAACACTTCACCAACCAAGCAAAAAAGCCTGCCCGCAACATTTGCGAACAAGCCATTTTTCCTTAAGATGGTTAATATTTAATTTGCAGATTGGCTGCCACAGCTTCGGCCTCCGCGAACAAATCCACAATAATCTGGCGCGCCGGGCGCATTTCGGTAAACATGCCCGCAATTTCCCCGGCCATAGCAGAACCCGTCTCCATATCACCTTCATAAACTGCCCGGGCCAAGGAATCTAGGGTTAACTGCTCCAATTCTTCATGCGGGGCATTCGCGGCCTCCAATTGGGCAAACTCCACCAACATCGGATTCGTCAAAGAACGCACCGAATCCTTTGCCTTGCGGCCAGTCACAATCGTCCCCGTGTCCGTGGCCGCCAAGACCGCTTGCTGGTAATTCGCGTGAATTGGGCACTCTTCCGCCGTCAGAAAAATCGTGCCCGCTTGAATCCCCGCTGCACCTAAGGCATACATGGCTGCCACACTGCGCCCATCGCCAATTCCGGCCGCGCCTAAGACCGGAATATTCACACTATCCACAACTTGCGGCAAGAGAGCCATTGTTGAGGTTTGGCCGATATGACCGCCCGCCTCTTGCCCTTCTGCCACAACCGCGTCCACACCCAATTCCTCCATCTTTCTGGCATGTTTCACTGAAGCAATAACCGGAATGACCACAACCCCTGCTTCCTTCAAACGTGGGAAAATATTCTTAGGCGTCCCTGCCCCGGTCGTGACCACCTTCACGCCCATTTCAATCACCACATCCGCCTGAGCTTCCACATTCGGATCTGGCATCATCAAATTCACCCCGAATGGCTTATCCGTCAAAGCCTGCGCTTGCCGAATCTCCTCCCGCAGAATATCCAGCGGCACCCCACCGGCAGCAATTAAGCCCAAACCACCAGCATTCGACACCGCAACCGCCAACTGATGCGTCGCAACCCGCGCTATGCCCCTTGAATAATCGGATACTCAATCTGCAACAATTCACAAATACTCATAACACTACACTCCTTTGCTGTATTTACTTAAGCATACGCTTTCACCAAGCAAAAATCCATTGCAAAAACCGCAACATCCCCTTGCCAAAAAAGCAACAAAAGGCTAAAGGCTGGGTGCGCCAAAAACACTTACTGTAGACCAACGTCTCGCAGAGTACTGATTAGGCGTAGACAGTGGAGGGGATAAGAATCACGGACGAACGCTATTCATTTGCCGGTAGCTGAAACTACAGATACAAATACGCCACGGCTGGCGGCCGTGGCTTCCTTATTGAACTAGATAAGATAACCTAAAGCAGCAAATGCTTTAAGTTATTCAATACGCCAATCGGCTTTGTCGTCAATAGAAAACAGAACGACGTGACTCAGGCAAACGTCTGCGCAAACCTTGCTACTGCATTCCGTGGGGACCACCGCCCACTGAATAAATTTCGCCGGTTATTCCGCCGGACACCTTTCCCACGAAATTTTCACCCAATTTTATTCCGTCGGACTCAGTTCCCACGGAATTTAGACATATATGAGACTCCGCTAGCATTCATCCACCACCGCCCACGCACCAACACCCCCACCACAACCACCAACTCGAACATTCCCCAATTCACCCACCAATACACCGAATTTGTTTTGACAATCCTGCAGCACTCACCTATAATTCGACTAAACAACAATATTATACAAGAGGAGTGTGTCCCGTGTCACAAACTGGTCCATTTATGCAAGCTTTACAAGGCGGGGTTGAGCGCAAAACCAAGCTTTACGAAACCGCCCACAGCAAATACTTCGTCCGCACCATCTACGCCGGCTTCCTGCTGACGATTGGCTGCCTGGTCGGTGGCGTCATCGCTGGTCATTTTCAAGCCATGTCACCCGTCCTTGGCAAAATTATTTACTCGCTAATTTTCCCGATCGGGCTGATTGTTGTCGTCTTCCTCAATGGTGAGTTAGCGACGTCCAATATGATGTACCTCACCGCAGGAGCCAAACAAGGCTGGGTCTCTTACCAGAAAGCCTTCCAAATAATGCTTGAATGCGGCGTCGGCAATTGGATTGGTACCGCCCTCCTCGTCGGCCTCGCCAGTCTGACCATCGACTTTTCTGCTAGCCCTTACGGCGACTTTTATTTGGCTGCCACTGCTACTAAGCTAGCCAAGCCACTACTGAACGTATTCATTGATGGTATCCTCGCCAACGTTTTTGTCAACATTGCCATTATGGGCCAAATGCGTATGAAAGACGACACAGCCAAGATGCTCTTTATCGCTGCCCTCATTACATCTTTCGTCTTCCTCGGCTATGACCACGTGGTCGCCAACTACGCCCTGTTTCTCTTCGGCCAATTAGCTGGTGGCGGCTTCGCCTGGAGCACTATCCTCCTGCACTGGCTCACTAGCTTTATCGGCAATATCGTTGGCGGAGGCTTCGTCATGGGCTGGGGCTACAGCTGGCTCAACTCAGACCAAACTGTCTACCACGACTAAGTAATCAACGCCTCATTAAATATTCGCCAAAAACGCACCCAACTTACAAGTACAAGCGCGGTTGGGTGCGTTTTTGGGTCATGATAAAGATTATTGCAATTAAATTCATTTGGCGTACAATAGGCCTAAAGGAGTGAATCGAATGAAACAATTTACTGAAGAAGAACATGTGTCGATACTTGCGGATTTGATTGCCATAGCTTCGGTCAATGAAGGTGAGCATGAGGTTGCCCTCTACCTCCAAAAGCTACTGGCAGCGCATGACATTGATAGTGATGTGATCCCCGTTGATGGTTCCACCACTCGTTCTAATCTCTTTGCTAAAATCGGCTCAGGTAAGCCGACCATTGCCCTGTCGGGCCACATGGACGTTGTCTCTGCTGGGAATATCGATGCGTGGACCTCGGACCCGTTTACCTTGCGTGAAGCAGACGGCAAGCTTTACGGGCGGGGAACCAACGATATGAAGGCCGGCTTGTTGAACCTTGTCTTTGCCATGATTGAACTGAAAAGCGAGGGCTTTTTTAACGAGCATGAGGGGACAATTCAACTCATGGCGACGGTTGGGGAAGAAGTCGGTGGGGCCGGTGCCCGTCAATTCTATCAAGAGGGTTATATGGATGATGTTGACGCTTTGTGGGTGACGGAACCGTCGGTGAATGACATTATTTATGCCCATAAAGGCTCGATGAATTTCCGCGTTGACAGCTACGGCGAAGCGGCCCACTCTTCCTTGCCGGAACTCGGCTATAACGCAATCGATAAGCTAGCGGAATTTATCAATACTATGAATGAACGCTTCCGCAGCTTAGGACGGACGAATGATATTTTGGGTGATTTTGTAATTAATACCACTGTCATTGAAGGTGGTCAACAAGTCAACTCTATCCCGGAATCGGCTCATATTGAAATCAATGCCCGCACCGTGCCGGAACTGGATAATCCTGAAGTGAAACAAATATTCCAAGAACTTGAAGAAGCAGCCAACGCCGGTGAAGAGAGCCAAAGAATCAAAGTCACCTGCACCATGGACCTGCCTTCCGTCTTCACAGACGGCGCGTCCAACTTCATCCGCATCATGCAGCGAGTGGGCCAAGAAGCCTTGGGCTACAAAGAATTGCCATTGATTGCCTCTACCGGCGTTACCGATGCAGCCAGCTTACTGCAAGGCAAGGACGAAAGCTTCCCCTTCGCCATGTTCGGTCCTGGCGAAACCCGCCTAGCCCACAAAGTCGACGAATATGTCACCAAAGATACTTATATCACCTTCACTCAAATCGTCAAACAAGTCTGCCAACAAGCCCTCCAAGAAGGCTTGCACTAATCGTCCGACATGCCATTCGTTACAAAAAACCTCATTGGACAAGATCTCAGCCAATAACCAAACCCTATGAATCGCGCATTTCGAATTCAGCTTAAACTCAGTCCTGCACAAAAGCCTGCAAGCAATCATCCTTGCAGGCTTTTCCTTTGGCCAAGTGTGGCTAGCTACCCTCACAATAGATCAGCTCATCTAGGCATCCTTACCCTGCTCAACCTCTGCCCAAATTTGCATGAGGTAATACAACAAGACAGCCGCCAGTTGGGCCGTCTGGCCGTTCGCTTGATCATTTTCAGGTGACACTTCCACCACATCAATGGAGGCAACTTTGCCGCTTTTCAACAAGTGTGTCAAATAAGGCATAATATCCTGCGGAAAGATGCCAAAGGGCTGGGTTGCACTCACACCTGGCGCTAGGGCCACATTGAAGACATCCATATCGATGGTCAAGTGCACCTTGGCTAAATCAGCCAACCAACTATCCAGGACGTTATAAATCCCATTCGATTGCCCGCCTAACAAGTCTTGGGCAGAGAAGTAGACGGTTCCCGTTTCATCGGCGAAATTAAAGAGTTCCTGGGTGTTGCCATGGTCTTGTATCCCTAGAACAAAATATGCATAAGGCCAATCTTGGCTTTCGGTCATATCATAAATTTGACGGAACATCGTCCCTGAAGTTGGCCCGTCGGCTTCATAGGGCCGGTTATCGAAATGGGCATCAATATTGACGATTCCTAGGCTGGCTTCCTTATTGAACCAATGGCCATAATAGCTGGCTAAAGCGGTCTCATGACCCCCACCTAATATAATCGGTAAGAAGCCTTCTTGCAGCAACTGGGCGACAATTTCACCCAACGCCTTTTGAGCCCGGGTCAAGTCGTCTGTGGCGTAAATATTCCCTACGTCCACAAAGCCGACATCGTCGAATTTTAAAGGCAGGGACGCCAGTTTTTGGCGAATGGCATGTGGCGCTGCGGCTGCCCCGGGACGGCCTTTGTTCAAGCGGACGCCCAAATCTGATTCAAAGCCCACAAAGGCGAAGTTTAGCCCTTTTTTGACATAATGCTTCAGGGCTTGGGTCTCTGCTAAATTAATTCTTTCAACGGCTTGATGCAGGCGGAAGGCAGCGAAATCTTCAAGCGAATCCGTCCGGCCCGTCCAAGCGTCTGCTGGTGTCATACGGTAATTGTACATCGTTTCCCTCCATTACTGAACAAACTGCGAAATAAACCAAATCGTAACCGGCTGATAAATTATATCCACCAGGAAGGCCCCAACAATTGGCACGATAATGTAAGCTTTATGCGACGGACCATACCGTTGGGTGATGGTATTCATATTGACCATCGCTGTCGGGGTAGCACCTAAACCGTGGCCAATTTGCCCTGCAATCATAACCGCTGCATCATAATCTTTGCCGAGTACCTTAAAGGACAGGAAGTAAACAAGTAAGACGGTAACAATCGTATTAACGACCAATACGATAATTACGCCGCCGAACAAGCCACTCAACTCCCATAGGGCCATGGAAATCATCGCCATGGATAAATATAGATTTAAGGCGACATCGCCAATGCGATCGATCAAATCATAGTTAAAGTTAAAGAATTCGAACCGGTCGTAAACATTGCGCACGATCACCGCCACCAGCATCGCACCCACATACTCCGGAAACTGCATGCCTATCAAATCACCAATCCATTGGCTAATAATTTGCCCCAAGCCCATCGAAAGCAAGATCATCGTCACATTCGCCAGTATATCAAAGGCCGTCAGAGTCTTTTCTCCTTGGTTCACCTCAAGTACATCTTCATGCATCGTCTCCAGCACACCCGATGGCTTCAAGCGATATTTCTCAATTAAATGACGGGCCAGTGGTCCACCAATTAAGACAGCTGAAATCAAGCCATAGGTTGCACTCGCAGCCCCGACTAGTGGTCCCGCCTCGTAACCCATCTCTTGGAAGGTGGTCCCATAAGACAAGGCAGCTCCGTGGCCGCCCACCAAAGGAATGGCACTAGCTAGGAGCGAATAAGCAGCATCCAGGCCAATCGCATTGCCGACAGTGACACCGACCGTATTTTGCATGACGGCTAGGAAACTGGATAGAAGCCAATAAATAATTAAGGCTTTACCACCGATCTTGAGTAAATTAAAGCTCGCCCCCAGTCCGACCGTCGTAAAGAAGGCCAACATGAAGAAACTTTGATACGCATTATCGAAATTAATTACGAAAGTATTGGTAGAATGCCCCAGTAAATTAATTAACATAACAATAAAGCCACCGACAACAGGAGCTGGAATACAATACTTCCGCAAGAAGCCCACCCGCTCAACAATCTTGTAACCAATTAATGCCATAATCCCGGCAATAGCCAAGGTCAAGACACTAGAAATATTCATATGCCACATCGTGTCAACATATTCTATATTCATTTTATCACCTCATTTTAATCTGTTAATCCAATCATAGCTGATAAAGAGGGGATAAACAAGATAATTGTACATTATTATGAACAATTCTTTTTACAGGATGATTAAGATGATAATTTGACATCCGCCTCATGCAAAAAAGCAAACGCACGCTGCGTCTGCTCCTGTCAGCTTCTATAAATTCACTACATAAGTCTGCGCCAATCCTACCCTACTCGGTAAAGTTGCAGGGTCTGCCTCCTTTTCCACAGGGTCATAGGCTAACAAGGCCGAATTGCCGGTCAGCATCACATTAATTTCATAAACCGCCACGCCACTTCCTCACCAATACGCTTGGCCAGCAAGGTCGCAGCCTCTTCAGGTGCTAAGGCCATAATAAAGGCATCATCCTGGGCTTCATCTTCAAAGTAGACCCGAACATAGACAGGCAGCGCCAGCCCCCGCATGTGAAGCAATAAAACGACATTCGGATTTTGCAGGACTCCTGCGCGTTCTATTGTCCCTGGCTTAACCGTCTCGAAGCGGTAGAAACCTTTCGGTCAGTGGTCGTGCACCCAAAGCCAAAGAAATTAGGATCAAAGTCCTCCAGCTCGGCTTCAGCCGGATGGTTGTACACCCCGGCGCTATTGGCCTACCACAATTCAACAAAGACATTAAAGAGTGGCAATTTCTCCTTCAACGTAAACATATACACCTGAAAAACAATCGCTTCTCCTGGCATTTCCGCATAACACAAGTCGTGATTCACCTTAACTTGACTTTGTCTGCCTTCAAGAAAAAGGCCTAGCGTTGGATAGGGGGCAGACGTCTGCTTGGAGATCGCATGTTGGTGCAATTGTGAATCGGTCATCTACATCCCCTACTTTCTCCCGTAAGGCTCTGCTTCTTCAACAGTCAACATATGCGTATTCGGCATCGATGGCAAACCTTCGCTACCCCTCAAGACAATATCAAATCGATAGCCCAGGGCAACATCTGGAATCGTCAAATAATGGTGATAATGGGCAATCACCCGCTTTCGGTTAGCTTCAGGCAACTTAAGAAAGACCGTCTCATCACAATCCAACAAGGGATTCCTTGCGGAATACAGTTGCGTCACCAGACAATCAGCCAGCCGGGGACCCATGACCGAATAATGAATATGCGCCGGACGTCACCGATTCTCAGACGGCCGGAAGGAGTAATTGCCCGGCTTAATCGCAATAAACTCATAATGCCCTGCCTCGTCTGTATAAGACCAGCCGCTGCCTACGAAATTCGGGTTCAAAGGCGCATCTCGGGTATACAATTGATGCACATAGCACCCGCCGTATTGGCCTGCCAAATTTCAATAAAAGCCTGTGATACCGGCTTGCCGGCTTCATCCGTCACCTTCCCTTGAATCACAATCCGCTGCCCGATGGCTTCCTGGCCTGTCCCAGCATTAGTCGCCAGGTTATTGTTCTTTCCATACTTCGCCGCTAGCGCTGGCCCGGTCCAGGCTCAAATAAGGGAAATAATTTTTTGAAATCCTGTTTATTCAACTCCGCCCCGTGGTCACGAACATACTCCCAAGATGCATAACTCGTAATGTCTTCTGGCTTCATTGCACTCGTCTCCTCCGCACAATAATGCATTAATATATTGATATTAACGGTGCATCAATGCATTAATATATATCACTAAATAAATGACTTACTTAGCTAGGTAATCAAATACTGCAGGTCCAAAAATTCAGACCCCTAAAAGTCCCTATCCCAGCAAAGTCTGTTCAATAAAGCATGTAAGTCATAATTAAAGCGCATCCCACAAGTCTGCCTCCCACTTTAATTGACAAGTCAAGCGAAACTTGCTATTCTATTAACAAATAACACCCTCGACAAAGCGCGCCATGAAGCAGATTTTGGTGTAGGGCTTCCCCCTCGATCTACACCTGTGGATGGGGGCATTTTTGCTCTAAGGGTAAATGGAGGAATGAAGATGAAGAAATGGTTGAAAATTGCTTTAGCAGGTGCGGTTGCCCTGGGGCTTATCGCGCAACCTGCAACAGCTGAGGCTCTTACGGTGCAAGAAGTCCAAGACAAAGGCGAAATTGTCCTGGGAACTAGTGCGGATTTTCCGCCCTTTGAATGGGTGAAGATGGTTGACGGTCAAGAAACAACTTTAGGGGCGGATATTGAGCTAGCCCAAGCTATTGCGGACGAGTTGGGTGTGGAGTTAGTAATTCGCAACTCGAGTTTCGATAGTTTGATTACCCAAGTGCAAACGGGGAAAGTTGATATGGTTATTGCGGGGATGTCCTATACGCCTGAACGGGCTGAACAAGCGCTCTTCTCAGACGTTTACTTTACTGGAACGAACTACTTCTTAACTAATCACGACATCGCTGCCACAATCCAATCCTTGGACGACGTCCATAACTTACGTCTCGGCGTGCAAAGAGGATCGATTCAAGAGGCACTTCTGAAAGAGCACGTACCGGAAGCTACTGATTTGACAATGATTCCTGATAATGGCGACCTTGTTCAAAGTCTTCTGACCAACCGAATTGACGCGATTTTATTCGACCACATTGTGGCCACCCAATTTGCAGCCCAACATGAAGGAAAACTACAAATTGTTGAAGGTGTCGAAGTGCCTAACGGCGATGACGGAGGAATGTCGATTGTCGTATCCAATGATAGTCAAGAATTGCTCGATGTCATCAACAAAGTCATTGGCGAATTGACGGAAAGCGGCCAATACGAGGCATGGATTGAAGAGTACATTCCTCAAATTGACCAAATTAGCTAAAACCACACATTATCTCAAAAAAGCATCCAAGTAACTGAATGTGCGTTACTTGGATGCTTTTTGTCTGTGCCTAATACACCTTGAACAACTACCTTATAGATCCCGGTATCGGCTGCGATAGTAGAAGACGCCTAGCCTCAAGGCATAATAAGCAAGCCCAATGAGCACCATGATGAATTGGTGCATACCTACAGTGCGCTGGTGATCTTCGGTCATTTCTGATACAGTGACGACAATTTCAGCTGTCTTCACCAACCAAATCGGTGAAAAGATGGAGGCAATGGTCTGCATGACCGGATGGACGAAGTCGCGGGTGACGAAAATACCACTCCCAAAGGCGATTAACAAGCTCAACAAGGTCTGCACGAAAGTGACCATATTCTTATTCTGCATAACGGTAGCAACGAAGAAGCTCATACCGGTAATACCAATTAAGTCGCAGAAACTTGCTAAAGTCATGAGCAAAGCGGCCTTATTCTGGAAGGTGGTCCAGCCATAGAAGAAGCCGCCAAATAGGATAAAACCTAACCACAGATCTAGAGCACAGGTTGTACTTGCCCAGAAGTATGACTGCGGACGTTAGCGGTCGGTCAAGCCAGACGAAGCTTCGCACATCGCAACTGCTGGTTGCCGACTAGCAACCATAGGTTTGCTGTATAAACTCACCAGCATGGCTATCAAGCTGTAACAAATAACGGGCAAATGCCAAACACTATAGGAATACAGCGTGATATTCACATCCTGTTCTAGCGGACGAATCGCCATGTGTGCGGACTGGGCCTGACTTAACTCTACCAAGGCACTCTCAAAGGCACTATCATCATGTAGATTGGTCGCTGACGCTGTAATGATTTGTAAATTGCGCCAGTAGCCATCTAAGAAACTATCCACAAAAGCACTGGCTTGGGGCTTTTGGGCTGAGACTTCTTTAACTAAGCGGGGAAAAGATTCTCTTTCACCGGCCAAGTATTGCCAGACCGCTTGGCTGAAACCAGCCGGAATCGTCAGTCTCGACTTGTATAATTAAGTGAGACCATAAAAAAAGCCCATCGGCTTCTCTGCTATACTGATTTTAAGCACAAAATATAGAGGAGAGATTTCGATGAACTATACCTACTCTACCATAGTTCGGAAAAAATACTCACATATGACCTATGAAATGAGTAGAACGATGGAAAAGTTACTAATTGAGAATGCCAAAGGCGAAGAAAAAACTAACAAAGAGATTTATGAATCTTTAGGTATCTCAAAAGCCTCCAACTGCCACTGAGACCCTTCATCCAACGCAACACGCTCTGCTAAAACTTCCATAAATTCTAACTCAAGATAAATCATAGAATCTCTCTTTCATAATACTTTACGCAAAAACCCCATTTCCATCTAACATATTACAAAAAAGTGAAAATTCCCGGACTCATCAAGCAAAAAGACCTATAACACAAACCTAACTCCATAAAGCAATAAGCAAATTGACTGCAATTAATACCACCAAAAACACCGCACCTAAACCCATTCAGCCACACCCAACATAAGCATCCTATCGGCTCAAAACCAAAGCAAACTACCTTCCTAAGCCCGATAACTTTTCTGCACAATCCCTCCCACAGCCTTCATCCTCCGCCCCCAAATCAATCTTGACATAATTAACTTCTCAGCACTTACCCCTACTCCGAACACGTTCCCCCTCTCACGTACACTTACAGATAAAGCCCTCCCACCGCAAAGCACTTCAGCACCCACTTCCCTAAACTCACCCCATCCCAAACACCCCCACTACATCAACCCATGAACCTGCTCTCCCCAAATCCCGAACATTCCCCGTCTTTTCCATTAGAAACTTCTCATATTCACCCAATCTTCCACAAATGTGCTATATTAAATCCCTAATCATCAAACGAAGCGCTGGAAATCAAAGGAGAGCAGAGATTTAGGCAAAAGTCAAATAGAAACCAGAACAAATTCCAAAGCAGTTACCCAGCAGAAACCCTATAAAGCAAATCACCCTGCCTACAGCCCTCTGCCCCGGCAACTTTCCAGCCGCTTCGAACAAATAAACAGGAGGAGATTATTGTGAGCTATTTTGAAAGAAACTTCGCCAAGATGCAGGACATTGCCGCGGATCTCTTCGCTCACCCAGAACTTGGCTACAAAGAGTTCTACACCAAGAGTCGCGTGGAAGACTTTATCCACGATGTGACGCCTGAGACAGAAATTCATTATTTCTCAACGACAGGGATGCGAGTCAACCTCAACACCGGCCAAAAAATGACCCTCGCCTTTGTTGCTGAACTCGACGCCGTCAAAGTTCCCGGCCACTTTCAAGCGGACCCGGAGACAGGCGCGGCCCATGCTTGTGGCCACTTTACACAAGTGACGACCGCCTTATCCCTTTACGGCTATCTCACCGAAGACAAGCGTTATCAATACTATGACTTCAACTTCGCCTTTATCTTCGTGCCGGCGGAGGAATTTATTGATTTGGAATACCGCCAAAGTCTGATTGACGAAGGTGTCATCACCTATATGGGCGGTAAGCCTGAAGCGATGAAGTTAGGTGTTTTTGACGACGTGGATTTTGCGATGTGTGTGCATACCATTGGGGGTGCCGAGGAGAAACTCGTTGAGATTAATTGCGACTTGGCTGGCTTTTTGTACAAGCATTACCGCTTTGAAGGTAAGGCAAGTCACGCGGGATGGGATCCCTTTAGTGGGGTCAATGCTTACAGCATGTCAACTCTTTTTAACACCGGCTTAGGACTTATGCGCCAACAGCTTCGTGAAGATGTATACGTGCGGATTAATCCGGTCATTGACCACGGTAACTTCTCAACCAATGTCATTCCAGATGAAGTGCAAGTGGGTAGCGATTTGCGAACCGTGGACGTGGAATATATGAAGGTCGTGGCTGAGCGCATGGACAAGGTAGCCAAAGGCGCTGCTTATGCCTTGGAAGGCAAGGTGCAGATTCAAACGCAAATGGGGTACTTGCCTTTTGTGCAAGCCCGTTACTTATCCAATTTCGTCCGCGAAGCCTTTCAAGCCCAAGACACTATCCCACACTGGTTGGAAGACCGCGGAGCCGTGGCAGCAGCTGGGGATATCGGCGACTTATCTTACATGATTCCTAGCATCCAAATCAGCTATGGCGGCTTTACAGGGACAATTCACGGCAATGATCTGCGTATGGTCGACGAACCATTCGTCCTCCAAGAATTCCCTGAATTTCTCGTCAGCGTCTTAGACCAAATGAACGGACGCATCGACCCAGACCAGTTATACCGCCGCTCCTACGACGACTATGCTACTTATATCCAATCCATCGTGCACGAAGGAGAAACACATGAAGAATAAATATTTACCCTATTTGATCGGCTTTATCTTTCTCGTCATTTTGGCTGCAGAAATGATTGGGTTTCAATCACTTCAATTCGGAAGCTTCAAAGTATCCATTCTGCCCCTCGTATTTGCAGTATTTATTGCCATGATATTTGCGATTCCGGCTTTACGTAAAGGCATTATCGCCAAAATATACCACAAAGATAACGTGGACTTTGCCGCGAAGAACTTGCTATTCATTATGTTGCCGCTGATGGCCTACTATGGTGCCACCGTTGCCCCGCAAATCCGGGAAATCCTTTCCGTCGGCTGGGTCTTTCTACTGCAAGAAGTTGGAAACTTGGGAACCATCTTCTTCGGCCTACCGGTAGCCCTCCTACTCGGTCTGCGTCGTGAAGCAATCGGCTCAACCCTTGGCTTGTCGCGTGAAGGAGAACTCGCTTATATTACCGAGAAATATACACTCGAATCCCCTGAAGGACGCGGGGTATTATCCATGTACTTAATCGGGACTCTTTTTGGATCGATCTTCTTCAGCCTATTCGCACCGTTCTTATTGAACTTCGGCTTTGACGTACGCGCCTTAGGGATGGCCGCCGGGATGGGCTCAGCGTCCATGATGACCGCCGCTTCCTCAGCTGTGGCCGCCATTCATCCGGAACACGAAGAAATCATCCTCGCCTACGCCTCAGCCAGCCAGCTATTAACCAGCTTCCTCGGCACCTATACAATGGTCTTTCTAGCCATTCCATTGCAAAGATTCCTTTACAACTTACTAACCAAAGGAGACAACTATGATCATGGCAAATAAGCAAGGTTTAAATAAATACATCCAATTCGCGCTCATTATCGCGCTCAGCCTCGTCTTTATCCTATTCACTCAACAAGTCAAAATATGGCGCTACCCTGACGCAGCCCCCATCACCGGCATGACCTTCGTCGGCCTGTTCTTCCTCTGGCTGTTCAGCCTGCTAGGCATCATGATTTCTGACTTAACCCGCAAGACCAATATCGGCTTCCTCCAAGACTTCCCTATTCTTGGCTGGGTGTCCATTGTCTCAATGATTGTCTGCCTTATCAGCGACTTCGCCGTTAACGCCATCTTAGCCGTTGACTTCCTCTCCATTACAACACCAATTCTAGCCTTTGCTGGGGTTTCAGTTGCCAACCAATTAACCGACCTCACCAAAACCTCCTGGAAAATCCTTATTGTTGCGATTTTCGTCTTCTCAGGAGCCTACCTACTGACAACCATCGTTGCCCAATTCGGCCTTTGGATTGCAGGCTAATTTAATTAAGGTTAACTCCCCCGTTTGAACTATACAAACGGGGGAGTTTTTGGGACTGAGCGACATAAGCCTGTCTACATTTTGCTCATTTAGAAAGTGTTTTTTTGTTCTAGGTAATACCGAGTAGTCATCAGTCATTATTTAGTGGGTTTTCTTCCGTCACATGCGTAAAGGCTTCCACGCAACCAAAAAGAGCACACTCCATCGCAAAGTGTGCTCTTCGATACTTAATTTATATCAAACCTACGCCCCTTCCGCCAAATAATCCAAAGCATAGCGCACATGCAGACTCGCCATAATCGGCAAGGCCGCCTCATCCAAATCAAACTTTTCATGGTGCAAGCCATAAGACGTCTCCGGCGACGAGCTGACCCCGACGCGGATATATACACCCGGTACTACTTTTAGAATGTCCGCAAAGTCATCTGAGCCCATCGACGGTTCCTGATAGGTCACAACCTTCTCAGGCCCAACCACTTCACCAGCAATCCGCTGAATGCGTTCTGTCGCTTCAACGTCATTAATATTTGGCGCTGCAGCGGCATAATTACTGAAATTCACCGTTGCCCCAAATTGCTTGGCCACATTCTCAGCCGTCTCTTCAATCAAGGCTAGAAATTGCGCGCGCCTTTCGTGGTTCAAAGTACGCAAAGTGCCTTCAATCCGCGCTGTATTAGCTACAATATTGTAACGCGTCCCGGCTTCGAATTTACCGATCCCAATCACCGCTGGTTCCAAGGGATCCAGGCGACGGGCGACAATATTTTGCAAGGAGCTGACGATTTCTGCGCCAGCGGCTAAGGCGTCAATCCCTTCGTGGGGCCGGGCGACGTGGGAGCTACGGCCGTGGACGTCTATGGTGAAGATGTCACAAGAGGCCATGGTTGCTCCAGGTACAGCAACCACAGTCCCCAGGGGCAAGGCCGGCTCAACGTGGATGCCAAAGGCGCTGTCCACCCCGGCTAAGACACCGGCTTCAACAAATTGCCCAGCACCTGCCCCTATCTCCTCCGCCTGTTGGAAGGCGATGAGAACCGTGCCAGCAAAGTCGTCTCGGTGACCTTGTAAATAGCGGGCTGCCCCTAGCAAGGCTGTCGTATGAGCATCATGCCCGCAGGCATGCATAATCCCATCTTTTTGGGAACGGTATGCATGTTCCGTTGCTTCGCGAATTTCCAAGGCATCAATATCCGCCCGCAATAAGACGGTGCGCTCACGGCCTTTCTCATCCGCTTTCTGCCCGACAATTCGTCCTAAGGTGCCTGTCTCACCGATGGTTTCAAAGGAAATGCCCCACTCCGTCAGCAACTGGCGAATAAATGCTGCCGTTTCATATTCTTGCAGACTCGGCTCCGGATGCTGATGCAAATGCCTCCGCCATTGACTCAATTGCGCCGCTTGTGCGGCAATCTCAGGTATTAACGCTGCCATACTTCTTCACCTTTCCTACTAGGACTCAGCCGGTTCGTAACCATCCCACGCCGGCACACTACCTCCATTACTTTGCTCAATGAGAATTTCCGCCACCTCAGGCGTTTGATATAATTCCACAATCTTCAAATAAAGTTCCTTATCCACATCTTCCCCACGCACCGCGATAATATTCTTGTAGGCATCGTTAAACAATTCCGGCGCATCCGTATCAGAGAAAATCGCGTCGTCCTGGTTCAAGCCCGCATCATTCGCGAACCCAACATTAATAAAAGCCCCATCCACATCAGGCAAGGAAATCGCTGTTTGTGACGCATCTACCGGTGTAATTTCCAAATTCTTCGGATTATCCGTAATATCCCTCACCTCTGGCAAAATACCGGCCTCATCATCAATTTCAATCAAGCCCGCAATCTCCAAAGCGAGAAGTGCCCGGCCCCCATTGGTTGGATCGTCCGGAATAATAATTTGTGCCCCATCTGGCAAATCATCAATCGAATCGTGCTTATCCGAGAAGAGTGACAACTTATTCACAGACGTGAAGCCAATCGACTGCAAGTCCTCGCCATTCTCCTCATTCCAATTCTCCAAGAAGACAATATGCTGGAAGGAATTCAAATCCAGTGAACCATCCGCCAAAGCCGTATTCGGCGTATTATAATCTGTAAAGAGCACCGTTTCAATCTCAATGCCTTCCTGCTCCAAAGCCACTTCCGCCACATGTTGCCACGTTTCCTCCGCGGAATCTCCCACAACACCCACTTTCACCTGCTCCCCTGCAAAGGGCTTATCTTGGGCCACAACCGCCTGAAAACCTGAAGAGAAGACCAAGCCGCCCAATACAACACTTGAAACCAAAGCTTTAACAAATTTATTCATGATACATTCCGCTTTCTTCTATGTGATACAAGCAACGAACGTCAACAGACAAAAACTCCCGCCCCTATAAAAAGGACGAGAGTTCTACTTCGTGTTACCACCTTTATTCGCTCTACCATTGCTGATAAAACCTCAATCAGTACGGACCGCTCAAGAAAAGATCGATACTGTGGCGTACGTAACGGGCGCTTCCGTTCACCCCTCTTGACTGATCAATCGGAGTGACCGCTCAGTGGCCATTTTCGGTTGAACATCCCTTACTTGCTTTCACCAAGCGCAAGCTCTCTACAAAGTTCGTTCCACTTACTTTCCACGTCATTGCGTTTCATCTGTTATCTTGTATATTACATGGATGAATAGAGAATGTCAAGAGGGAAATGAGTTAACTTTAATTCTCCAAGGCAAAAAAACATCGGAGATACCTTCATATGAACTCAACTTCGAAGGAAAGTATTTACTTTCATCCACATTGTCCCCAAGCCTCAAACAGGAAAAAACTCATATATGTAACACAAGCATCACCCCATCATCTTCCATCCATATCAAAAAGCAGATTTACCTTAATTTTTTAAGTTAACCATAATTATATTGTGAAAAATCTCATCTAATTATTCTATATCGCTCCTACCAGCATCAGACTTTCCCAAAAAACTTGGTATTTTTATTTTCTATATAATGCTTATCATTTCATATCCTTTCTAAACAATGTTACAATAGGGCTATCATGAGTAAAGGAGCAATTCTATGAAAAAAACTCGTTTAATGTCTATGGTGCTCTTATCTGCTAGCGCTTTAGCTTTAGCAGTCCCAACCCCTTCAGCTGGACCTGCAGCCGAAGCGATGACCGTGGTTCAAGCTCAAGAAGCTGGCACAAGCCTTAAATTAGGCTACCAAGCACCTCACGGTGACAAAGCCTTTGCTAGCGTTGTGGTTGCTTTAGATGGAGACACTATCACTGATGTTGTCTTGGACGAATACCAATTCTCAGATGCGGAAGGCTTTGAAGCCGTGCCGAACGCTGATGCTGGTGTAGGTAACGGTTTTGCCGAAGGCCAAAGACTATTCAGCAAACGTGAGAACTCTGATGAGTACTCTGCGATGATGACCGAGCACGCTGATTCAACCGTTTCATACGATGATAACCTTGAAGCGATTGAAGATGCTGTCAAAGGCAAGACCATCGAAGAAGTCGAAGCTTTAATTGAAGAAGTCAATGCCCTAGGTGAAGACGGCAACATTTCTGACGTTGTCACTGGTGCAACTTTAGTGGACGCTGCTGGCTACTTACAAGCTATCGTTGACACGGCTAAAGACGGCTTCACATTCAGCTTAAATGCAGGTGCAAACGTTGAATTAGAACAAGAACTTACGCAAGGTAGCGATGAGAATAGTTTCATGCTCGTTACCGTTGCCACTGAAGACGATACCGTCCTAGGTGTTGCAATTGATGAATTCCAATTTTTACAAGGCGAAGATTGGGAAGGCGTACCAAACTCTGACGCTGGCTTTGGTGAAGGCTATGCCGAAGGCAATGTTCTTGCCTCTAAACTCGTTAACGACGAAGCTTACTCTGCAAAGATAGCTGAATATGCTGAATCAACCACAAATTACGCCGCCAGCATCCAAGCAATCGCTGACTTTGCAGCTGGCAAAACAGTGGACGAACTCAAAGCAGCTGTCGAGGAATTAAACGGCTTAGGTGAAGACGGAAGTGTAGCGGACGTTATTACCGGTGCAACCCTTGAGAAAGCGCCTGTTTACCTTCAAGCAATCATTGACGCAGCAGACTAAGAAGTATCATTCACGCGCATTGACTCGTTCAATGCGCTTTTTTGACCTAGAGGAGGCCTTAGCTATGGAAACGCATCAAGACTTTATCGACCAACTGCCAACAGCTGAGCAACAGAAACGGGTACACGAGGTGCTCACCTGGATTCACAGTAGCTTCCCAAATTTGGAGCCGGTCATCAAATGGAATCAGCCCATGTTCTCCCATGAAGATACTTACATTATCGGCCTCTCGACTGCTAAAGGACATTTATCTATTTCTCCTGAAGTGAAGGCTCTCGAGACTTTTGCAGGTGCTATTGACCAGGCCGGTTATAGCCGGGCGAAAGGAATCTTCCGCATTAAATGGGATGAACCGGTTGATTACACCTTGTTAGAAGCAATCATCCAATATAATATTGACGATAAGGCGGGCTATAAGAAGTTCTGGCGCTAGCAAAACTCACGACAAGTGTGTGCATCCTCCTAGGAAGATTAATTTCCAACTATCCCACCCTACTCTCAATATGATAAAGTCCATAATATTGTGTAAAATTTACTAGCACAATATCATGGACTTGTTATAAGCTGTTAAGGCTCTTTTTTTCTTCCTCTTTGAATAGTAATTTACCCCGAAGGTGGTCCCTTTTTAGATTACAACAAACAACTTTTCTTGTCTTAGGTTTTCCATTTTTGTTTAATACTTTTTCTCCTTTTTCATCTAGGATATATTCTTTTTTACTTTTTTGCCCCCATCTTCCATCTTCATTTATTGGTCTTACTATGGTCATTATATGAGCATGAATGTTTTGATTTTCCTCTCTACTTTCATCATGAATTGCTAGGTCTACTATCATTCCCTCTTTTGCAAAGTTGGTTTGAACATATTCTTCTATGCTTAACTCTTTTGGTAAAGATATGATAAAGTTTCTTGCAAGTTGGGCATTAGAATTTTTTCAAATAGTTCTACCGAGTTCCACAAGGTTTTTCGGTCTTTATATTCTTCTGGTGCGTGATCTGGTAAATATATTTCTTTGCTAATTACTCCTTGTTTTTTGGTGTAGTCATGGGTTACTCCGTCCCATTCATTTTTTATTTTTTCTCCACTTATATATGCTGCACTTTTGCCTTTTTCTCTTGATATTATGTTTACTGAAAAATGAAACTGTCTGCCATTTTTATCACTTCCTTTCATTTTTTGTTGTTTTAGGTGGAGGCTTAATAGTTTTTTTTATATCCACTTTGTGAATGAGCGTTTTGAAATGATAGAATTAAAAAAAGCAGACTACTGAATTAATTTTGTTGTTTCAGTATGTCGGCTTAATTGTTACTTTCATTTCAAATTTTAAAAGCCAAGGGCGAGCGTTAGCGAGTTTATTTAGGTTCTAAAATAAATACGGTTGATGGAAATTTCTCGACCGTTTTTAAGTGCAAAAAACGCAGATGTTCTTTAATATTAAAGTTGACCCAATAATAAAGGAGAACATCTACGTATGAATCATTTTATCGAAAAAACCTTCCAATTAAAAGACAAAAACATTGAAATCGATATGGATTATTGTGAAGAGATAGAATTCAAAGGGCGAACATCGCTCTTTTATCGAGGAACATTGGCATATAAACCGGAGGCTTGTCCTCATTGTGGCATTGCCAATAATGATTATGTCATTGTCAGTAATGGAAAACGCTCCTCTCGTCTGACATTAACAGCCAAATCAGGCTTACCTGCTTACTTAATCCTAGCTAAGCAACGCTTTTTATGCAAAGCCTGTGGGCGGTCATTTACAGCGAAGACATCCATCGTTAATCCTGACTGCTATATTACGAATCAAGTCAAACAACAGATTATGGACCGCGCCACAAGAGTCACTTGTGAAACAGATATCGCCAAAGATACTTTTGTATCACCAAATACAGTCCGACGGGTGATTCATGAAACCGCTCGAGCTATTCGAATACGGTCCACTGAACAGTTGCCTAAGCATCTATCCTTTGATGAATTTAAAAGCGTTAAGTCGGTTAAAGCAGCGATGAGCTTCATCTGTTGTGATACACTGTCACATAAAATCGTAGATGTGGTCGAAGACAGAAAAACACACTCACTCAGTGCTTATTTCTCAAGGTTTAGTCGCCAAGCACGTTACCAAGTTCAAACCATTACGATAGATATGTACGAACCATACATGCACCTGGCAAAGCGATGGTTTCCAAATGCAAAGATTATTCTTGATCCGTTCCATTTAATTCAAGCCTTAAATCGCGAATTAGATCGGACACGAATTCGTTACATGAACGAGGTTCGTTATAAAGATTCAAGACTCTATAATAAACTTAAGCGTTATTGGAAATTAATACTCAAACCAAAAAGCGACTTAATGTCTACTGAATACCATCGCTTCCCACTGTTTGATTGGTTAACCAATACTCGTAGCATTGTGGACTATCTCATTCAGCACGACGACGTCTTGAAGGATACCTATCAAATGGTGCATCAATTGGGCGATGCCTTAAGGGATAGGAACTGGCAACGATATCAAGAGATTTTGGCACAAAGCCGGTCCATGACACTTTCAAAAGGCTTAAGGCGTGTATTAAGGACGTTCAGAAAGTATGGGGAATATATCCACAACACACTCACACATGCAGGCCTTAGTAATGGTCCTATCGAAGGGATTAATAATAAGATTAAACTACTCAAACGCAATGGTTATGGTTACAGAAACTTCAGTCATTTTAGAGACAGAATATTACTCATGTGCCGACTTTATGAACCTAAGAACAAAGAAAAAGATCAAGCAACAAATTTAGTCGCTTGACCTTAAATTTACTCATCAACCCTATTTGACAAAGAGCCTTTATTTACCCTTGACTTTTAAAAAGCGAATGGTTGTTGCTCCCTGCAAGAGTTTGGCTCTAAAGGCACGCAAGCACCCTTTAGGGGGTATAATTGCGCCCTTAGAAAATCTAAGGGAGATTTGATTATTTACTTCTCATTTATTTGTCTTGAATTGAATGCAAATTATATAAGCCGTAGCTAGCTAATATAATTAGTATTACACCTAAAATTATTGATTTATAATCAATTACATTAAATAAAGCTAATATTATTAAAAGGACAGAGAAAAAATAAAAAATAGTAATATGGAGCTTTTCTTCTATTTATATCTAAATTTTTACTTTCTTTATCAGAAAAAATAGGTATTTCCTTACTTCCATCTGTTTCAATTATCAAGATTTCTTTGTTGATCATTCCTGGAGAAGTCGCTATCATACTTTTGAGGGAGTTGTAAGGTCTTAATTTTATATTCCCAAAACTAAGTTTCCCAATATTAAGCGGAGCAGTAAAAACTTTTAAATTCATACTATTTAAAAATTCTGTGTATTTTTTTCTTTCTTTGTTATTCATATATCCAATATACTCAACAGCGTATCTATAATTCGAATTAGTTTTTTCAAATTCATGCACGATGGATCCACTTCTTACAAGTCGATACCCCTCACTGGCTATATGATTTAAGTATTCTTCCCTATCTTCTATGGGATTTAGAAAAAATTTTATTTTATTCATAGTCTTCCTCCTTTTTAACTTTCTTTTCTCCTTTTAAAACCAAATTTCTCATTCTCTTAATTTCTAATGAAACTAACTCTCTCCCAATATCTGTGGCTATATAAACCTTTTTACCACTATTATCTTTATTAACTAATTTAATCCATCCTTTCTTATTAAGGTTATTTATAGCTCCATATAATGTTCCAGGGCCTAGAATAATTCTTCCGTTGGTTATTTCTTCAACATCTTGTGAAACTTTATAACCATAATTTTCTTCTAGCATTGTAAATAAAACAAGAAACATTGTTTCGGTTAAAGGAATGTGTTTCTGTAAATTATTTTCCATTGATAACACCTCTGTATTTGATTATCTAAATTATATCGCCAAACATACTACGTGTCAAATAGTATTTTAAACAACTCGGAACTATTATCAATTTTGCTCTTTTTATTTTGCTACTATTTCCTGACTTTCGTTGTTTAAAAATTTTTTCCTATCTTAAAACGTTGATATCATACGCTTTATCGCCGGTTTCTTTCATATATTTTGTCCACTTATATTCACTCATTATTAAAATCATGGTTTAATAGTCTTAACGACTAAGTGAGGTGAAATCGATGTATGTAACGGTAAGTGGGTCCGAGTGTATATGTCAAGTGAAAAAGGGACCACCCTTTGGGTCAATGTAACGGCTTAGACTAGTTTTTGAAAAGTTAGTTAAGAGGAAAGTGTCTCAGCGTTTCATACCTCCTATTGGCTGGCTTGCGCCTCCTTCCAGGCACTGGCCTGCTTCATCCGATAACTCTCCCCTCGCATGTCCACAACATGCACCTTAAAGGCTAAACGATCCATCAGGGCTCCCGTTAAGGTCGGATCTTTAAAGCATTCCTGCCAGCGATCATGAAAGCAAAATCAAAAAAGGAATATATCCTTGATAAAAATGGCGAGAAAGTAAAACTTAAAAATGGTAATTACAAAACAAGAAAAATAGATACAGTAGATTGAAACGAGCAAGATAAAGCAGAGCAGTGGCGGAAGTCGTGGGCAGATATTACAAACAAACATCTTGAAGAAAACAGTATACAGGAAAAAATGGATCATCGCTCCTATGAAAGACAAGGCATAGAACAGATACCGACCATTCATTTAGGCGTATCAGCAAGTCAAATGGAGAAAAAAGTATTGTTACCGACAGAGAAAATATCAACAGAAAAATCAAACATCAAAACAAGATATTAAGAGAAATAGCAAGAAGAATAAAAGCCTTAATGAGATGGATAAGAAGTTTGACGAAAGATAAAAATAATGATACTCCGAAAGACAAACAGTTCGATATATCTTTACAATCCACCACCCTGCCAAGACAAAATGATTTAACAGATATACTCTCCCATCTCATAAAAGAAAATGCAGATAATAGTAATATAAACTTAGAAAAATATATTGAAAGCTATCAATTTCTTAAAGAGAAAAATATTACATCAATACCCGAATTGAAAGAATGTATATCAGCATTAAGAGATAAGAACTACAAGAGTGTTTGTTGTAATCTAAAAAGGGACCACCTTCGGGGTAAATTGCTATTCAAAAAGGGACCACTTGCCATACCTTCCCATCTATAATAAACGTATTATAGATGGAGGTGCCAAGGAGTGATTCGTATCAATAAAGAATTCGAAGTGATTCACCGTTTTAGAAATGGGGAATCCATTAGGAAAATTAGCAGAGACATGGACATTGATAGAAAAACGGTTCGAAGAATAAGGGATCGATACCAAGCAGGTACAGATGCTTTGGATGACGCTCAAAATGAGAAAGAAATCGAAGCAGCAACCGAGCAATTAGTCTTAGAAAGAAAATATGATACTTCCAATCGGAAAAAAAGAACCTTTACACCAGAGGTGGAAGCTAGAATGAGCGAATTACTGGAAAAAGAAAGAGAAAAGGATCGAAGGCTAGGACCTCATAAACAAGCACTAACGGCTAAGGCTGTTTATGAAATCCTAGCAGAGGAAGGGTATGCGATTAAATACCGGACAGTCGCTCATTACTGGTCAAAAATGAAAGAGAAAGCTAAAGAGGCTTTTATCAAGCAAAATTATGCATTGGGTGCACGGGTGGAGTTCGATTTTGGAGAGGTCAAATTAGAAATTGAGGGCGTGGTTAAAATCTATTATCTCGCTGTGTGGGCTAGCCCTGCTTCAGATTATTACTGGGCTTACCTCTATACCAACCAGAAAAAAGCTGTCTTTCAGGATGCGCATGTGCGATTTTTTGAAAACCTGGGTGGGGTGTATGCGGAGCTTGTCTATGACAATATGAGAAATGTGGTCACTCGTTTTATTGGGCGTAATGAAAAGGAGCTAAACCCCCAACTCATCCAATTAGCCACTTATTATGGGTTTAATATTAATGTCACCAACTGCTTCAGTGGGAATGAGAAGGGAACAGTGGAGAGTCGTGTAAAGCATGTCAGACAAAACTGTTTCACCAAAAAATATCAATTTCAATCTTTAGATGAAGCTCGCCAGCACTTGGAAGAGTCCTTACGGACTTTGAATCAAGATAGTCGTTTGCAAGAAGAAAAAGGCCACCTTCTTAAATACCGTCCTCCCTTTGAACTGGCAGAACTTTGTCAGCTCAGCGTCACAAAGTATGCCACGATTCATTATCAGAAGAATCAGTATTCTGTCCCTGACTACTTAGTAAGGCAGCGAGTTCAGATCAAGGCTTATGCCGATTATCTCGTGGTTTATGCCAATGAACAAGAAGTGGCCAGGCATAATAAAATAGAGGGTTCCCATGGGTTTCAGCTTGATATCAGTCACTATATCAAAACCCTCAAGAAGAAACCTGGTGCTCTGGAACACTCGCTGGTTCTTCAACAAACCCCCGGCTTGGAAACACTCTATCATAAATATTATAGCGGACACCCTAAAGAATTCATAGAACAACTTGAGAAATACCAAAGCCTCAGTGGAGAGGCTTTGTGCCAGCAATTGGCCTATGATCAGTTGGTGCAACGTGTCACAACGGAAAATGAGGGTGTTCCTAAAAATCAGGAGGCGATTCTTCATCAGACAGAAGCAACGCTCCATCAATTAAATGCTCTCTATGGTTTGGAGGAAAGCTTATGTTAACAATCGCAGAAGCCGCTAATGAACTAAAACTTCCCTATCTGAAGGAAAATTACCAACACCTGCTCCTGGAATATACGAGTCGCGGACTGGATTTGGAAGAAGCCCTCACAGAGATATTGACAGAGGAGGTGGAACAACGTCGAAATCGAAGCTATCAAAGAAGGATTCGACAGGCCAAGTTTAGCCAAAAGAAGTACCTGATGGACTTTGACGAGAAAGTGTTTAAGGAAGGTGTTCGCCAACAACTACGCGAATTAAAGACCCTGAATTTTATTCAAGAGAAACAGAACGTCATTCTTATTGGCAACCCTGGAACAGGGAAGACGCATTTTAGCATTGGTCTTGGCATGGAGGCCTGTCTGCAGAATTATCATGTACAGTTCGTAAATGCCCCAAATCTTGTTATTGAATTAAGAGAGGCCGTCACGCAAAGTCAATTTTATCGCTTCAAACAGCGATTAAATAAGGTCGATCTCTTGATTGTCGATGAATTAGGTTATTTATCCTTTGATGAAGCCGGGGCTGAGCTTCTGTTTAATCTTCTTTCTAATCGGATGGGAAAGGGCTCTACAATGATTACGACGAACCTTACCTTTGATCGCTGGCAGGAATGCTTTAAAGACCCGACCTTAACGGGAGCCCTGGTGGATCGTTTAGCCTTTAAGGCGCATGTTGTGGACATGCGAGGGGAGAGTTATCGGATGAAGCAGACCAGTGCCTGGAAGGAGGCGCAAGCCAGCCAAAAGGAGGTATGAAACGCTGAGACACTTTCTTCTTAACTAACTTTTCAAAAACTAGTCTAAGCCGTTACATTGATCCAAAGGGTGGTCCCTTTTTCAACGGCAAGGTGGTCCCTTTTTCATTTGACATATACAAAGAGTACAAGAGCTATCAAAAATACCGAAAAGAAAACCAATGACAAAGTAGAGCTTATCGACCAAGCAGAAAAATATTTGAAACATAAAGACACATACAAAACCTATGTCAAGTTGAAGAAAAGCAAGCAAGAAAATTTTTATAACGAACATACAGCAGAGATTTTTTTATTTGAGAGTACAAGAAAATATCTAAAAGAGCATTTAGGAGATAGCAAGACCTTAAATATATCTAAATGGAAATCAGAATTTGCTAGTATGAAGAAAGAGAAAAATAGTCTATATAATCAAATATTGGAGATACGAGAGGAAGTAGGACAAGCAGAAAAAGTTAAAACCTGTATAGAGCAGTTACAGGAACAAGAATAGCGACCATCACAGGTAAAGTGGAATGAGTTAGAACTATAAAAACGAAAAGTGAAATATTTATAACTTTTCTATCGAAATTAAAATTATTATGTGATATATTTATAACATCGAGTTAGAAATATATCACTTTAAATTATATGTAAGGAGAATATGAAATGAAAAACAAAGTATCTATACGAGAAGTTGTTGCAACAAAAATTATTATTGCAATTTTAATTGCAGGGTATTATTGGTTGTGGAGTAGAAGCGACTATCAGCCTGAATATCGACAATTTTCAAGCTATTGGGGTTTTCTTTTATTTTTGATACTGATAGTACATTGTTTTAGAGTAAGAAAATATAAGAAAGAATACTTTGATGAATTTGCAGAAAAAAATCTACTCAGATGTGATGCGATATGCTTGAAAGTTTTTTGTCTTTTGATGGTGATTATAGCATATTTAGGAGGAATTTTAGGCCATGTAAACGCAATTTCAACAGCAGTTATGGGATGGCTTATTATCGGAAGCGTAATTGCAATTACAATACTTCGTACGATGATATTTTTAATTATGGATTCTAAAGGGGTATAATTATGGCATTTATAACGAAAGTAAAAGAATATCGAGAAAAGGCAAAATATAAGCAATCTGAACTTGCTGAAATGGTAAATGCCAGAAGAGAAACTATTGTACATCTTGAAAATGGGAAATATAATCCATCATTAAAATTAGCCATGGATATTGCAAAAGTATTTAATGTTAGCGTAGAAGATTTATTTGAATTTACAGATGATTGAGATACACAATTTAATTTAAGAAAATATAATATGCAATTCACAGTAACAGTAAATCAAAAAATGGTTTACTGTTTTTTCTTGCCAAAAAACAGAAAGGGAGACACATGGAAGAAAAAAGAGAAATAAAAACACCACCACTTAAACAGTTAATAATGGATATTGGAAAGACAAAATATACTGTAAACCAGCAAGGTACAGGCGAAACATACAAGGATAAAATACTAAAGCTAATCAAGAGAGAAACAGATAAGATATAAATTTGTCAAAGAAATTTTGTTTATGTCCTTGACAAATCTTCCCGAAAGGCACACTTGTGTTAGAGTGTGGAAAAATGCTTTATGAAAATGGATATGACATAAAGATGTCCTGACTTTCGTTGTTTATAATTAATTTTCTATCTTAAAACGGTGATATCATACGCTTTATCGCCGTTTTCTTTTATATATTTTTCTCCACTTATGTTCACTTATTATAATCATGGTATACTAGTCTTAACGACTAAGTGAGGTGAAATCGATGTATGTAACGGTAAGTGGATCTGGAAAATAGCGAGTGATTCAATTCGTTGAACAATACCGCATTCCCAATACCAAGAAGAAGAAAACAAAAGTTATTGAAACAGTTGGGAATTACGAAAAGATGCTTGCGGAAGATCCCGACATCATGGAAAAGCTTAGAGCAGAAGCAAAGAAACGCACGCAAGAAAAGAAAAATGCTAAGCAACCTGTCCAAGTAGAAATAAAGAAAGAACTATTGAATGATATATCTCAGTCACATACCAGCTATCACATTGGCCATTCTGTCATATTACAGATGTGGAAAGACTTAGCGATAGATACATTCTTCGCGAAGCATTTAGCTAAACGCTATCCTAGGAAAGTACAAGAAGCTATCTTCTCACTCGTTCTACATCGGATGCTAGTCCCCCAAAGTATTCGGGCCACTCACCGTGATTTGCCTTTCTATGCCGGTGTCCGTTGCCATCATAAAGATCTCTATTATCAAGTATTGGACGTCTTAGATGAACTATCGGATGATCTGATGAATCATCTTTGTAAGCAATTTGAGCAGAAGACGGAACGTTCAGGTCCTGTTGCGTACTATGATGTCACTACATTCTCCTTCGAAAGTGTCCAAGCTGGAGAACTTCGCATGTTTAGTTATTCAAAGGACCACAAGAACAATGAAGTTCAAGTCGTGATGGGACTTCTTATGGATAACCAAGGGATTCCTATCAGCTACCAATTATTTCCAGGAAATACAATGGATCAACGAACACTGAAAGACGCTGTGTCCGAACTAAAACAACGCTACAATATGAACAAAATCGTCATCGTAGCCGACCGTGGTCTCAACAGTAAGGATAACCTCGCCATGTTAGTTGAGAAAGGTCATGACTTTGTCATCAGTTATAGCTTGAAGAAGGCCCCTGCGTATATCAAAGAAGTTGCCCTAAATGAAGGTGACTGGCAGACTGTGAAAGCAAAGGGTCAAGGAGAGGTTTACTACCGTTCAAAAATCATTGAGCATCTCCTCGATGTGAAAGTTGAGTTAACAGAAGAAGAGAGGAAGGCTTTACCTAAACGCCCCGGAAGGCCTCGCAAGTACAAGACGATACAAATTCCCGTACATATTCATGTGACGTGGGAGGCGAAGCGAGCGGCAAAAGACCGAAAAGATCGAGAGAAAAGTGTTGAGAAGGCACAAGAAGCTGTTGATCAACCAAGCAAATTGAAGTCATCAGTGAAACGTGGCCGTAATCAGTACATTCACTTTGATGTAGATACTGAAGGCATCGAATTAGATAAGGCAAAAATTCAAGAGCAAGCCATGTATGATGATTATTATGCCATCATCACGAATCAACTAGACCTTACGACAGCGGAAGTCATCGGGACCTATGGTGGTTTATGGCAAATTGAGGAGAGTTTTCGTGTCTTGAAGACGGATTTACGCTCGCGACCCGTCTTTGTTTGGACGGATGCTCGTTCTCTGCTTCTTAAGTCTTTGTCTTATGCGATATTTACAGTATCGTGTCAAGAAAAGTACTGGGTTATCGATATCATGTGATGCACTCAGTCAGTCTATGGACGAAGCGATTGTGACTGCCTTAGGTCATTACCCAGACATCCAATTGGTTCCAAGCAACATCAGCCAAACTTATTTAACAATACAGAAGGCAATGAAGATGCCAGAACTTTTAACCATTATGACACGTTCTGAATTTAAGAAAATTACTCAACTAGACTTGAATAAGAACTATAATCCCTAAGTGGACATATTTTCCACCTAAAAAACAGCCTTAAAAACCGTTATTTCAACGTTTTAAGGCTGTTTTTTGATTTTAAACAATGAAACTCAGGCTTTAAATATTCTTTTTCATCTTGTAAAACCTCATACTTTATAGCTTCTTGTATATTCTTAAAATCATTTACTTGCATTTCCTACCTCCTTTTTAGATCAACAAAAAAAGACGATAGATTTTAATTTTCTACCGTCCTTAAATACCCTAGTAATTTTCTATTTATGATTTTCTTTTAAGAAAGCATCAATAGTTTTTCTTGATTCACTTTCTGCTTTATCATTGCTTTCAGCTGTTCCACCTGTTGCAATTCTAATTTTTCCTGAATTTAAAACACCATTGCCAGCAAATATATGCCCTGCCCCTTTATATGAATAAATCTTTGCCTTAGAGTTTTGTTCTTTTATTTTATTTGCCATAGCAAGGCTATCCCACATCAAATCATCCTCGCCTACAATCATCAATATATTTGCCTTAATATCTTTGACTGGTATTAATTTTTCTTGGCTTGATGAGTCTTCTTTTATTGCACTGTTATAAGTTTCTTTATAGCTAATCGGACTTTCAATAATAGACGGAGCAATAATATTTTTTAAAAATGAGTTAAATGATGATTTTTTAATATCTATATATGGAAGTTCCTTGCCTTTATATGACCATGATGAACCATAGTCATTAAAATCTAAACCAGCAAAATTATAAGATGAAGGTGCCATTAAAATCAGATTATCTATTTCAGGATATTTGCTAGCCAAATTAAGGGCATATTCTGCACCTTTTGACGCTCCAAAAACACTTATCGGTTTATTGTCTTTGATATTTTCATTTATATAATTGATAACGTCTTCAAATTGTTCTAAAGGGATTTTTGTCAGAGTTTGTTCTTGGTTTTTCATACCAAACATAAATAGTGCAAAGGTTTCATATCCCTCTTCAGCCAATCTATTGGCAGTTTCAAAATTTGGACCTCCCTCAGAACCTCCAAAACAAATTACAAGACCCTTATGTGATTTTTCCTTAGGCACAAATCTAAAGCCTTGCATCCTACCCTCATCTACATAATTTACATCAACTCCATCAATATCTGTAGGATATAAACTTATATTAGTAACATCCTTATAATATTCAGGAAATTTAAAAGTATTGATATCTTTATACTTATGGTCATTATATATTCTAAGAATAAAAACTAAAACTACGAAAATAATAACTATTGAAAAGATTCTAAAAAATATTCTCTTCATTTTATTCCCATCCTTTAAAATAGCATACAGATTCTACTAGTATATATAAAATCTATTTGTAGTTATTTTATCATTTTCAGAATATTATTTACACTAATCTACATGAACACTTTAATAATAATCATTAAAACATCAAGCCCAATAGAATTGCTGGCCTGCTTATATAGCTTGCTTGAAGTACAATTTTTTCTTGGATATGCTTCTTCTAGTTTGTTAATATCACTGTCATCAAAACCCATGAGTCTTAAACATTCTCTTTCTGTTAAATGCCTATATTTACCATTTCCAATATCTATTATTCCATAATTGGGTACTCTCATCTGTTTTGTAGAAATAGTATAAGAAAAATCTTTAATCACTTTGAGTCGCCCAGGACTTTGACACTTGTCAGCTTAAAAAATCTCTCTAAACGTTGGTATATAGCACTTATATTATCAAATATTTCGTGCATATTTTTCGTACTATTTTTTCATCAGCTACAAATATGACAAAAACATTGTTATTATCGCATTTTCCTTGTATAAAACCGCTCTATGAATTAGATTGCTTTGACACTTATATTATACTTCATGCTTCAAAAAAAATTAAATATTTTTTGTATTAAAGTACGAATAGTACGCTTTTTTCGTTGGCATAAATTCCTCCGAAATGTTGATTTAAAGAGGTTTTAGATACCCTTTGGCCTTTAGAAGTGTCAAACGCGAGATAGTATAAGAAAAATCTTTAATCACTTTGAGTCGCCCTCTAAAACTGTTATCTATGCCTTTATTGAAAAATTTGAGCATATAAGGTTGGGTTATTGTGTAAAGTTTACTTACATCTTTTTCTAAAAAATCACTTAGTGGCCTTGTTTCTTTCCTCTCTAAATTTACTAAAAGCCTGAATTGTAAAATTAAGCTAGAAAAACAAATAAGACCATTTGTACTACGCTATTTATGAGAGCAATCAAAAATAAAGGAGTAGACACAAAATGGCCTACACACATCTTACCACGAAAGAATTGACTTGGATAGAAAACTATTACGAAATTATCGAAAAAGCATACATAGTCGCTAAAAAGTTAAGAAGATCTGCTCAAACCATCTATAATGTCTATCATTATTTAGACGATGGTAGGACTATCATCAACTATTATGAACGCTACAAAGCTAACAAATCTAAGTGTGTCACCAAGTTCAATCACTCATCATATAGTGTAGAAATTTCTAACTTAAATTGACAATCAAGATATAATAAGAACCTCTCAATGCACCGAGACTGCTGAAAACCCCAAACAAGCGTTCCAATGCACCAAATATCTTTTTCATTCAAATCACTCCTTTAAATTTCTCTTCACTTATAGTTTAACGGAAACGGAAGATTTTAGCGTTTTCCTGCCTGAGTGGGCAGAATTTATCCTTGAATGGTATAGCAGTTGAATCCTCCATTACTGAACCCGTCCAAATTGGCGATTGCCAGCCCAAACGCTTCGACTGAATGCTTATTATTCCTCTTTTTCACCATTGACTAGCTTTATTAATACTAGAAGCCAATCCTGTATTAATAAAATCCCATAGCACTTCCCATAAACAATCCACCACCCCCATACCACAAAGATTCATCCTTCAACAAACTACTGATAAAACTCCGGCACATCAACCAAGTCCCATCCAACGAGCTCCAGTAATGATTAAATCGACACATTTCTTCAATATTAGTAAAAACACATTTTTCCTCACCATATTTTTATGATATACTTATTAAAATTTGTATGGAAATGAGGACAGATTGATTATGAATCAGAACAAAGCAGTCACAACGTTGCAAGACATCATCCGCATTCCGTCTGTGAATGACAGGGAGCATGATGTTGCTCAATATATTCAAGGTCTATTAGCCGAATACGGGATTAATAGCGAACTGGTTGAATACCAACCGGGTCGTTCGAATCTTGTAGCTGAACTCAAAGGTACCGAAGATGGCAAGATACTTGTCTTCTCTGGTCACATGGATGTTGTTGCGGCTGGGGATCCAGTAGATTGGACCTATCCGCCGTTTGACGCGCATATTGAAGATGATCGCATGTATGGTCGCGGTACAACGGATATGAAAGCTGGTGTGATGGCGCTTGTATGGGCGATGATTCGCCTAAAAGAAGACGCTGTTGCGTTTAAAGGAACCCTTCGCCTGGTGCTTACTGTGGGTGAAGAAATTGGTATGTACGGTTCCAAGCAAATGACGGAGTTAGGCTATGTGGATGATGCGGACGCTATTTTGATTGCGGAGCCTTCGGGACCGGATCAAGTTATATACGCCCACCGCGGATCCTTGCAGTACCAAGTCATTGCCAAGGGTAAAGCAGCCCATTCGTCCACACCTGAGAACGGGATTGACGCCTTGCAACTAATTGTTGACTATATTCAAGAATCGAATCGTCGTTTCGCCGAAGCCCTACCGCATAAGGTTAATCCAGACATGGGGGCCAGCTTTAATGTGAACACTGTTATCCAAGGAGGCGACCAGATTAACTCTGTTGCTGGCCAAGTCACCTTATCAGCCAATGCGCGGACTGTACCTGAATTCAGCAATGACGAAATTATCGCCATTATCGAAGACGTTATGGCTGAGTTGAGTAGCGAAACCACAGGGCAACTGGAGCTCAACGTCTTACAGAACAACCCGCCAGCAGCCGGCGGACATGATTCCGCCTTGGTTCAAGCCATCCGCCAAGCAACGGGCAGAGACATCCCGGCAACCGTCTTAGCCGGTGCAACGGATGCATCGAACTTTGGCCGTGTTGAAAAGCCGCATGATTTAGCTATTTTCGGGCCAGGTGTCTTCAACTTAGCCCACGCGCTGGATGAGTATGTTTCTGTCTCTGAGTATTTGGAATTTATTGATATATTCACTGAGTCAGCGAAGGCTTACTTAGTCTAGGAGGTCCCTATGAACGAAGAAATGCATTATTTAGACGTCGCCAATAGTCCCATCATCTTTATTCTCTGTGCCGTGGTGATTCTGGTTGTGGCCGTTCAAGCCATCCTATTCATCCGCAAAGGGCTCAAGCGCGGCCGTGAGTTAGGCATGAGCGAAACCACTCTCAAAAAAGCGATCACCAACTCAGTCATGCTATCGATTGTCCCATCCTTGCCAATTATCGTTATGATGCTGGCCCTGTCCGTGCCACTTGGGAAATACTTCCCTTGGCTCCGCCTATCAATCGTAGGATCGGCCGTTTATGAAGGAACTGCAGCCAACGTTGCCGCCCAAAGTCAAGGCTTGGCAGACATTTCTGATCCTGGCATGACACCGAATGTTTTCGTTGTCGTTATGTTTGTAATGACCATTGGAATCATTTGGGGCATTGTCTTCAATATTCTCTTCATGAACCAACTCGACAAATTCTCACAAAAAGCCAAGCAATCCGGCAGTACTTTTGTGCCTGTCTTCTCAGCGGCCCTATTTACCGCCATGCTGATTACCCTTTCCATGCCTTATGTGGCAAACACCCGCAACTTGGAAAGTATTGTAGCCTTTGTTACAGCTGGATTGACCACTATTTTGTGTAATTATTTAGCCAAACGTTTCAACAAGCCGTTGATTAACGACTTCTCCCTGCCCATCGCTTTAATCGTGGGGATGGCGTCCGTTATCGTCTACGCGCAAATTGTTTAGGAGGTTCTCATGACTAACCACACACATAACGAAGCGTCAGCCCAATACAGCCGCGAAATTAATCGCCTGGGACGCATTACCAGTATTATTGCCCTTATCGCCATGTTCTCAGTTCCCCTCGGCACCGCCTACTACTACGGTATCGGCCTCAACTTAAGTGAAGCACTCGGTGCTGCCTCTGGCCTTATTGCAATCTTCCTGCCAACCGCCGTCGTTGAGAACTTATCCTTCTACAACGTCCTAGGAGCAGGCGGCATGTACTTATCCTCGATTACAGGAAACATCACCAACATGAAGATGCCCGTTACCATCTCCGGCCAGAAAATCGCAGGCGTGGAACCCGGCACTGAGAAAGGCGACGTTATCGCCGTCATCTCCGTTGGCGTCTCCTCCATCGTGACCATTATCATACTCATCCTGGGAATGTTCCTTATCGGAACTTGGCTCGTTCCAATCCTCAACCACCCCGTGTTGAAACCCGGCTTCGACCACATTACCCCAGCTCTATATGGCGCGATTACCGTCCCACAAATCCTCAATAACAAAAAACTATCCGTCACGCCAATCATCTTCACCGCCGTCCTCTTCTTCGTCCTCTCTGCAGAAGGCTACGGCCAATATCAAAGTTACATTCTCATCTCCTGCATGCTTATATCTGTCCTAGCAGCTTACATCATGCACAAGAAAGATCAACTATAAAACTCCAACCCCTCGGAAACCCAGCAACCTGCTGAACTCCGAGGGGTTTATTGTTTATCTGCCTCATAAGGTAATCTTGCCGCTGTTTAAGCAAACGACAAAAGACTTCTGCATTCATCCTACTATCAGTAAATAAAGCTATCTATTCTACTAAATAATCCAGCAAGATCTTAGGATTTTTGAACACTTTACCCTGCCCGCTCAAAGCAGCCTCCCTTGCCAACAAATTTACATCCAGAAAAGAAACATTCCCTTCCTGAACACTCTTCTCCAAAAACAAGCTAATCCCTGTTTCAAAATCCATTCCCAGCTGGTCGAAAAGCCGCCTAGCTTCTCTTTCCAATGTATCATCTATATCGAAGCTTAACTCCGCCTTGCAATCCCCTCCTCTACATCATCATTATATAATGTAACCAGTCCGGCCTCATCTATAAAGCTTCATCTTCTTCACTATCATCCTAACCCACACCCTAAAAAACCCCAGAAATCCAGCACTAAACCAGATTTCTGAGGTTAATCCATCGATAATCTATTCATTTAACCTTGACGCAATAAGTAATCATAAGCTCCCAGCGCAGCGGTAGCCCCTGAACCAGAAGAGATAATAATCTGCTTGAAGACTTGATCTGTACAGTCTCCGGCTGCATAGACACCCTCCAAGCTCGTTGCACCGCGTTCGTCAACAATGATTTCACCGCGGCCATTGCGTTCAATGGTCTCCGGCAACCATTCATTGTTCGGCACTAAGCCAACCAGAATGAACAATCCACCAATATCTAACGTGTGCTCCTCACCACTTTCGCGGTCTTTGTAGACTAATTGCTCTACTTGACCGTCGCCTAAAATGGCTTGCGTATCAGCATTGAGAACGACACGGACATTATCCAGTTCATTCAAGCGATCTTGTAGGACTTGGTCAGCTTTCAAGGTATCCAAGAATTCCAAGACAATGACCTCTTTGGCTAAACCTGCCATATCTAAGGCTGCTTCAATTCCAGAGTTACCGCCACCAATGATAGCCACAACTTTGTCCTTGTATAGGGGACCATCACAGTGGGTACAGTAGGAAATCCCTTTATTCTTGAATTCCTGCTCACCTGGCACATTAATCGCACGCCAACGCGCCCCTGTAGCTAGCACAGCGGTTTTGGCTGTGAGGCTTTGACCGTCTTCCATCGTTAAGGTCAATGCGCTGTCTTCACGTTCAACATTGGCTACACGCTGATGTTCGATAATATCCACCTTGTACGACTCTACATGACGGCGCATATTTGCCATCAATTGTGGTCCTTCGATATATTCAGTACCAATGAAGTTCTCGATACCTAACGTATCCAATACTTGTCCACCAAATTCATCTGCGACTAAGCCAACCTCAATGCCTTTACGGGCCGCATATACCGCCGCAGCTGCACCAGCTGGACCTCCACCGACCACTAAGACATCGAAGGTACCTTTCTCAGATAAGTCGGCTTTAGCGACTTCTTCGCCTAAGTTTTCGAGAATCTTTTCGATAGAAATCCGCCCACTTGCGAATTCTTCATCATTCAAGTAAATCGTTGGTACCGCAAGAATATTACGCGCTTCAACTTCCGAACGGAACATGCCGCCTTCCACCATCGTATGATGAATGTTCGGATTCAACCGCGCCATAATATTTAAGTTCTGCACAACGTCCGGGCAATTCTGACACGTTAAACTCACATAAGTGACGAAATGGAGCTCCTGCTGAATGCCTTGAATTTGTGCTTTCAATTCATCTGAAATCTTCGGTGCCCGACCGCTTACTTGTAGAATCGCCAGTACTAAGGACGAGAACTCATGTCCGAGGGGCAGCCCCGCAAAGACAATACCTGTCTCTTCGTCTGGTGTATCCACTGCAAAGCTTGGTTTCAAGGGAAGTTCTTTCTCAACAACGCTTAATTGGTCGCTCATCTGTGCTACTTCATGGACGAAGTCGGCGACTTTTTGTGAATCTTCGCTGTCGTCGGTTGAAAGACCGAAGACTACGGGGCCTTCGAGTAAGGCAAAGTATTGTTTCAGTTGGGCTTTTAATTCTTGATCTAGTGCCATTAGATCTTACCTACTAAATCAATACCTGGGGTCAAGGTTGCGGCATTTTCTTCCCATTTAGCAGGGCACACTTCATCTGGATGCTCGCGAACATATTGAGCTGCCTTCAATTTCGGAAGCAAGGTTGCTGCGTCACGTCCGATTCCGTCCGCATTAATTTCCACTGTTTGCACCACACCGTCAGGGTCGATGATAAAAGTGCCGCGTTGAGCTAGACCTTCTTCCTCATCGAAGACATCAAACATCCGCGAAATCTTCGCACTTGGGTCACCAATCATGATATATTCAAGCTTATTAATTGCATCAGAGTGATCATGCCAAGCTTTGTGCACGAAATGCGTATCCGTCGACACAGAATAGACCTCTGCCCCTAAATCTTTCAACTCAGCGTAATAGCTTTGGACATCTTCTAATTCTGTCGGACACACAAATGAGAAATCAGCAGGATAAAAGACAAAAATACTCCACTGCCCTTTCAAATCCTCATTTGACACCTCGATAAACTCACCACCGTGATATGCATTGGCCGTAAATTCCTCAACAGCTTTTCCAATCATTGACATACAATGACCTCCTTATTTATAATAATTCTAACCTACAACGCTATCATACCTCACCTATGTTAGAAATGCAAGAGATAGCAGTTTTATTAGGTCAACCTAAATAAATTATAGTATAAAACTCATTTTATGGCTACAAAAAAGCTGCCAGAAGCTAGCTTTTCTTTCGCAGATCTTATGCAAGTTGACTCAGTTGGCTTAAGACTTTATTCACGCGCTGAATTAAGTCAGTTAAAACATCACAGGTTTCCTGGTCACCCATCTGAATGATTTCTGCGAAAGCCAAAGCCTCATCGTACAATGGATTGGAAACCGGATACTGGCGTACAGTTTGATGCGGTAAACCTAGGCTCAATGGCTCATACGGAAGGTAAGACCATGGTTTCACGGGCTATCTCGGTTGACCAAGATGACATTCAGACACTCAAAGGAATTCAAGACCGTGGTGTCAAATTCGATATGCGTAAGGCTTTAGACGACTCGCCAGAAAACCTAGAGCATTTATTGAAGAAAGACAATTTAATTTAACGAAGGAGGTTTAATAATGGCTGATTGGTCCGTAATACAAATTATTTTGATTTTGCTTGTGGGTTTATTTGCTGGCTTTGAAAGTGTGCTAGATGAATTTCAACTTCACCAACCCATTATTACTTGTTCGCTCATTGGACTTATTACAGGAGATTTAGCAACCGGCCTTTATATAGGCGGTAGCTTACAATTGGTATCATTAGATTGGATGAACGTTGGGGCAGCGATGGCACCGGATGTGGCAATCGCAGGTGCCGTAGCCGCAATTCTAACACTAGCTCAAGGGGCTGAAGCGTCAACGGCTATCGCCATTGAGATTTCACTAGCAATCGCAGGCCAAGTGCTCACTATCTTCGGCCGGACACTTGCTGCCAGTTTAGGTCACTTCGCTGATCGCCAAGCAAAGGTGCCCTCGCCGACATCTTTGAAGACTACTAGAAAGGAGCACATCATGACTGAAGTGAACAAAACAGAAGCAAACATGCCAAACGGCAAAGGAATCGAACTCAGCAAGCGAGACCGGATGAATGTTGCATGGCACCGGCAATTTATGAAGGCCAACTGTAACTATGAACGGATGCACAATGTGGGCTTTGCCTTCCAAATGGCACCCGTCATCCGCAAACTATACCAAACAAAAGAAGAACGAAGCGCAGCCTTGAAACGTCATTTGGAATTTGTCAACACTTGTCCTTACATCTACGGTCAATTAACGGAGTTGTTCTAGCCCTCGAAGAAGAAAAAGCCAACGGCACCGATATTTCCGGCGAAACCATTCTAGGGGTTAAAATCGGTATGATGGAACCGCTTGCCGCGGTTGGTGACCCGATTTTCTGGGGAACTTTACGGCCCGTAATTGGTGTCTTCGCTGCCTCCCTCGCCCTTTCCGGCTCAGCCATGGGACCGATTATCTTCTTCCTCGCCTGGCATATTATTCGGATTGCCTTTACTTGGTATGCCCAAGAATTAGGCTACCGATCTGGTGCACAAATTACGAATGACTTAGGTAGCGGTATCTTACAGAAAGTAACAAGCATTGCGTCCATTCTCGGTATGTATATCAGGGGGTTCTCGTACCTCGCTGGACGACCATGAACTTCCCAGTTGTCTTATCAACCATTGAAGCAGGCCCAGAAGCAACCGTTGATTACGCAAGCTTAGCTGAACAAGCTAACAGTAACACCATTACCGTTGATAAGTTGTAAGAGATTACCTTACAAATTCAAGACGACTTAAGCGTCACTGGCATAAACATCCAAACCCCCCAGAATGTCTTGGATCAATTGCTACCCAGTTTAATGCCCCTCCTCTTAACTTTCTTATGTATCTACTTATTACGTAAGAACGTGAGTGCCATTAAGATTATTTTCAAAATATTTATCCTGGGTATCGCCATGTATGCTTTAGGTATTATGGGTTAAGATGACTGAACAACTGAATTCCCAAGTAGAATATATGATCCGTGCCAACTCCTTCTACAATCCTCTCATCCCCAAAGCGGGAATCTTCCTTGTTGGGGACAAAGGGATTGAATTTATGGCGAAATCAGGTACAGGCTTTATCCAAATTCCTTGGACATCCATTGAGCAAGTTCGCGTGCAATTATTCTTCGGCGGCCGCTATGTCAGAGGCTTCTTCATTGATACCGATGAAGATGATTCGCTCGAATTTGTCATCAGTGACGGCAAAGCCTGCCTACGCGCCATGCGTAGGCATTTAGCCCGCGAGAAATTCTCAGCCATTGAAGAAAGTTTCCAACTATTTTTTCGAAAAGGCAATCAAAATAATCCGACTTAATCCTTGCCTTAGCAAGGATTAAGTCGGATTTTTATATGGCGCTATGAATGGCCTTGCGCTTGATCTTGGCACTCATGCACTTAATGCCTCAAGGGCATGCTTTCTTACGCTGGATTTCATAGCTATTTCGCCTGAGGTTTATTTCACTTCTTTGAGAATTTCATAGACCTCTTCTTGGGTACTAGCATTTAATAAGGACGTAGTAAAGTTTTCGTCCATCAATTTTCTAGCAAGTAATTGAAGAATTCTTAGATGCATATCGCCCTTATGTTTCTCAGGCACTAGAATTAAGAAGCTCACATGAACTGGTTGCCCATCTAAACTATCCCACTCAATACCTGTATCTGACTTACCAAAAAGGACCGTCGGTACAATAACTTGATTGGACTTGGCATGCGGAATAGCAATCCCATCCCCCATACCGGTCGAACCTTCGGATTCACGTTTTTTGACTGCTTGAAGGACTTGGTCTCTTTCGCCTAAGCGATTTTCCAAGGCTGGTAGAGCTAAGTATTCTTCAAAAGCAGCGAATTTATCATCGGCTTGTAAATTCATAATGATTAAATCTTCTGTCATTAAATCAGTTAAGGCAACATCTTCTGGTGCTACGTCCGTTTCGTTTACCACGCCAACTGCTTGGACTTCTTCTGTATCATTTGACATATCTTCTGCTAAGGTTTGATCTTCGATTGCTTCAATTTCAAGATCTAAATTAGGCATTAGAATTCCAATTAGCACAACAGAGACGATCACACCTAAGAGAACAGCTAGGAAATACATCATAACATTGTCCACTGCCCCTAACAAGGCAACAATCGGTCCACCATGGGCAACGTGTCCACCGACACCAGAAAGCATGGCGACAATCGAACCGACAATGGCTCCACCCATAATAGCTGGGATAACGCGAGCTGGGTTCTTCGCCGCGAAAGGAATCGCACCTTCAGTAATACCAAAGAAGCCCATAATAACTGCCGCTGTTCCTGCTTGACGATCCGCTTCGGAGAATTTGTTTTTGAAGACATGTGAAGCAATTCCAATAGCAATCGGTGGAATACAGACGGCTACCGCAACAGCTCCCATTACACTGTATACCCCTTCAGAAATTAATCCCGAACCGAAGAGGAAGGCTGTCTTGTTGAAAGGCCCACCCATATCAAATGAAATCATTGCACCTATGATAGTTGCTAGAACAACTGAGTTGGCTCCTTGCATTCCTGCCAGCCATGAAGTGAGGCCTGAGAATAATGCTGCCACCGGTTGGCCGATTAAATAGATGAATAATAAGCCAACAATTAATGAGGATAGAACTGGAATAATGATAATAGGCATAATTGAATTGAGTGCTTTAGGCACTTTAATGCTTTTGATGGCTTTAGCAATGTAACCAGCTAAGAACCCGGCAATAATCCCACCAATGAAACCGGTATTGGCTTCAGAGCCATAGAAGGAACCGTTCGCTGCGATAAAGCCACCTACCATACCTGGCACAAGCCCTGGTCGATCCGCAATCGCATAGGCGATATATCCTGCTAAGATAGGAATCATAAAGCCCATTGCTGCGCCACCAATGGCATTCATATTGCTCCAGAAGGTCCCTTCAGGAATTACAAAGCCAGTGGACGTTGGTTCCCCACCAATCGATAGAGCTACCGCAATGAGTAAACCTCCGGTAACAACAAACGGAACCATATAAGAAACACCGTTCATCAAGGCACGGTAAATCGGATTACCGCCTTCATCACTAGCGGAACTAGTGGCCTGTTTGGCTCCACCAAAAATTTTGCCTTGACCGTCCAGAATACTTTGGATAAGTTCTTGAGGGCGGTCAATCCCATCTCTTACAGGCACCTCAATAATACGCTTGCCTGCGAAGCGACTTTTATCAATGTCCTTATCTGAAGCAATAATGATGCCATCTGCCTGCTGAATATCATCGGCTGTAAAAGGGTTCTCAATCCCAATCGAACCGTGGGTTTCAACTTTGATGTCTATCCCCATCTCTTTGCCGGTTTTTTCTAAATTTTCAGCAGCCATATAAGTATGGGCAACGCCCACTGGACACGCCGTAATGGCTAATACTTTCTGTGTCATATTAATCTCTCCAATCATCTCTCAGGAAGGCGAATAATTGCTCCCTGTCTTTAATTTCATTCAATTTTTCTAAGAAGCTCTGTCTTGAAATGAGCTCATTAAATTCCTTATAGAACCGATCAACTTTGAAGTCATCATACGGATTAAAGGCCATAAAGAAGACAATCTTGATAATTTGGTCGCCCCATTGAATGCCATGAGGGTTATAGTAGACGGCCATCACGGATTTCTCTATATACTCCACTTCACCATGCGGCAAAGCGAAGAAATGGAAAGCTGTTGAAGCAATTTCTTCGCGTTGCAGCGCACTTTCGAGTAAGCCAACCTTCGCATAACCCCTATAAATAAGGTGAGTGACTAAGTTGGTTAATACGGACCTTCGATTATCATTGCGCCGTTCTGAGACGAAAACTAGATCACTCACCAATAATTTCTGCAATTCATTAATCTGTAAGGCCTGCTTTTCGATAAAGTTTGAAAGTAGATAACGATCGTGATTGGTTAACAAAGGGCTCACCGTAATAATATTATCCCGGTCTGATTCAATTGGAATCGTACTAATAATTAATTGATTATCACCATCGATGAGCTCCAACTCTCTGAGACCAACCGTCTCTTTGATTTGGATATACTCCCCAAATTGTTGTTTCAGGCGCTGTTCTAAGAGCCTGACGGTGCCATAGCCACTGGCACAGACGAGAATTACCTCAATCTTTTCCTCATCTTTTCTTTCCAAGAAACTTTGAATATGGATGGCTATGTATGAAATTTCGTCAGAATTAATAATTACCTGCGCTTCTTGCGAAATATCCAGGGCAATTTCAACCGCATTATTAAAGGCAGTGCTATAATCCGCTTTGATTTTTTCTTTATACGGATTTTTGATGGTAATGTTCTGCTTTAATCTCTTGAGGGAAGTATTTAAGTGGACCGCTAAATCCTGCTTCAATATTTCATCTGGCTTTAGAACTTGGAGATGCTTATCAATCGCATTCTGGATGATGTCACTGTATTCTAAGTGCTGAATCATCTCACCATCCCGGTGGCTAGCAGCGTTGTTCGTAAAACCCTCCACATGCATATTCAAGAAGGCAATCTCATGATTAGGAATCGTGACGTTAAATTTACTTTCAAGCATCTTTACCAATTGCTGAGTAAGAAGATTATCAACCACTTGGCTAAATTCCGCTTCTTCTATGTATCGCTCTTTAAGAATCCGATCGATTGCAATGGATATATGGATAATCACCGATTGATATTGGTAATCTGTTACATCCAAATCATTCACATAAACGAACTCATTGATGATTCGCTGCGTTTCGTCAATAAGATACTTATCAACCATCATATCGGTTTGAATATTCAAGGAGATATTTAAGGGCAACTTCTCCGCCGAATGGGTATTGATAATCATGCCCGCCAAGTAATGTTGAAATAAACTAGCCAGAATTTCCCGCTTGGACTCTTCACTCGCTTCCAAGACGAGACCGCGATTGCTACCGATTATTTCCGCCTCATAGTCCTCGATAAATTCCCGGGCTTGGGTCACCGTTTTTTCAACCGTGGAACGGGCCACATGCATTCGCTCTGATAATTCTCCAATCGTAATCGCCTGCTTGGCATTCAGCAGGGTGCCGATAATAAAGGCCACTCGATCCTTCTCATAATTAACCGATAGTTGGTTTAATTTCTGGATAATTAACTTCAGCCGATTGGTGTCCCCGCTTAATTTCAAAGCGTTCCCCTCATTGATTAAAGCAACTTCAAAAGATAATTCCCGAATCAAATTTTCGACTTCTAGTAAATATCTTTGAATCGTCTTCGTCGATACCTTTAAATGCCCAGCTAATTCCTCAATCGATACCGTTGTATTGTTAATTAAAAAGGACAAAATTTGGATAGTATGATGTTCAATTCTCATTATTCTATCCTTCCCACCTTTACTAAAATACAGGCTTTGATATAACTAATTCCATATCACCTGAGAATGTAACGTCTTTAGGCCCATACGGAAGAATGAATGAATCCGCAATCTTTAATGGATAGGTCTCCTGATCTAAAGTCACCTCTCCGGACCCTTTAACAACGGTAGCTAAATAATAATCTTCCTCAAATGCATAAGCCTGTTCAACTGTAACATCTAACTTATACACAACAAAATAATCATTGGCGACTAATTCCGTTAATTCATTAGCCTTGACCTTCAGGTCACGCTTCGTATGCTCACTATCTTGGTGAGGAATTAATGAGACATCAATCGATTGCTGTAAATGCAACTCCCGTTCCTTACCTGAGTCATCCTTCCGATTGTAATCAAACACCCGGTAAGTAGTGTCCGAACTTTGTTGGGTCTCAAGAATCGTAATACCTGCACCAATCGCGTGAATGGTTCCCGCAGGCACATCATAGAATTCACCCGCTTTGACTTCAACCTCTCTAAATAACCCGTCGAAATCACCTTTTTCGACATAAGCCTCAAATTCCTCCTTGGTAGAAGCGTTATGGCCGTAAATAATTTTGGCCCCTTCTTCTGCTGAAAGAATATACCAACACTCCGTCTTGCCTAACTCATTTGGTCCTTCGTGCGCTTGAGCATAAGCATCATCCGGATGCACTTGCACCGATAAATTATCATTCGCATCTAAAATCTTCACCAATAAAGGGAATGGCTCCGGATGATTTGGCCCGAATAGTTGTGGCTCCCGCTCATACAACTCCGCCAAGGTTTGCCCGGCATAAGCCTCAGGACGCTTTACCACTGATGGCCCATTTGGATGCGCACTAATCACCCAAGCTTCCCCGGTCTTATCACTTGGAATATCTAAATGAAACTCCGTACTTAACTTCTTGCCTCCCCAAATTTTCTCTTGCAACACAGGCTCTAAGAAAATTGCTTCCATATTACTACCCCTTTCATTTATTGTCATTTATATCATATTACATTTAATAGATTTGACCACGTTTTCATTGTCTTTTTTTCAGACAAAAAGAAGGTCAACTTAATTCACCCATTTGGCTTTCACTTCGAATAAATCCTTGGCTTGACCGTACAACTCCGCTTCCAGTTCCTCGCTCGGTTGAACCAAATCAGGCACCATCACTACCTTTAAGCCCGCATCGATTGCAGAGCGCACCCCATTGAGTGAATCCTCTAAAACCATCACTTGGCTAGGGTTCAAGTTAAAGTCCGCCAACGCTTTTTGGTAAATATCAGGCGCCGGTTTCGAATGTTCCACCTCGTCCCCACTCATCACCCCTTTGAAGAAATGCCGAATACCATGGTCTTGCAGGTGCTGCTCAATCCTCTCAGCAGTACTCGACGAGACAATGTAAGCCATCATTTCTTTTTGATCTAGGGCTTCAAGCAAAGACTTGGCGCCTTTTTTCATTTCGAGTTCACCTGTTGCAATGAACCGCTCGAAATTCTCGACAAAATCATGCATCACGCTTTCAGCAAGGGAGCGACTGCCATAGTTCTCCTCAATGACCTGCAGCGTATCCGCATCGCTCATGCCGAGAAACATTCGGTAATCGTCCAAGGAAAAATGAACCCCCTGGTCTACAAATGCTTGCTTCATTGCCCGCGCGTACAACTTCTCAGTGTCGAACAATAAACCATCCATATCGAATAAAATCGTTTGAATCATCTTACTCCTCCCGAAATTCCCAAGTAAACCGCTGTCCACCTTGCACTAAAGCCCGAACCTTCACCAAACGTTCAGCCTCATAAGCCAGTAGCTGCCCTAGTACTCCACTCATCGCCAAGTCTCCCGCGGCCAACTTCTCAGCCAGAATCAACACATCCTGCGAGGCTGCATTAAAGCCCATACCCGTCCACGACGTTGCTAAATGCACTGCATCGCCCACCAAGGCCATGCGCCCATTGACTAAGCCCTCCGGTACATACTCCTTGAGGAGAATTCCATTGAAATCACGCCTTTCAAAGGCTAATAACATCGCCGACTGGAAAGGCTCCGGCCAAGGATAGGCATGCGCTCTTTCGATTAGACTTGCAATCTTTGCCTCCGTTAAAGCACTGTCGGCAATCGAATGCATCGCCTTCGTACCCTTTAAGGCACCGATTCATCGGGCAATCGCATTGGAGCGAGCATCATATTGGCCAAACATCACCGTCCGCTCCTCCGGCTTATCACTGCCATCAGGACCCAGCACGACAAAACCAATCAATATCTTGCCTGGACCATCTATAACATATTCATAACCAATTTCCACCTTCAAGCCCTGCGCAGCAGCTGGCAAATCAGCTTCCAGCACCTGGCCGCCCCAATCGAGGTGACCCGCATACGTCGCATCAGGTTTATCTGGATTTGCCAAAGCCCGAACAAGCGACCGATGCCCATCAGCCCAATTAACAAATCCCCGGCAATACGCTCTGTGCCAACTTCAAGATAAGCCCCCGCCGGAGTTTGCCCCGCAGCCATCACTCGGCAATCGAAATAAAGCACCATATCGGTTTCTTCTTCTAAGTATGAGCGATACGTCTGGTAAATATCTTCCTAACGGCGAAAAATGTGCCCATAAGAGACCCGGGCCGGATTGGCTTCTGTTTGAATTAAATGTTTGAGCTTCTTAGCAATCGCATTATCTGTTGCTTGAATCGTCTGAGCACCTAAGCCACCGGCCGTATCCGATATCCGGCGTCCGCGCCTTTTTCTCCCAAAGTTCAACTTCTACACCGACCTCATTTAAAGCAATCGTCGTACTCAATCCTGCCAACGAACCGCCCACAATCAACGCCTTCATCCTAGCCCCCTACTCATCAATCCGCAAGCCCTGCTCATCCAGTAAATCATCATACGTCACCAAAGTCAATTCACCGCCATAACTCAACTCCCCATAAAAGACATCCTGAACCCGCAGACCTCGCGCCTTAACCTCATGCTCCAACCACTGCTTCGGCTTACCAACCGTCCCCTCCAGCACATCCAACTCAATATGCCCATCATCAATCACCAACACCGTAAACTCATCCTGGCGATCCTTAGGCACCACCGTCAACTGCCCATCCACCTCTAAGATTGCATAAGCCACATTCGCCAGCCCATAATAACCTTGCGAACGCAACAATTTCCGCAACTGCTCAGTCTTCAACTGATTATAATTCAAGGCCGCCCGATTAATCCTCCCATCAACAACCAACATCGAAGGCGTCCCCTCAACCCACAAACTTACATTATTCGACTCTTCAATCACCTTCTGCATCGCAAAAATCAACACCGCCCAAGCCACCGTCCCAAAAACATTCTTCCACACACTAATCCCATCATCATAAATCGCATCCGTCATCAAATCCCCCAGAACCATCACATAAAGAATATCAAACGGCGTCAACTCAGACCGCGACTTCTTACCCAACAACCGAATCACCAGAAAACCCGTAATCCCCACCAATACAATTTTGACGAAAATTTGTAAATATTCCATCAGATTCACCATCCCATCTATCTATTAATCCGCTTCCATCTCACTCCCATTGTACCAGAGAACCCCAAATTTACCGACTAGACAACTCAAGTGAAACCCAAAAAACCACGGCACAGCCGTGGCTAATATTTATCGAGGGCGCGTAACAATACCTGCCCACAATACTATTAGAAAACGATAATCCGCACCAGTAGGATAACGGGCGTATCGCCTAGCCTCAGAGTGAAGCTGAAGAGACTGTTGTTGCTTCAGCAACTTACAGACTTACATGCGTAACGAAGTGGAGTGACAGAGGCTAGGCATAGCCAGACAAGCATGAAAGCTCGGCAAAGCCAGCTGGAAGGCGGTCCCTGCAGCAAAAACACACAATCTCGCAGAGACTCATTCCCTGCACAAACCTCATCCCGCACCAACCCTCCACCCCTCCCAAAGGGAGTGGGGGTGTTTGACCATCAGCACCGAAATCATTCCCGAAAAAATTGCGCGATTTTTCGGGAATGATTGCCATGCACAAACCCACTGCACAAACCCCGGACTACAAAGCCAATACTAACTAAGACACACTCACCAAATTCACCTGACCCTGCTCAAACAAAGCCACCTCCCGCACACCAAAGCGCTCCAACAAAGCACCCATCTCAGCAAAGCCACTCATCCACTCCTCAGCCACATGACAATCCGAACCCAAACTAAACAACTCCCCACCCAAATCCTGGTATAAAGGAATCGCCCACTCATACAGCGCCTTTTTGTCATATTTAAGAATACTCTTGCTATTTAACTCAAAAGCCAGCTCGCGCGCAATCATCGCCTCGAAAATCGCCACAAATTGGTCCCGGTAATGTGCCTCCAATAAAGACGACCCCACTTCCGGATGAATCCGAAAACCATAATCGAAATGCGTCAGCACCTGCGCCCCCTCAAAGGTCGTCACGGCCTCATACAGCTGGGCCACATAGGCATCCATCCGTGCTTGGGGCGTATCGGGGGATTCAGGCTCCATGTAGTCCTCGCGCAAATTGTGGTGGCAGCTCAATAACTTCACGTCAAAGTCATAAGGCGCTAGAACCTCAGCTAAACGCTCAGCCTGTCCGGGCGCATAGCCTACTTCCACACCGAGTAACATCTTTACCCCGGTTTGCTCATAAATTTCTTTCTGCCAAGTTTGGTATTGGTCAAAGTCAGGAATATCATCCTGGCCGGTAACTGGGTTTGCCAAGTCTAAATGATCTGTCAGAACGAAGGTGTCCATGCCGTGCTTTAAGTAATCCCAGGGATTCGCCTCGCTATCAAAGGACAAACTGGAGTGGCAATGTTGGTCATAAAGCTTCATCGCGTTATCCTCCTACCATTCTTCGATTTCAGAGCGCACGGAATACACTTGCTTTTCCCCGTGACGCTCAGCCAATTGTGCCTTTACATCGGCCAAGGACACATCTTGTTGATTCAATAAGACCAGTAAGTGATATAAGAAGTCACTCGTTTCGGCAATTAATTCTTCCCGGTCCTGATTCTTCGCGGCAATAATTACTTCGGCAGCCTCTTCGCCTACTTTTTTTAATATTTTGTCCAGGCCTTCTGAGACTAGATAATTTGTGTAGGAGCCAGGCTGGGGATTGCGGACCTTCTTGGCCACCGTCTGCTCTAACATTTCCAAGTTAAACGTCCGGTCGCCGAAGCAACTCTGTGTGCCTAAGTGACAGGTCGGCCCTGCCGGGTCGACTAGCACCAAGAGGGTGTCCTGGTCACAATCCAAGCGAATCTCTTTGACTCGTTGAATATTGCCACTTTCCTCGCCTTTCATCCATAGACGACCTTTAGAACGCGAATAGAACCAAGCCACCTTTTCCTCGCGGGTCCGCTGATAGGCTTCCTCATTCATATAACCTAGCATTAAGACTTGGCCAGTCCGCACATCCTGCAGAATAGCCGGCACCAGACCATCATTCTTAGCAAAATCTATTTGCTCAGTCATTTACTTCAATCCCTTCTGCTTGCAAACGGGCCTTCAATTCAGGAATCGCCACTTCCCCATAGTGGAAAATACTGGCGGCTAAGCCACTTTCAACCGTAGTCCTCTGGAATAATTCCACGAAATCCTCGATGGAGCCGGCCCCGCCACTGGCAATAATCGGCACTTCCACCCGCTCTTTGGCTTGGCTAAGAAAAGGCAGATCAAAACCTTGTTTGGCGCCATCATGGTTGACACTTGTAATCAACAGTTCACCTGCCCCGCGTTCAACTACTTCTTCCACCCAGTCCAAAGCCAAGCGGTCTTCTTTTTGCTGGCCACCGTGGCTATATACATAGTGCTGGCCGTCGTCCAAGCCCATGTCAACAGCAACCACAATCTTCTCAGAGCCGAAACGCGCCACGGCTTCATTAATAAATTCCGGACGACTTAAGGCAGCTGAACTAATGGACACTTTCGCAGCCCCTGCTCCTAAGGTTGCTTCAATCTCTTCGAGACTGCCGATGCCGCCACCAACCGTTAATGGAATCGCAATCGCTTGGGCCACCTCTTGAATCATCTCCAAGCGCAGAGCATGGCCGGCCTCTGTCTTAGTTATGTCCAAGAGGACTAATTCATCCGCCCCGTCCTGGTCGTACTTCACCGCATAATCTACCGGTGTGCCCAGTTCTTTAATGTCGACGAAGTTCACCCCTTTGACCAATTGGCCGTCCCGGGTATCTAAACATGGAATAATCTTGCGTTTCACTCTAATCCCTCCCAAAATTCATCCGATTGGGCCGCCTTGCCCACAATTGCTTCACTTACTCCTACGGCTTCCAAGGCCGTTAAATCTACTTGACCGCGCACACCACCGCTGGCTACAACTTTATGGCGGGTAGACGCTTGTAGCTGCCCTGTCCGCTCCACATTCGGCCCTTGCTCCATACCGTCACGAGCAATATCCGTATAAATAATTCCGGCTAAATCTAAAGGCTCAATAGCCGCCAAATAATCATCCATTTGCCAGCCACTCGCCTCGGTCCAGCCATTCACATATAATTCCTCACCCCGGGCATCCATCCCGACAAAAATCCGCCCAGGATACTTTGCTACCATCTCCTTGAGCCAAGCCAAATCTTGAATCGCCCGACTGCCTAATATAAAGTAATCAATCCCCAGCTCATCATAGGCATCCAAGGTCGCCTCGTCCCGTAAGCCCCCACCAATCTGCAAAGACAGATCGGTCAGCTGCTTCAACTCGGCAATTACATTCTGCTCGCGAACTTCTTGTTCTAAGGCCCCCATCAAGTCGACGACGTGAATGCGTCCGACTTGCGCAAATTGGCTATAATAGGCCACAGCTTCTTGAGGTGTCTTGGGCATCATAATCTTCTCATCATAGTCACCCTGGCTCAGGCGCACGCTCGCTCCGTCAATTAAATCAATTGCTGGTATAACTTTCATAGATTTTCCTTTCTAGGCAATTAAGCCCTTCGACGAAGGCACCCCACCAGACGCCGGCGCTAAGGCGATTTTCAAGCTTCTGGCGAAGGCCTTAAAGATTGCTTCGATCTCATGGTGGCTATTGCCGCCCTTTAAGAGATCGATATGCAAGGTCATACGACTATTCATGGCCACCGCCCGGAAGAATTCCTCCACCAGTTCCGTATCAAAGTTACCAACCTTCTCCCTTGAGAAATAGGCAGCAAATTCCAAATGAGGCCGGCCTGATAAATCCAAGACCACCCGGGCTAAGACTTCATCCATCGGCAAATAGAAGCTACCGTAACGCTCATAGGAGCCTAGACTTTGATAAAGATCGCGAATCGCTTCACCTAGCACAATCCCAATATCTTCCACCGTATGGTGATCGTCCACATAGGTATCCCCGTCTGCTTCCACTTTTAAATACAAGCCCGAGTGAAAGCTGAACAATGTTAACATATGATCAAAGAAACCAACCCCCGTATCCAGCTTACTCTCCAAGCCAGCAGGTGCTTCTTGGGCAAGCTCCAAGCGAATTTTCGTTTCTTTTGTCTCTCGTTCTTTCAATATCATCAAGCATTCCTCCACTCATTAATCGCTGCTTCCAAGGCATCATAATCTTCCAAGCGAATAATTGAATAACGCACAACATTCGCTAAATTCTCCTGGCTATACATTCTAGGCAAAAAGCCTTTGGTTACCAGATATTCACCCAATTCCTTAGCCCGTCCTCCATAGGTAAAGACGAAATTACTCTGGGTATCCTTGACTTTCATCACGTCTGTTAACCCTTGGAAAATGGCGACAAGGCGTTCCCGAGACGCTTTCTGGTAAGCCACTAGCTCTTTAAGGCGTTCTGGGTCTTCAAATAAGGCATTGGCTAAATTCAAAGATATATTATTCACCGGATAGGGGTGATTAATCGCAGTTAAACGGTCAAAGGTTGTGCCTTGAGCATAGGCAATCCCAATGCGCAGACCCGCCATGGCATACATTTTGCTGAGGGTGCGGACAATGATGACATTTGGATTGGTCGGCCGCTGGTAGTCCTCGCCAAATTCAATATAAGCCTCATCAATAACGAAATAGCCCGCTACTGCCTCCATCGCATCGGCCATCTGCTGCAGATCCGCAGCTGGAAACTGGTAGCCCGTCGGATTATGCGGATTAGATAGGATAAAGAGAGAGGGGCGAATGTCCTCAATCGCTACTAGAATATCGGACGTATCAAAGTTATAGTCTTGATCGCTGGTCACATAATGCATTTGGCGGCCAATTTGCTGGGCGTATTCCTCATACATGAAGAAATCCGGGTCCAAAGCAAGGACACCCCCAGCGCCAAATTGAATCATCAGCTTCTGCAACCACTCATCGGAGCCGTTGGCAAGCTCTATTTGCCCTTGGGGAAGCCCGGATTGCTCGGCGTAAAGGGCCTTAAAGCGGGCTAACTCCTCTTCAGGATACTGGCTTATAAGCGTCCTTTCCGCAACTTTAGCAATCGCATCATTCGACAAGGCTTCAATCGGACTCGTGTTCCGGTTCATAATAATCATACTTTATTTCCTCCTGATCGCTAAAGATTTGCGGTGGCAATCTAAGCCCTCTGCTTGGGCAATGATTTCCCCGGCCGGGGCAATTGTTTCAAAGGTTTCCTGACTCACTTGAATAATGGCATGGCTAGTGCGGAAGTCATTGGCATTCAAGCCATGGCTAAAACGGGCCGTTTGGTTAGTCGGCAAGACGTGGGACGGTCCGCCGACATAATCACCCACTGCTTCTGGCGAATAAGCCCCCACGAAGACGGCTCCGGCATAATTGAAGGCTTGGGCAATCACCTCTTGCTCCCGGTGTTGAATCGATACGTGTTCAGCTGCAATATCATTGGCTAAAGCTAATAAGGCTTTCCGCTCATCCACTACAACGTAGTGATGATTCGCTAAAGAACCTGCAATAATATCGCGCCGCACTTGCTCTGGTAATAAAGCTTCAATCCGTGCCTCTACTTTAGCTACGAATTCTGCGTCCTCACTTAAGAGGAAGGTTCGAGCATTGGTGTCGTGTTCAGCTTGGGCAAAGACGTCATAGACAACCGCATCCACATCCGCTGAATCATCGACATATAAGAGGATTTCACTCGGGCCGGCAATGGAATCAATGCCCACATCGCCAAAGACTAAACGCTTAGCCATCGCAACGTAAGCATTGCCTGGGCCAACAATTTTGTCCACTTTTGGCACGGATTCGGTTCCATAAGCTAGCGCCGCAATCGCTTGTGCGCCCCCTAAAGTCAGCACCCGCTCCACCCCGCATAAATATAAGGCAGCAAAGGTAATATTTGTTTCATTAAAAGTCGGCGTCGTGGCAATAATTTCCCCAACACCTGCCACCTGAGCCGGCAAAACAGTCATCAAGACACTTGAGGGATACAAAGCAGTCCCCCCAGGAATATAGACCCCAACCCGCTCCAATGGCCGGTAAACATAGCTCAATTCCTCACCTAAGTTATCTTCATACAAAATCCGCTCTTCATAAGCAATAATGCGGTCTTTTGCTAATTTGAGCGCCTTCTGTAAGTCCGTATCCAGGGCATCCCAGCTGGCTTTAAGCTGCTCCGGCTTAACCCAGAAATCCTCAAGGTCCACCCCATCCAAAGTTTGGGTATAAGTTCGCAAGGCTGCATCACCTTGATTTCGAACGGTTTGAATAATTTCCTGAGTGGCCAGTAGCATATCGCCGTCTAAGGCCATCACATCTTCTTGTAAGCATGCTCGTGCTTCTGCTGCATTCATTTATAACACTCCTAATTCTTGAATAAAGTCATACATAGCCGCTTCCTTGGTGTAGAAGCTCTGTTTATTAGCAATCAATCGCGCCTGAATCGGCAAAATTTCCTCATACTCAACTAGGCCATTAGCTTTCAAAGTGGTCCCCGTTTGCACAATATCGACAATCGCATCCGTCAGACCCAAAAGTGGAGCTAATTCCACTGACCCGTGCAAATGCACCACTTCCACATCCATCCGCTCCTTAAGGAAATGCTCTTCAGCCAAGTTCACAAATGACGTCGCCGCCGAGCGAATATCCCCTTTGGCCAAATTCGGCAGGCCGCAAATGGATAAACGACACTTCCCAAAAGGCAACTTAGCCAATTTCATCACATCAAAGGACTGCTCGCGAATAGTATCCTCACCTACAATACCCAGGTCAGCAATACCATTTTCGACATAGACGGGAACATCGGCTCCTTTAGCAAAGATAAAGCGCACATCGCCTACTTCCGTATATAAATTCCGGCCCGGATCGACTAAGGCTGCTTCATATTGAGGCAAATTGCCCTCCTTGAGAAAACGCTGGAAATCCTTAAGCAAACGACCTTTGGATAGGGCTACTGTAATCATGAAAGACCTCCTTGTGATAAATCAATCCCGATGCCAAAAGACTGATTGCCATACTGGCCACCGGTTAAAATCGGCTGATAATCCGTTAAGAAAGCTTGGAAGTAAATACCATTGTAGTAACTATGCGGTGGCGTAAAGGATAAGTCCACCAGAAATTTACTTTGGCTCCCCTCAAGCAAGGCTTGTAAGCCTTCAAGAAAAGCTAAATCCGCCTCCCCCTTAAATTCAGCTTGAATTTGGGCAAATTGTTGCTTAACCGGCTGGGCAAGTAGCTGATAAATGGCATGTTCCCGCCCTAATAACTCCGCTAAACTCGATAAATCTTTCTCGGCCACAACCTGCATGACCTCCTCGGATAAGTCGTATTTAGTCTGATATTTACCGAGAATACGTAAATCGTTGACGATAATCGTTTGAATGTTCGTGCCAGCCTCAGCCTGGATAAAATCTAAATGCATTTGAATTGCTGCCAACATTTCTGGCAACTCCGCTTGATACAGCTCCATCCCCGCCTGATAATACGTCCGCTTATGGCGTACTACCGGACCGAAATACCCATACCGCGATAAAGCTTTATCAAAGGCATCACTATAGGCTACCAAGCTGCGCGTCCAGTCACTGCGCAAATGATACCAACGCCCTCCACGCTCAAAAGTATTTTCCGAATTCATGCCCAAAGCATCCTTGGCATCGATCGGTTCAATTAAGTTCAAATCAATCAAGCGATAATCGGCATCCGCCAGCATCTCTAAATACTTGGCTGCTAACACGGTCCGCTTCAAAATCGACGTTGTCATATTCTCATCCTTTCTAACAAAAAAGCGCCCTCTAATCTATAAAGATTAAAGGACGTTCATACGTGGTTCCACCTTCATTTCCTAACACTTCGCAGTGCTAAGCTTACGGAGTCAGAGACTCCAGCCGTAACGGGGCAAGCGCTGAGAAGGATAACGAAGGTGTGCTAAGGGGATAGACGGTGAGCCTTACAGCCAGTGGACTCACTCTCTTTTCATCAATCGCTTCCCTTACGGGGCTTCGCATTCTCATTGGTTTGTCATAATTATTAAATTGCATTCATTTTAACAGGATGACAAATAAAGTCAAGGGATATTCCTAAAATAATGATAATTTAATTAAACAATAAGATGAAGACTTTTGTTATTATAATTCAATTTTAATCTTTATGCGAAAATTATTTCTCTTGTTAGGAAAACATTTAGTAAAATTGTTAGCAACTTTAGCCTGCTCACTTCCGGTAAAAACACTTATATCAAGCTACTTCATGACTCAAAGCTTATTTGGCGACCAGTTTTTTTATTTTTTGAAATTAAATCCGGTATTTGACCCTAATATGAGTATATATAATATAGGGGCATCGCAAGTGCTCCTCATTACAAAGTGGCTCGAGTATTTTGAGCTAGCTTTTACAGAAAGGAGGTATGACTATTCCCTAACTTAACCCGGGAACATTTAGCGCTGATTGTCAGAGCATTTGCCAGGAAAGCAAGCATATTCAATGCGCAAAGCTGCTTGCTCATTTTCATGCAAGTGTAATACACCTCGTCCTTATCATTCTCCCTTATCTAAGCCGTAATACTTGGTAATACAATCATAAACCAACTCCTTTCACTTAGTATTTCGGCAAGATAAGAGAATGCACATACACTCTATCAATAGGAAGCAAATGACTGATTGTGCGTTCCCTTACCACGGGTCCATTGTGATTTTAGGACCTAGCAGAAAGCAGGTAATAAAAATTTTAATTATGGTATGAGCTTCCATAAAACTTAAGATAAATCCAGTTAAAATCATCACTTTTCTATAAGGAGACTCATACCACCTCACACATTTGTGTGATATAGATATAAGCATGGATAAAAACCTTATCTAACTTAATAAATAGCATAAGTTAGACAATTCGAGTGAAAATCATAAATACCGTCCTAACCTAGGCTTAGCGCATGTTGACAATCACTCAAGCCGTCTTTACCTAGCCAGACTTGTGTTCTTCAATGATGGTTACCTCCTACTATACTATCCATGGAGCACAAGGTAAGGCACAACTCTACCGTTTAAGTATGTTTCATGTGATATGGCTTGCCCATAACAAGCCTAAGTCTTAGCCTTCTAAATAGATAACTCTCCGTCAGTGTAGACTTATCGGAATTCGTTGGGCTTTCTCTTGTATCGCTGGCTAGCCTGAAGCTTTAGTGTTTCTGCGCTAAGTAACTAGGTTTATCCTTTTATTTGATATATCAACTACCCCATTGCTTTTCCTAGCAGGAGTGGGGTAGTTTTTTGGGTTTTGCTTATATTAATTGGTGTATTGTTTATCTATATTAATGCCCTCACTCTTTTGTTTTTGTCAAAATTAATAATTTAACACCCTGAAAGCAAAAAAGACCTGACTTGCGCCAGATCTCCAACTTGATTAACCAACAAATTCATCAACGACAGTAGCCATCGCTTTGACTGAGATAGTTAAGGCTTGTTCATCCATAAAGAATTTCGGATGATGATGTGGGAAGGCTTCCTGCCCTTCCGGAGTACAGCCGACATAGAAGAAGGTTGCCGGTATCTTCTCAGCATAGAAAGCAAAGTCTTCTGAGGGGGCTTGCTTAGGGCTTTCCTCCAGCTCAACCCCTGGCACATTCATATCTTCCAAGGCTTTCCACACTCGCTCAGTCACTCCTTCGTCATTATGAAGCACTGGATAATCATAAGCAAAATCCAAATCAACATCCACCTGATACATCTCCCGAATCCCATCAGCAAAGTGATGCATGTATTTCATAATCGTCTCAGATGCCTGCGTGGACATCGTTCGCACATCCCCGTCCAATTGCACATGATCGTTAATCACATTCGCTTGGCCCGTCCCATCGAAATTACCAATCGTAAAGACAGCCATATCAAAAGGATCAATCCGTCGACTAATCATCGACTGAACATTCGTGACAAAAGCAGCCGCTGCCACAATCGCATCATTGGCTTGATGCGGACTCGAGCCGTGTCCAGATTTACCGCGAACCGTCATAGAAAAGTTCGAGCGACCAGTCTGCACATTCCCCTTACGCACTTGAACTATCCCCGTTTGCGCATTGGTCATGACATGAATACCAAACATCGCCTCCACATCATCTAATAAACCAGACTCTAGAATCGTCTTCGCTCCACCCGGCGAAACTTCTTCGGCTGGCTGATGAACGATTTTGACCGTGCCTTTAATTTGATCCTTTAACTCAATCAGCGACTCAGCCAAAATTAATAAGTACGCAGTATGGCCATCATGCCCACACGCATGCATGACACCATCCACCTTTGATGCAAAAGGCAAACCAGTATCCTCTTGAATAGGCAAGGCATCAAAGTCCGCCCGCAAAGCAATCGTTGGACCCGCTTGGCCTCCTTGAATCGTCACAACACTCCCATTCATCCCACCAACGTTTGTCTCAATGCCATCATGCGGCAAATCCTTGTAGAAATCCACAATATATTGCCCCGTCTTCTCTTCCTCAAAAGACAACTCCGGATGCTCATGCAAATAACGCCGAATATCAATCATCCGCTCCGTCTTCGCATCAATCTTCTCAAACAATTGCTCCTTTAAACTCATATAAATCCCTTCTTCTATTATTATATAATCATGATACGCCTCTTTAAATCAATTGTCTAGGCTCGCCTAAAAATAAAAAGTTTTATAAAATTGCTAATAATAAGCGTCAGGATAAGCCTGAAACCCAAGTCGGACATAAAACATATGCCCTGCTATGGTTATGAGTTGGAATTCGTAAGGCGGACGCTCGCAAAAAAACACAGTGAAGACCTATCCGGATAATCCGCAATCTTTTGACTGTCGTGGTAGACACCTACCACGACAGTCTGCACACCCCTGAATGACGTGGTAGACACCTACCACGATAGTCTGCGCACCCCTGAATGACGTGGTAGACACCTGCCACGATAGTCTGCACACCCCTGAATGACGTGGTAGACACCTACCACGATAGTCAACTTCCTGCACCATGCCAAAAACGCTCTCCTCCAGTAAATAAAGCTACAAAATCAGATCCATGCACCAATTCCACTCAGTTAGCCCACCCATACTAAGTTCAGCTCACCAACAAAAGATCAGCACCTTCCTCGGATTAAATAAAGATTGATGCCACGGCGGTCGTCGTGGCTTCCTTATCTTAATTTAGAGTTTGTGCCCCAAATTTCATTGAGGGAAAGAAGCGCAGGCTACGGATATGCCACTTTGACTAATTCTGACTATCGTGGTAGACACCTACCACGATAGTCTGCACACCCCTGAATGGCGTGGTACCCATCCACCACGCAAATCAAGCTAAGGTCATCCTCCTAAGCCTCCAACCGCTTACATCACCATCTTCTACCCTCCATCCCAGCAGACCACCCCAACGCAGCAAAAAACCTACTGCCTTCCACAGTAGGTTTCCACAAATTATGCGTCAAAACGCTTAATGTCTGCTAATATTTCAATGCCTAGTTCATCCATTCGCTTCGGCAAGGCTTCGATAATATCAGGTCCGGCCATTGGATTGGCATAATTTACTGAACCGATTTGAACCGCTGTTGCACCAACCATCAACATTTCTAGCACGTCGTCTACAGTTGAAATACCGCCTACGCCGATTACCGGAATATCAACCGTACTAGCAATTTGGTGCACCATACGCAAGGCGATATGCTTCAAGCTTGAGCCGGATAAACCGCCGGTCACATTGCCTAGCATTGGTTGGCCGGTTTCAACATTGATGGCCAAGCCGGTCACAGTATTGATTGCGGTAATCGCGTCAGCACCTGCTTCTTCAACTGCTTTAGCAATAACCGTAATGTCGGTAACATTGGGAGTCAATTTCACGTATAGAGGCACCGTGATAACTGCTTTGACCTTGCGGACTAATTGGGCCACAATATCGGGATCGGTACCAAAGGTGATGCCGCCTTCTTTAACGTTTGGACAAGATACGTTTAATTCGATAGCTTTCACATTTTCCGCTTGAGTAATTTGCTCACATACGGCGATGTAATCTTCTTCTGTAGAGCCAGCCACACTAGCAATAATCGGCAAGTCGAATTGGGCTAAGAAAGGCAATTTCTCCGCCATAACAACGTCAATTCCCGGGTTTTTCAAGCCCACCGCGTTCAAAATACCATCTTTCGTATGAGCATATTTAGGGTCAGGGTTGCCTAGACGCTCTTCTAAGGTCGTACTTTTGATAACTAATGAGCCGAGGAGGCCGAGGTCATACTTCTCTGAAAGACTTTCACCATAGCCTACACAGCCAGAAGCTGGAATGATTGGATTCTTCAACGTCATGCCTGGTAATTGAACTTCTAAACGGTTTGTCATTTATTCATTCTCCCTTTCAAATTTAACTTCTCCTCCAACAATCGTCATTTCAATCAGTCCATTGAAGCTTTCTCCGGTAAATGGACTATTTTGTGATTTGGATGCAAAGTTTGTCGCTGTATAAGTTTTCTCTAAATCAATTACGGTTAGGTCTGCATCATAGCCGACTTCTAAACGGCCTTTATTTAAGCCCATAATCTCTGCTGGGCGACTACTCATCAAGCGGGCGACAAGTTCTAGCGGTTGCCCATATTCTTCCACAAGGACCTTGTAAGTAATGGGGAAAGCTGTTTCCAAGCCAATCATACCTGGTGAGCCATTGGCTTTATCTTCAGCCGAATGAGGGGCGTGGTCCGTCGCAATCGCATCGACTGTGCCGTCCAGAATGCCTGCAATTAAAGCCTCCACATCAGCTTTCGCCCGAATCGGTGGGTGGACTTTATAATCGGAATCGTACAAGTAAATGTGGTGTGGCGTCACTTCCATCGTCACCGGCCAACCCTTGGCCTTGCCGTAACGCACTGCGTCAAGAGAATCTTCCGTAGACACGTGGCAGAAATGTACTGGGTTACCAATCTTGCCGGCGAAATATACGTCGCGCCAAGTATGCACATCTTCTGCGTAGCGATAATCAATTTCGGAAAGCTCTTTATCTTCTTCATGAATCATAATTCCTAAGCCCTTATCACGCAAAATCTCGAAAAGCTCAAAGGTCTGCTTGTTATTGAATAAGCCAAAGCCGTCATCGGAAAGGAATTTCACGGATTCAGGAATGGTCGCAAAGTCCACAAATTCTTCGCCCGCTAGGTTTTTACTGACGGCATAGTTTTGGAAGATGTTGATTAAGTCCAGCTCCTTGCCCCGGGCCATAATATCTTCGTATACTTCCGGAGTGTCTACCACCGGTTTCGTATTGGCCATCAAATTCACCGTCCCAAAGCCTCCTTGCAGGGCAGCTTGAGAACCGGAGGCCAAGTCTTCCTTATAAGTAAAGCCAGGGTCACGAAAATGCGCGTGCAGTTCCACAAAAGCGGGCATGACTACCTTGCCGGTAGCGTCAATAACCCGTTCCCCGTCAGCGGCTGGTAAGTCTTGGCCGATGGCTACGATTTGACCGTCTTTCAATTGAATATCTGCTTGATAGGACGCATGGGCATCAACTAGGCGTCCGTTCTTAATTAAAGTCATTTAATCTCCTCCGCATCATATAAGTGATCACAATATTCACAAGCATAAACACTCTCTTCAGCATCCACTAAGACAAAACTAGGTTGAGCGTAGCGCTCTGTTTGCGTAATGCAACGCGGGTTCGTACAAGACAAGTAGGAATGAATGCGCTCAGGCAGTTCGACAGAGCCTTTCTTAATAATTTGACCGTTTTGGATGTAGTTGACGGTAATATGTGGGTCAACCACGCCTAGAATATCAAAGTCCATATGGGTTAAATCGCCTTGAATTTTGATAATGTCTTTGCGACCTTGCAGTTGACTATCCACATTCATCATCAAGGCCACCCGGTCATCGAACTGATCGAGCCGGAGCAAATTGAAAATCTTAATCCCATGCCCAGGATGAATGTGGTCAATGACAATACCATTCTCAATAGAGGTTACTTCTAACATTTATTTCACTCCTAACAATTTCAAGATTAGCGCCATCCGCACCTTCACACCATAACCCACTTGGTCGAAATACTTCGCCCGAGGGTCTGCGTCGACTTCCACATGAATTTCATTCACCCGTGGGAGGGGATGAAGAATAGCTAGGTCTGCTTTAGCCAACTTCAACTTATATATATCAAGAATATAACTATCTTTCAAGCGCTCATAATCCGCCTCGTTGAAGAAACGCTCTTTTTGAACCCGCGTCATATACAAGACATCCAGTTGATCAATCACATGCTCTAAACGCTCTTCCATCACAAATTCAACATTCTGCTGCTTCAAGAGCATCAGAATATAATCTGGCACTACCAACTCTTCCGGCGATATAAGCACAAAGCGGTTATTCGGATATTGAATCATCATGTGAATGAGTGAATGAACCGTCCGGCCAAACTTCAAATCTCCACATAGGCCAATCGTCAAGCCTTCTAAAGTCCCTTTCGTCTCTAGAATCGTCAATAAGTCCGTTAACGTTTGCGTCGGATGCTGATGACCGCCGTCCCCAGCATTAATAAGCGGCACGCCACTAGCTTGACGGGCAATCATGGCACTCCCTTCCTTAGGATGGCGCATAGCGATAATATCCGTATACTGAGAGACCGTCCGAATCGTATCGGCTAAAGTTTCCCCTTTGGCAGTTGACGAAGAACTCGCTTCCGAAAAGCCAATACTTGACCCACCTAAACGCCGAATCGCCGATTCGAAACTTAAGCGGGTACGGGTCGAAGGCTCAAAAAAAAGTGTCCCTAAAATGATACCATCACATAAATGTGAATAATCATTGGGACACTTAATTATTTCCTGCGCTAAAGTCAATACTTCATTGATTTCAGAAACAGAAAAGTCATTGATATTAATAAGATGATTGCTTGCTAATGCCATAGCATACTCCCCTTTCAAATAATGCTCAAATTGTTAGTATTCTACCTTGACTATTTAAAAGTGTCAAGATAAGTTTTATGAGAAAATGAGGATAATTTTCAAAGGGAGTATGCTTACTGAGGTTTCACACCTCCTTGCACTCCATCTACTTCAATGTTTACTTGCAATTCAAATCTGTTCAGCTACCAGCTCCGATGCACTTACGTTGCCCTTAACCCATGGTCTGTCCTTGCAGGCTTTGCAGGCGATACATATCGTAGTAAGTCCCCTCTTGGGCAATTAAGGCATCATGCTGACCAGATTCGATAATCTTACCGTGTTCTAGCACGAAGATTTGATCGGCATCCTTTATCGTTGATAAGCGATGGGCAATGACAATTAGCGTATGCTTTTGGCGAATTTGGCCTAAGCTTTCTTGAATTTGCTGCTCGGTTTGGCTGTCGATATTCGCTGTCGCCTCGTCAAAGATTAAAATCGGCGTCTGCCGTAAAACCGCCCGAGCAATGCTAACAAGTTGCTTTTGGCCGGCGGACAGGGAGGTGCCCCCTTCAGATATCATCGTCTGATAGCCTTCGGGTAAGTTGGAGATAAAGTCATGGGCACCGGAGAATTTCGCGGCCGCTTCAACTTCTTCATCAGAGTAAGCCCCGTTCAGGCGAATATTATCATAGAAATTCCCATAGAACATGAAGCTATCTTGTTGGACAAAGCTAAGCTGTGAGCGCAAACTTTCCTTGGTATAGGCCCGAATGCTCCGACCATCATACAAGATCTCCCCCGTCTCAAATTCATAAAAGCGCATTAGAAGATTAATCAAAGTACTCTTGCCCGCTCCCGTATGACCCACAAAGGCTAACATCTCCCCGGCCTCACCCGTTAAATGAATATCTTCTAAGACCGGTGTTACCCCATCATAGGAGAAACTTAAATCACGCATGGTTAAGCTACCATCCATAGCCACATCCAAAGCATCTGGTGCTTGCTTCGGTTCCAAACGCTCATCAGCTAAGAGATTCATACCCCGATGGCCGGCAACTAAGGCATCTTGATACTGACTAAGACTGTCCATCATCTGTGCAATAGGACTAAAGAAAGATTGGGCATAAGACGTGAAGGCGTAAACCAAGCCAACTTCCAGGGCATGGCCATGCGTCAGCAAATAACCGAACAAGAGAATGACCGTCGCTAAGACGACTTGTTGAATTAAATTCACCGCCGGATTTAACAAGAGCGCATTCATCTTGAACATCCGAATCCGCGCGTCCACATAATGCGCATCAATCGCTTCAAACTCCGCTGCCATCCGCTCTTCCTGATTAAAGTGCTGAATCACCCGCATGCCACCAATCGATTCACTCAAACGTGCATTAACTTGCGCAAGGGCATCCCGCATACGTTGGTACACGAGGGTCGAAGTTTTCTGATAGGTATAAATAAGTATGAGGACTAAGGGCACGAAAGCCATAAAAACCCAGGAAATCCGTGCACTCAAGGAGACCATCGCAAAGCCAATCATAATCGCATTGGTCAACCCATCGAAGAAACTCAAGAACACATTCCAGAATTCTTTAATCGTCTCCGTATCATTGGTAATCCGCGAGACAACTTCCCCGTTCGGCGTCGTATGGAAATAAGCCATATTCATCTGGCCCAATTTACGATAAAGACGGTTGCGCATCTTGGCCACCGATCCTTCAGAGGCCAGCTTAAAAAGATAGTCTTGCACATAACCCATAGTACTGCGCACCAGTTCCAAGCCGATATAGACGCAGGCAACGCCCAAGGTCAACCTCAAATTGGCCCGTCCTGGAGCTAGTACCTCATCGATATAGCGCTGAACAATAATCGGCAAATAAGCTGCAATAGTTGAAGCAATCAACATCAAAAGCATCGACAAGGCGAAATACCGCCGATACCCTTGTGTAAAGGCCAGCAGATAACGCAAAATCTCCCCCTGTTCTCGTAAATTAAAACGTCGTTTCTTCTGCATCTTCTACCTCCTCTCCACTTAATTTACGCTCCAATTGCTGCTGTTCGTACATTTTGTTATACCAGCCGTCTGCTTGGATTAATTCACCGTGACTACCGCGCTCAACTACCCGGCCTTTGCGCAAGACAAGAATTTCATCAGCGCCTTGAACAGTACTCATGCGATGAGCTGCGATAATATTCATTTGACCGCGCCGTTCTTCCTGTAAATTCGCCAAAATTTGCCGCTCCGTCTTGGCATCCACAGCCGATAGGGCATCATCAAATAAGAGCAAGTCTGGTTCCATGGCTAGCGTCCGGGCAATCGTCACCCTTTGCCGCTGACCACCAGATAAGGATACACCGCGCTCACCAACTTGGGTATCATAACCTTGCGGCAAGGCTAGAATATCCTCATGAACAGCCGCAAGTTTGGCATAGCGCTCAACTTCTGCCTGGCTTAATTCCGGGCGACCAAAGCGGATGTTATCCCGGATTGTGGTTGAAAAGAGGCGCCCATTCTGGCTGACATAACCAATTTGCTCATGAAGGACGTTTAAATCTAGCCGGTTAATAGAATCCTGGCCATAAGTCAACGTACCTGCATCAATATCATAAGAGCGGACCAGCAATTCAAAGATGGTTGATTTCCCAGAACCCGTTGGCCCCACTAGACCCAGTGTCTGGCCCGCTTCCAATTGAAAGGCCACATCCACCAAAGTCGGCTCCTGGCTTTCAGGATAGGTGAAACGCTCAATTTCTACCTTTAACGGTGCCGCCTTAAAGTTGGTTACAGCACCATGAGGATTTTCAATCATTGCTTCCTCATCCAAAAGCGCCATCACCCGGTCATAACTCACATTCCCCCGCTCCAGGGTATTAGCCAGACGACCGACCGCAATTAAAGGATACACCATCGTCCCTAAATAACTAAAGTAAGCCACCAAGTCTCCAATCGAAATACGGCCAGCTTGGACGAAATAAGTACCAAGGAACAAGGTTAAGCCATAGGTCAAGGCTGTTACCAAGCGAATTGCAGGCGTATAAGCCGCATCTAGGCGGTAAGCTTGCCGGTTCTGCTCAACCACATCTGCCGTTTGCTCCTCGAAGGCCCGATAATTCGCCTCCTCTTCGCCAAAGGTCTTAATGACTTGCATGCCCGCCACTGATTCCTGCACATGATCATTCATCCGCGAGAAAGACGCCATAGCTTTCTGATAGTGGCCATTAATGCGCCGGGTTAAGACACGCACCACAAAAGGTAGTAGCAGAAACGGTAAATTCGTCAATACCGTTAATTGCCCATCGATAAAGACAACCATAGACGTAAGCGTGACGAGACTAATCGCAATAGAGTCCGTCAACGTAATAATCCCACCACCTGCCACAAATTTAATATAATTCAAATCATTCGTCGCATGCGCCAACAAATCCCCTGTCCGATAGCGATCAAAGAACGCCGCATCCATCTTCAAGAAATGATGATACAGCCGTTTGCGAAGCGTGGATTCTAAAAGCGTCGAATTGGTAAAGAGCTGACTGCGCCAAATATAACGAAAGACATACATTACCAGACCAATCCCGAGCACCCAGCTAGCATGTTCTAACGTCGCTTGCCACGTCAACGTTCCCGCCAATAGTAAGTCGACGAAATTCCCCACAATCAGTGGAACAATCGCCGTCAGAATCGCACAGACCACCAATAACAACACGACAATCCCATAACTCTGCCAACGCCACTTAAAAAACCAAGCTAATTTGCGATAAATCGCCACATATATTCCCCCACTTCATCAAAAAATATTTATTCTGAACCATTGCGTCCAGAATAAATATTCAGTTACTGCTAGTTTATGCTTCAGCTTCAATCTGCTTTAAGGCTTCAACGAAATACGCCACTGGTTGCGCCCCGGCGACCGCATACTGGTCATTAAATACATAGAAGGGCACCCCTTCTAAGTCCATATCGACAGCTTGTTGAATATCCTCGTTAACAACCTCATAGTAGACTGAATCATCCAAGAGAATTGCCTCCACCTGATCTAAGTCTAAGCCGATTTCTTCCGAAAGTTCCCTTAACGTCTGGGCATCTTCGATATTCAAACCTTCCGTAAAGTGGGCTTGGTATAAGCGGTTAAAGAAAACTTGCCCTTGCCCCACTTCTTTGGCATATTGAAAGATACGATGCGCTGTGAATGTATTGGCCGGAATAGCCTGAGCGAAGTTAAAGGCCAAGCCACTGGCTGCACCATTCTGAGCAATGTGATGAAATATTTGGTCCACTTGCGCCTCAGGCATGCTCTGTCTCTCCACCATATACGTCTGATAATCTAAGCCCTCAACATAATGGGCATCCGCTTCCAATTCATAGGAATGGTAATTCAGCTCCGCAGCAAGCCCCACTTCTGCCAAGGCCTGCTTCAAATGACTCTCCCCCAAATAACAGAATGGGCACGTAAAGTCCGACCATACATCAATTTTCATCCTCTTTCTCCCCTTTCTCCACTTGCTTACCTATATCCAGCATTTGGATAACCGGTGCCGCCTCACTATCTCTACTCTTCGTCTCTTTTAGACTGCAAATGCCTATGGTTAAGTCACAAGCCCAATGATGCTGCTCTTTTTCTGTCACGCTTCGGACCCCCTCACACAATTTACAACCAAACTTCTCGCAAGTGTTCCTCCTTAGCACCAACCGTCGCCTGCTCACCGTCCGTAATGAGAGGACGCTTCACCAACATGCCGTTTTCGCTCAGAAGCTTCACCACGTCCGCTTCGCTCATATCGGCCAACTTATCTTTCAAGCCCAGCTCTCGGTATAAACCGCCCGAAGTGTTCATCACCTTACGCACTTGATGATCCACGCCAGCTAAAGCCAAGCGAATCTCGGCTTCCGTCGGTGGATTCTCCCGAATATCAATCATGTCGGTATGTTCAAGGCCATGATCATCGAGAAACTTTTGCCCCCGTTTAGCGGTAGTACAATGTTTTAAACCATAAATTTTAAGCATAACCTTCTCCTTTTTGCCTAAGTATAGCACACCTTACTTAGTGAGCATATTTTTTGAGCTTTTGGCAAAAATTATTAAGCTTAGAGCAGAAAATAAATTTGGAGGGATTGTTATGTAAGAAAGAAAAGCAGTGGAACGTCGTCGTTATACCATCCGTGCCATTAATACCGGAGGACGCAATGGGGAAAGTCGACTCCTGGATGGCTCCTTGTCTTTTCAAGCTTCCATGCCTAAAGAAATGGGCGGTACCGGTGAAGGAGTCAACCCTGAGCAACTTTTAGCCCTTGGTTGGAGTGCTTGCTACCATTCTGCTTTGGAACGCCATAAGAAAGATGCCGGGGTTGACGCTCCATCGAAAGTTGCCGTAGAAATCGGTTTAAATACCGACCCAGAAATAGGCGGCTTTAAATTATCTGCAATCATCGAAGTTGACATTGAAGGAGTCAACCGCGAAACCGTCCAAGCCTTAGCTGATAAGGCCCACGGCGACTGCGCTTATTCCAAAGCAACGCGCAACAATATCGATGTTCAAGTCCAGGTAACCGAGCCACACTTTATTGAAGATGTGCAGTAAACTTTGGGAGAGTTTAGCTTTCAGCTTGCTTGCATTCATAAGCTACTCGACTACCATAGCTAAGTTATAACATAAGAAGAAGCATCTCCTTAACGGTTTGTGTTGTTAAGGAGATGCTTTTACTTTTATTTAGTAAATAAGTCGACTAATGACGCTTAATAGCGCATTCTGGCTGTAATTTGAATATCATCCGGTAGATGATCAGCATCGAGCACAAATACTTTCCCGCGATTCATCAATACACGGTCGACGATTTGGTGAATGACATCGTTTGCGTCAGATTCCGCATCATACCGGCCCATTTCATCCATAGTACCCGGAGCTTCGTAACCCTTCTGTAAGACGAGTTCCTCAATACGCCCTTCGTTCGCTCTTACAGCTAAATCTTCAAGGTGATTATCCACTCGGAATTCTGGCGAGGTTTCTTGGAAGCGTTCAACAAGTACTTCGCGTTCTTTTTGGATGACTTGTTCTAACTTATCAAGGGTCTTAGCTTTGATCTCTTGATCAGCTAAATTCGCCCCTGATTCACTCACACCCACCTCTAACAGATGTTCGTTGCTGGTAATATCACGGTAAACTGCTTGGTTCTCATCCAAGGCAAAAAGCATAAGCGGTTTCTGCTCAGGGTTTGAGTAATTGCGGTAAATATACTCATCGACAGCTCGGAAGTAGTTCTCACGGTCAATGTCTTTCTCTTGAGAGGTTTCTTGATGACCATGATAGAAGGCCCCGGTTGCTCCGCCCCGATTGTATGTACCATAGTTTAAATTGCCGCCATCCAATTCGGTTCCTAAAGCATCCGCCTTGGTTTGCGGTGCATCCTCATCTTGTTCTTTTAAATCTACTTCTGAGAAGACATCACCCGTTACGTGGAAGAAGCGAATATCTTCTTGATTTAATACCAGTAAATCAAAGTCATTCGTATATTGGAAATATTCCGTTAGCGGCAAGAGATTCGCTTTCGTATCCAACTGAACCACTTCGTCAACTGGTAAACCTAAGTGGTAATAGTAGATGTCTTCAGGGGACACGTACATCACTAAGCCACCTTTCGAGCTGACCAAGGTGCGCTCATCATTACGAATGCGCTCAATTTGCGCTTGTAACTGCGCTTTCTGTTCCTCGGAAGCAATGTCAGATTTCTCTAGTAATTTCTCCGCTTTATCCAAAGCATTCTTGAAGAGGATTGCATCCTTATCAAATGTCATCGCTTCAGCGTGAAGCGGAAAAGCCACGGTCAATACGACAGTATCTAGAAAACTAAGGGCATCATTTGGAAAAGTATACAATTGTTCCATTGCAACTCCTACTTTCTATTGCTTGACTCCGTAACATATTCCTATTATATAATTATAACACAGCTTTTATTGACACCAAAATAAAACGATTCCCTGCCGATAAAACTAATCGACACTTTAAATATAATTCCTTAGTTTAAAGTTTTTTGCCACTATATCGATGGATAGCTCCGAACAGAATGAGCTATTTTTATTGATTTTTTATTTTAATGCATACAGCTGTATTATTTTGAATTATATTCTGTACATTATGCGAGCAATCGCAACGGTAATCATTACTTAATCGCCCTGAGCCTAAATCGCTTCCCCCATAAACTGACTTTGGTACAAGTCATAATAATGACCCTTCCGGTCCATCAATTCCTCGTGAGAACCTTGTTCGACTACATTCCCAGCCTCCATAACGAGAATCGTATCCGCTCCTACAATCGTTGACAAGCGGTGGGCAATGACGAAATTGGTCCGCCCTTGCATTAAATTATTCATCCCTTCTTGGATAAGCTGCTCCGTACGGGTATCAACGGATGACGTGGCTTCATCTAAGACCAGAATATCTGGATCACTGACAAAGGCGCGGGCAATGGTTAACAATTGCCTTTGCCCTTGGGAAATATTCGTTGCATCCTCATTCAGAATCGTCGCATACCCGTCCGGTAAAGTCTGAATAAAGCGATGGGCGTGAGCAGCTTTTGCAGCTAGAACCACCTCTTCATCGGTCGCATCTTCCTTACCATAGCGGATATTATCAGCAATACTTCCTTGAATAAGCCAGGTTTCCTGCAAGACCATGCCAAAGCACTGGCGCAAGGTGTCCCGCGATACATCCCGAATGTCCACTCCATTAATTGTAATACTGCCCCGACTTACATCATAGAAACGCAAGAGTAAATTGACGAGGGTTGTTTTGCCTGCCCCTGTATGGCCGACAATCGCAATGGTCTCGCCTTGCTCTACCTTTAAATTAAAGTCCTGAATAACCGGCTGGTCCGCTTCATAAGCAAAGGAGACATGGTTAAATTCAATGCTTTGAATTGCTCCGTCAAGCCTTGCCTCCTGACGCTCCGCTTCTTCAGGTGCGTCCAATAAGGCAAAGACACGGTAGGCCGAAGCTAGCGTCTCTTGCAAGGTGTTGGCCATATCTGCGATAATATCTAAAGGCCGGCGAATCGTTTGGCTATATTGAATAAAAGCCAGCACATCCCCGATTAAGATTCTTTGTTGAATCACCAGAAAGCCACCCACAATCGCAATAAAGACATAGGCTAAATTACCAATAAATGTCATAATCGGTAGCAAGATTCCACCCATAAAGCTAGCCTTATAAGACACTTCATACAAGGCATCATTAATCGCTTGGAAATCCTTGGCTGACTGTTCTTCATGGCCGTAAGCCTTAATTAAGTCGGTCCCCGTAAAGTTCTCTTCGACGAAGCCAACCATTTGTCCTAAGCCCTTCGACTTCGCCCGGAAATAACGCCTAGAACGATGTGTTATAAAGCGCGTCGCAAAGAAATTCAAAGGAATCGTTAAGAAAAAGACCGCTGATAAGACTGGACTTAGCCATAACATCATGAGGATAATACCAAGCACCAATAATAAACTACTGAAAATTTGACTGACACTCAGCTGAATATTCCGACCCACCGTATCAATATCATTGGTCATTCGACTTAGGACATCACCCGTTTGATGCTGATCGAAGTAACTCAAAGGAATACGACGTATCTTCTGGGACACATCTTCCCGCATATCACGAATGAGGCTTTGGGAGAGCTGGACTAAACTGCGCTCCGATACAATCTCCGCCCCTGAAGACAGCAAGTACATCCCTGCCAGAATAAGGGCTAAATTTAAGATATGGCGAAAATCAATCGCCTCACCTTGGGTCAAAACCCGCTGCAAGTAACTTAAAACCTCCCCCATAACAATTGGGGACGCAATCGAAATAAGAGTTACAAGGACGGTCATGGCAATGGTCAACCATAGCGTTTGCTGATAGGGTTTTAAATAGGCCAAAAGGCGTTTGATTGTATGCCTTTGCTCTGCTTTACTGCCCCCTTGCTTTTTAGCCATCGACATTCGCCTCCTCTCCTTGAGAAATCGCAATATCACGGTAGACATCACTCTCCCGCATGAGCGTTTCATGATTACCCAAGCCTACACCAACCCCTTCCTGCAAGACCAGAATTTGGTCCGCATGGCGAATGGTGGCCACCCGTTGGGCGATAATAATTGTCATTTTGTCTGATAAATGCTCCTTCAAAGCCTGGCGCAACTCGTAGTCTGTCCGGTAATCCAAGGCAGAGAAAGAATCATCGAAAATATACACCGACGCATCCCGCGTTAAAGCCCGGGCAATGGCCAAGCGCTGGCGCTGACCGCCTGAGAAGTTGCGTCCACCCCGATTTAAATGCGTATCTAAAGGAGCTTCATCCGGCAAGAAAGGACGCGCTTGGGCCGTTTCGAGCGAGTGAATCATCCGTTCATCCGACGCATCCTCTTGGCTGTAATAGAAGTTCTCCCGCAGTGAATCAGTAAAGAAGAAGTTCTGTTGCGGAACATAGCTCATTTCCTCTCGCAAATCTTCGGTTTGAATCTCCTCAATCGGTATGCCATTAATCAACAATTGGCCCGACGTCGGCTCATAAAACTGCATGAGCAACTTCACAAGAGTCGATTTACCTGACCCGGTTCCCCCAATAATCCCTAGTATTTCTCCTTGGGATACAGCAAAAGATAGATCTTGAATAACCGGTCTTTCCGCATTCGGATAGGCAAAGGTTAGATTACGGGCAACAATCTCTTCAATAGGCTGATTTAACCTAGTTTGGCCCCCTGTTTGTCGTGATGGATAGGCCATTACCGCCTCCACCCGCTCAATCGAAGCCGTTGTACGAGGGATAAGAGTCGTCATTCGCGTCATTGTCACAAGTCCGGTTAAGGTTTGGGTTACATACTGGATATATGCCATCAAAGCGCCAATCTCCATCGACCCCCTACTGATGGACCGTGCACCGAAATAGACAACCGCCACAATCCCCCAATTCAAAAGCAAGCTCATCAGCGGGCCAACAGTCGCTAATGATTGGTTAATCCATAAGCCTAAACGATAATAATCTTCATTAGCCTCCTGAAAAACCGCCTCTTCCAAATCATCTCGGGCAAAGGCGCGAACAACTTTCAAGCCAGTTAGCCGTTGCCTTAAAAGTAAGTTAATCCGGTCCAAAGCCGCCTGTAATTTCGGAAAGGACGGAATAACTTGCTTCAAGACATAGACTAGAATCATAACTAGCAAAGGTAGAATCAATAGAATCATAATGGACAAACGCGCATAGGTCATAATCGCCATGGCCAAGCCCCCGACAAACATTAAAGGCGCTCTCAGCAAAGGCCTTAAAGCCATCAACACAAATTGCTCAATCTGTCCGACATCATTCGTCGTCCGCGTAATTAAAGACGAAATACCAAAGTGCTCCGTCTCATCAAAGGTCAGTTGATTGACCTTCTTGAACATATCTAGTCGCAAATCCCTGGAAAAGGCCATCGCCGCCTTAGACGAGAAATAAGAAGCCGAAGCGCGGAAGATGACGGTAACCAAGGCCACCAATAGCATCCATATACCCATCTCGATAATATAAGTAATATCGCCTGCTTGAACGCCCACATCCACAATTTGTGACATCAGCGTCGGCAGCAATAACTCCCCAATCGAATTAAATAAGGTAAACAATACAACGATTAAAACCATCTCTTTTTGGTTTGTCAATCGTTTCAAAATAGCCAAACAGCATTCCTCCCCTTTTCCTTAAGCGGTAAATTCCACAGTTATTTCCCGGCAAATATTCACCCGGCCTGGTTCGACTTCCAAGGTAAAGGCATAGACCTCTACCCCGATTTGACGCGCCCGTTCCAAAGTTTCAGCGAACACAGGATCTAAGTCCCGATGTGCTTTTAAAGTGCGGGCGTCGGAGCGTTGCACAATAAAGACGATGGCCGCCCGATTGCCAGCCCGCCGCAGCTCCATTAACTTCTCCAAGTGACGCGTACCCCGGGCCGTCACCGCATCTGGAAATAAGGCTAGGCCGTCTGAGGTGACTAAATTGACACCCTTCACTTCGATATACAAATCCATTGCAGCCATTTCTACAAGAAAATCCAAGCGCGAATGATCGGTCATACGTTCAGGGATGATGCACTTGCGCTGATTTAAATCTGGCAGAAGACCTTCTTCTAAGATACGCCCGACAATAAAATTCGGTAGCAAGGAATCCAAGTTAACAATCGTATTCTGTGAGCGAATCGCAATTAAATCGTAATTTGTCTTGCGATTGGGATTTTTCGCCTTCTCTAACCAGCAAATTTCTCCGGGAATCAGTAACTCTCGCATGCGCCCGGTATTTTTAATATGGGCGAAAACCTCTTGGCCTTTCAGCTCAACTAAGGCAACGAAGCGGTTAATGCGCTTCTTAAAGATTGCTGGGAGTACGGGACCACTATAATGGAATTGAATGTTAGAAAGCATGTGCCTTCTCTCCTTTCTGATGGGCGGTTATGTATTTTTTGTAGATTCTAATTGTCATTTAAAAGAAATAAGTCTATAATGTGTGAGGTAGTTTTTGATTACAATTTAAATTACAAGGAGCGATTCTATGAAACGAGTTGTTGGTACAGTTGTTAGAGGATTGAGAAGCCCTATTATCGACCAAGGAGATCCCTTAGCAGATATCGTTGTCGATACAGTCATCAACGCAAGTGAAGTTGAAGGTTACGCCCTTCGCGACCGTGACGTTGTAACGGTTACTGAATCCGTTGTTGCAAGAGCTCAAGGAAATTATGCTTCCATCGACGACATTGCCCGTGATGTGAAAAATAAATTCGGTGAGCAAACCATTGGTCTCGTTTTCCCTATACTCAGTCGTAATCGTTTCAGTATCCTACTCAGTGGGATTGCCAAAGGCGCTAAGAAAATTGTGCTCATGCTAAGTTATCCATCGGATGAAGTGGGCAACCATTTGGTTAGCTTGAAGAAGTTAGATGAACTGCAAGTAAACCCATGGCAAGACGTCTTAACTGAGGAAGAATTCCGGAGTCATTTCGGTGAAACACGCCACGTCTTTACAGATGTAGATTATATCACATATTATCGCAGTCTGATTGAAGAACAAGGTGCAGAATGCGAAATTATTTTTGCGAATAATGCGCAAGCTATTCTGGATTATACTGATACGGTCATTGCCTGTGATATTCACAGTCGCGAGCGTACCGTAGATTTATTAAAAGAAGGCGGCGTGAAATCAGTATGTAGCTTGGCCGATATTTTAAATGAACCTAATAGTGAACATGGCTATAACGAAACTTATGGCTTACTGGGTTCCAACAAAGCGACCGATACAAGTGTTAAACTCTTCCCACGCGATTGCCAAGCCTTTGTCGATAAAGTACAAGCTCAATTAAAGGAACGCACTGGCAAAACCATCGAAGTGATGGTCTATGGCGATGGTGCCTTCAAGGATCCAGTTGGCCAAATTTGGGAATTAGCCGATCCGGTCGTCTCACCTGGTTATACAGACGGCTTAGACGGTGTGCCGAACGAAGTGAAACTGAAATACTTAGCTGACAATGACTTTGCCGATAAGAGTGGTGAAGAATTGACTGAAGCGATTTCAGCTTACCTCCAAGACAAAGATACCAACGGCAATGAAGGCGCAAGCCTTGGGACGACACCACGTCGCATTACTGACTTAATCGGTTCACTTTCTGATTTAACAAGCGGTAGTGGTGACAAAGGTACCCCAATTATTTATATCCAAGGTTACTTCGATAGCTATATCGCAGACTAGGTCCCTTGGTTCATAACGAAGCTAGGCTCAACGCTAGCTTCGTTTTTTATTTCTACTTATAGAATAGCGATTTTACATAATATTGCAAAGGAAAATAAACTATTATAGAAATTGAGGTGTATAATTTTGGAGGGAAGTTTAGATTTGAGAGTCATAAAGAACGAAAATTACCTGTGATGTGTTGCGTTTTTTTAATTTTACTGTGCAATTTCCCCTACAAATTTCCCATAATTAAATTCACTTTTAAAGCAAAGCAAACTTACCGAATAGAAACATTTCAAAAATCAAAGATTCTATCGTATAATACTTGGTATGAAGTGGGGGATCGTTGATGATTGATAAAATTCAAAGTATTCTGGCTGACTATCAGCCGGATATTCTTGGCAAGCAGCGCAAATTTGCGGTCTTACTGCCTTTAATTAAAGTGCATGATGCCTACCATGTGCTCTATCAAGTTCGTGCCAAGCATATTTCGCAAGGGGGACAAACGTCTTTTCCCGGCGGGTCGGTCGAAGTTGATGAAAGCTTTCAAGAAGCAGCCTTGCGCGAAACACGCGAAGAGTTACAACTTGAGGCTGCAAATATTCGTTTATTAGGTGAAATTGATTACATTGTCTCTGAATGGGCCATTGTTCATTGCTTTGTTGGAGAAATTATCGGCATTGCTTATGAAGATATTGTAGCCAACGAAGAAGTGGCTTATCTCTTCCTCGTGCCGCTGGATACTTTGGTGAATTTGAAGCCGATTCATTATGACATTGAATTCGAAACCGTCCAAGACGATGAATTTCCCTTGCACTTGGTCAGTCGCGACCAGTCATTGCCGATTCATCGCCGTCACACTGTCTCTATTTATAACTTACCGAATGAAGAACTGCTCTGGGGCTTTACAGCCAATTTAACCGAGCGCTTTATCCAAATTTTGCAACAAGATGCTTCATTTAGAAAGGATACCAAATGAAAGAAGAAATCTCTTGCGGTGCGGTTGTCTACCGCATGGAAACCAATAAACCTCTGTACCTTGTTATTCGCCACATGAATGGCGGACATTGGGCCTTTGCTAAAGGTCATGTGGAAGCCAATGAAACGGAAGAAGAAACCGCCTTGCGGGAAATTCAAGAAGAAACCGGCCTCCATGTCGAACTCGATACGAACTTCCGTGAAGTTAATCGCTATAGCCCCGGGCCCGGTATTACCAAAGACGTTATTTACTTCTTAGCCCAAGCCCAAACGTCCGCTATTCAAGAACAGGCCATTGAAGTGACCGATAGCGCTTGGTTGCCTTTTGAGGAAGCAGTAGAACGCTTAACTTATGCCAATGATCAAGCTATTTTAACGAAGGCTCATCACTATCTTCAAGACTAAGTGTCTTGACCTACATGGAAATTCCATGTTAGAATATAAAGCGTAATAGTTACTGTTTATTGAAAGAAGTGATGACATGCCCTCTCGCCAAGAAATTATTGACGTTAGTAAATTTTTCAAAGTCATAAGTGACCCAACCCGGCTCACTATTTTATTTTTGCTCCGTAAGGAATCATTGAATGTAACCGAAATCGTCAACTACGTGGAAATGGAACAATCTGCTGTCTCCCATCAATTACGTATTCTACGTGAATCCCGCCTTGTCAAAAGCGAACGACAAGGTAAGACAGTCCGCTACCAACTCCTGGATGAGCACGTATTTGATATTTTAGACCAAGTATTAGACCATATCCGCGAATAAGCCGGATAGATGAAAGGTAGCCTATGCATATAACTGATCAGTCCAAGCCCTTTTCGGGAGGTTTCCTCAAGGCGGTGGCGATGATAACTATGTTTATCGACCATTTCGCCGCTGTGGTTCTCCTCCCCTTATTGCAGAACCCGCCTAACCCTATGAGTGAAGTCCTTTGGCAACAAGGGGCGGATTACTACCAAATAATGCGTATGATTGGCCGAATTGCTTTTCCTTTATTCGCTTTTTTAATCGTGGAAGGGGTATATCATACCAGTAATTTCTCCAAATACGCCACCCGTTTAGGTGTCTTTGCCCTATTATCGGAACTCCCCTTTAATATCGCCCTGAGGCAAAGCTGGTTGGCGCCTACTTCCCAGAATGTCTATTTTACCTTACTGCTGGGTGCATTGGCCATTGAAAACAACCGGCAGCATACGTATCCTATCCTCAAATGGCTCGGACCGCTTCTTTGTGCTTCCATAGGCAAGCTCATTCATTCCGACTACGGCTTTTACGGGGTTCTGTTTATGCTCCTCTTGCATTTTCTGCGGGATAATCGTATCTTACAAGCGCTTATTAGCGGGATTGTCTTTTACCTACTTTACCCGAATTGGACCGTTAGCATCGCCTTCCTGCTGATTGCCCTTTACAACGGTCAGAAAGGTCGCTTTTCTAGTCGCTGGCTTTATGCCTTTTATCCCATCCATTTGCTTCTCTTTGCCTTCATTCGCAACCTCCTCTTTCGAATACTATAATTAGATAAATTCCCTAGCCAAGGCCGCATTAACGGAAACTTAGCTGGGGAATTTTTGAGATAGTTATTTAATCTACGATTTCTCGTTCAAAGCCATATCCTTCCAGTAATTGCTTGGCTGATTCAAGCGTATAATTCTCCGGAAATTCATAATGATAAGTTTCCATATCATCCAAAGCGGCCTCTTGTTGATTATTGATAAATAAATCTGTATAGCCGTGAACTAGCCACTGGCTTGAACGTAGATTCGTCTTCTGCCGGTCATACAGCTGAATTTGGAATAGGCCAATAAACGTTCCATCTTGGCTAACATTCTCTAAATCTAATAGATCATTCACCACCCGGTGCGGCCGGTAGTAATACGCCACGGGCTCTATTTCATAGGCCCCAAAGAACGTGTCTGGAAATTGATTGCGCAGATCCTCTTGAATCCTTTGGAAAATAGCTTCATGATTGTGGATTTCATCGAAATGCTCAGCAACTTCTTTGAGATTACCGGCTTCACGCATAATTCTATCCGTTTCAAGCGCATAACCAGCTTCTTCCAAAGCTTGGCGAACATCGGCTTTAACAAGCAATTCGACCGTGTCACCATTGGCAATCCGCCCTTGCTGTGGAATATCAAAGGCCTCTGCGTCCAAGAAGTCACTAAAAGGCGGTTGGAAGGTCGTATCCAGCATAATTTCACCGGCACCACTCGTACCTTGGAAGCTGGCGACAACGTGACGTTCTAACAGTTCCTGAGACAAGCGTTCTCGCTCCGGTAAACCACCCACTTGGAAATACATTTTCGGCTTTTCCAGCTGATAGCCATGTTCTTGCAGCCAATCTTCGGCCTCAGCGGTTAAGACTAGCGCTAATTGGTCACCATTGGCAACTTCCTGCCAGAAATGCTGCTCAAAGGTCAAATGCGTGTAAGGCTCCTGCTCACTTACCTTAAGCTGCGCTTCAGCACTGCCACTATAACCAGAAATATCCAATGCTAAATTCGCTGCTAAATCCGCTTCATTGATGATTTCATACGCATCCAGGCCACTTACTTGAATACTGCGCGGATTGCCATTGATATGCTTTTGATAAGCACCTGCTTCAAGGCTCACTTGCACCCGGTCGCCATTTTTAAGACCGCTATCCGGTTCAATCTGCAAATCGATTGCTCCCATGAATACGGCTAACTCTGCATCGCTGAGCCCTAAAGCTTGCTGGATAACAGGCTGATTGAAAGCATAGGTCACCGTACCTTCGCCGGTATAGCCTTCAAATTGAAGGTCAAGAATATCCGCTAAATTAACGGTTACTAAGGATTCATCTAGTACAGGCTTTAGCTCAGCTTCCCAGTCAGAAGCTTCTTCCGTAGATGACGGAAGGTCGTTACTGCCTGGCACTTCAGAAGATTCCTCAGACTCAACTTTACTTTGTGAATAACTGCTATCAAGGGACTGGGCCACTTCGGTTGACTCACCAGATTCACCTGTTGGCTTAAAGTAATACCTGCTTCCAATACCCAAGGTTAGGACGACTAACAGAAGGATTAAATAATTTCTTCGATTTTGCATAGGCACCTCCTATCACTTTGCTTATGCTTATTATAGCGCGTCTCATACTCTTTGCAAAGAAATTACCAACCAACCACAAGCACTAGGAGAACAGCCCCTTTCTATGGTATACTTACGATGAATGACTAGAAAGAAAATAGGTGATCACATGAATTATTTTAGTAGCCGCAACCGCACTGTCACTGCCAGCCCTTCACAAGCCATTCTCGAGGGTTTAGCCAGCGACGGAGGTTTGTATGTCCCAGAAGCGATTCCACAATTTGAGAATAATTGGGACACCTTAGCGAAATTTACGTATCAGGAAATGGCCTTTTACGTCCTTAAACCATTCTTAAGCGATTTCTCTGACGAAGCCTTGCACAAATGCATCCAAGAAGCATACGATGAGAAATTTGACACGGCAAGCATTGCCCCCCTCGTTAAAGTTGGCGAGAATTATCATTTGGAATTATTCCACGGCGCAACCATTGCCTTCAAGGATATGGCACTGTCCATTCTGCCGCATTTAATGAGCGAATCTGCCAAAATTCAAGACAATACGAATGACATTGTCATCCTCACCGCAACTTCTGGCGATACAGGTAAAGCTGCAATGGCCGGCTTTGCGGACGTTCCCCATACGCAAATTATCGTCTTCTATCCTAAAGGCGGTGTCTCAAGTATCCAAGAAAGACAAATGTTAACGCAAAAAGGTGACAACACCGCCGTAGTAGCAATTCACGGTAATTTCGATGATGCGCAAACAGAAGTTAAGCGCCTCTTTAATGACGAATCCCTAAGAGAGACCCTAGCCCTGGAGGGTAAGCAGTTCTCTTCTGCGAACTCTATGAATATTGGCCGACTCTTACCACAAGTGGTTTATTACTACTATGCCTATGCCCAATTAGTAGCTGAAGGTGCTATCCAAGCGGGCGACCGGATTAATGTGACCGTACCAACGGGGAACTTTGGTAATATTCTGGCTGCCTACTATGCCAAACAGACCGGCCTGCCTATTGACCGCTTAGTTTGTGCTTCAAATGATAATACAGTCTTGTATGATTTCTTCCAATCTGGCCAATACAACCGCAATCGTCCATTTGAACTAACCATTTCTCCTTCCATGGACATTCTTGTCTCAAGTAACTTTGAGCGCTTATTATTCCATGCCCTAGACGAAGATACGGACCGGGTAGCCAGCCTAATGCAGCAATTGGAAGATGCAGGTGTTTACGAAGTGGATGCGCAAGAGAAAGTGAACTTTGAAGATTTCGTCGGCGCATATGCAAGCGAAGACGAAACCCGCGGAGAAATCAAAGAAGTATACGAGGCAACTGATTACGTTATGGACCCTCATACTGCCGTTGCTTCCAAAGCTTACCGCAAAGCGCGTGTTCAAGGTGAAATCGATCCAAACCTCGCAAGTGTTATCGTATCAACCGCAAGTCCATATAAATTCCCGGAAGCCGTCCTTAATGCCTTAGATATTAATACGGATGCCCTGAATGATGAAGGCCTTCTCAAAGAACTCAAGAAAATTACCAACATTCCTTATCCTGAAGCCATTAACGAAGCAATGACTGGTGAAATTCGCCATGATAAGGTCATTGAAGTTCAGGATATGAAAGAAACCGTATTGGATATTATTCGTGGATAATAAGGAGTGCCTATGACGCATCGAAGCATTCGCCCGGTCACCCTTGACGATGCCGCGGCTATTCTTGACATTTACCGCTATTATGTGGAAGAAACACCTTATACCTTTGAAGAATCAACGCCCAGCATAGCCGAGATTACACACCGAATTCAAACCATTCAAGCAACCCACCCTTATCTTGTTCTGGAAGAAGCCGGCCAAATCCAAGGCTACGCCTACGCCCACCCCTTCCACGAACGTGAAGCTTATCGCTATGCTGTGGAGATAAGTATCTATGTTGCTGACAAAACACGTAGCCGCGGAGCCGGAAGCTTACTCTATGAAGCCTTAGAAGAAGCACTGGTACAAGCTGGCTACACCCTGCTCATTTCAATCATTACCGATACCAACACCGCAAGCCTCAACTTCCACCAGAAACACGGCTTTACCCAAGCCGGCCACCTGCCGAAGGTGGGCTATCAATTCCAGCGATGGTATGGTACCTATTACTATATTAAGCCGCTTGAGCAGAATTCATTTTAATCTTTTCACGTATTGGGAGTCTTCAAATCCGCACTAGCATAAATAAACCGAGCTCACTGCTGCGTTTAGCAATGAGCTCGGTCTATTCTGCCTTATTCCAGATCAAAGGAAAATTCTTCTGACACACGCTTTTGCAAGTGTTGGTAAGTTCCCTTGCCTTTATAAACTTGGAAGGCTTGGGCACTCTTCTGGTCTTCTGCATCAGGATAAACATCGTTCACATACGGATTATCTTGAAGAATTTCTTCTAAGCGGTCCTTGCCAATCTCACGAACTTGGCCTTCCACCCGAATGACTTGAATCCCCTTATCGTTATTTACCATACCCGTTATGGCAACTTCAGGCTTGTCTTGCAATTGAGCATAGAATTGAGTCTTCGGTGACGTCATAAAGAAGATTCCATTCTCATCCGCGACCCCCACATTGGCAATGCGTGAATGAGGATGACCGTCTTTATCTACCGTCGCAAAGACAGATGCACCGATTTCATCTTGGAGAATTTGCAAATAGTCTGTATAAGTCATAGGTATTTGTCCCCTCTTTTATAATAATTTTATTTCACTCGTTTATCCATTCAAGGGCAATAATTTCAACCGGATACATTGCTTCAATTTCAGCAATTAGCTGCTGTAAATGGCGCTCGCCATGGGTATATCGATTGGTCACAAGACTAAAGCCCAAACCAGCCACATTTAATTGATTTAAAGCATCAATTTCCGCACTGCTCACCCCATATTTCTGCCGCATCTTCTGCAGAATACTTTGCACAACGCGCCTTTTATCCTTCAAGGAAAAACTCTCAAACAAACGCAAACGTACATACACAGCCAGAACATACATCAGCCCTAAGCCCTCTCATCACAATCAGCAAAAAGGGTCTGGAATACTTCCAAAGCAACTACTTCTTTACGCATACGTGGCAAACTGATTTCTTGGTCTTGAGAAATTAATGTGACCTGATTTTCATCACTATTAAAGCCAATGCTTTGATCACTCACATCATTAGCAATAATCCAGTCAGCCCCTTTACGACGCAATTTCGCCCGGGCATTATCAAGCACATCATCCGTTTCGGCAGCAAAGCCGATTAACACTTGGTCCAATGCTTTCTTAGCCCCGAGACTCGCTAGGATATCCGGGTTTTCCTCCAAGTCGATTTGCATGACTTGCGTATCTTGCTGGGACTTCTTAATCTTTGAACTGGCGATATTTTTAGCCCGGTAATCACTCACAGCCGCCGCCATAATCACAATATCCGCCTGCTCGAAATAGTGATGCATGCGCTCATGCAATTCCCGAGCACTTTGCACATACTCTACCTGTACCCCTGCAGGCTCTGTCAGAGCTTTTGTGGTTGAAACTAACGTTACGTCACCACCAAGCCAACTGGCTGCTTGGGCGAGAGCATAGCCCATTTTGCCAGAGGAGCGGTTTGAAATATAGCGCACGGGGTCAATTGCTTCAACCGTCCCACCCGCTGAAATAAGGACTCTTTGGCCAGAGAGGACTTGCGGTAAGGTATGTCGGGCAACGAATGCGGTGACTTCTTCCATTAACGTATCATAATCCGGCAGTCGCCCGCGCCCTTCATAACCTTCAGCAAGGAAGCCCGTGGCCGGCTGAACAATGTGCTTTCCATCGGCTTCTAGCTGAGCGATATTTCGCTGGGTAGCCGGATTATCATACATCTTAGTATTCATCGCCGGAAAAACAATCGTCGGAACATTGGTTGCCATCAGACAACTTGAGACAATATCATCGGCAATGCCATGAGCCATTTTGCCAAGGATATTCGCCGTGGCGGGTGCAACAATGGCGAAATCAGTCCAATCAGCAAGGTGGATATGTTGAACAACAGCAGGATCATCCTCATCGAAAGTATCTACTAGCACCTTATGCTTGGTTAAAGTCTGTAAGGTTAAGGGTGTGATAAATGCTTGAGCACTCTCAGTCATAGCTACCCGGACATCGCAGCCAGCTTTAATGAGCCGCCGCGCAAATTCCCCCATCTTATAACTAGCAATGCCGCCAGTGATGTACAGGGCAATCCGTTGATTTTCTAACATGCTAGCCTCCTTAAGCGTCTAAGAAATGTAAGTCATGCAATTTACTTAAAGGAATCAGAATCAGTGGTGTCAATAAAGCGCTAGCAATGGCTTCAGGAATTCCATTGCCTACAACTATTGCTGCCAGCACCGTCCATAAAGTATCGGAAGATGCGCCTCCAAAGAAAGAAATCACATCATTGCCATGAACTAGAGCCATGGCCGATAAGAAGAAGACGGTATTTAAAAAAGCTCCCATAAAGCCACAAATTATGCCTATCCAACGCGTCTTCAAGCCACGCTTAATCAACAAGCTTGCCAAAAGCCCCACACAAAGCCCCATCAACACACGGGGTATTACACTAATTAGGGGGTTGGTGGCCGCTAAACGCTCTACCGGATTTCCCACGAGCCAAGCTCGGATTAAACTAGACAAACCAAAAGCCAAGCCCATTAGGGTACCCGACCTTATGCCGAGCCATACCGCTGCTAGCACAACCGTAATCGGTAGCAGAGTAATCGACAAAGGGCCAATCCGAATATACCCAAGAAACGGCACAACCGTTTGCAAGATGACTAGAGCAATAAATAAGGCTTCGTACACCAGGCGTTGGGTACGTTTATTTGAATAATCTTTCAAATTCATTTCCTCAACTTTCCATCTATAACGTTTTCATTATACCACGATTCCTTGCATATGCCTATTATAACTACATTTCCCCGATAAATATACATTGCATTTAGCTATGCCTAAAAATGGTGGGGTCAGAGGCTGATTCACAGCCAAAACAAATGGACTTGCTTTAAATTCCATATATTTTATACAGTAGGTTAAATAAAAACAAAAAGAACATATGAACATCCTTGTTATGTAGAGACTTACCCTATAAGAAAAACTAGCCCTCTGAGGCTAGTTCCACACCTTATTGATCAAGGTACTTATTATTCAAACTAATTGTCGAACCGCGGTCATAGCCATCAGTATAGGCTGCTGATTCACGACTTAATTCCGGTTGTTGGAAAGGTAAACTCCCGCTAATTTCTTGCTTAAATTTATCCACCACATCTTGAGGGGTTTTGATGACTAGGGCATATTGGTCATTCTCATTGACCATCTCTTGACGTTGACGCTCGTATTTATCATTTAAACCGTCCATAAAACCTTGATAGTATGACTTGCGCACAAAGCTAGCACTATTGTCATCTTCTGCTTGCTTTAAGTGTTCGCTCGCGTAGTGCTTCATGGCGTCTGCTGCTAAATGATACACTTCATAAGCCAGCTCCACATCTTCGGGATAGCCCATCAAGACGAGTTTGCGCTGGACGCTTTTTTGATGAGGGAGGCGGTTACTTTGGATATAGAACATAACCCGAAAGTTCTCCGCAATGATGCGGACGAGCACTTTCTCCCACCAGTATATGCGCTTATAAACTGATAGCGATTTAATGACAATTTCTTGTCTGCCTGTTTCAGATAATTCTTGCTGATCAATTTTATATTTGAGCATTAATTTTTGAGCCATTAATAAGGCAGTTTGGCTCTCTTCATCATTGCCCCCATCTTCGGCTAGGGAAAGTAAGTTGCGAATTTTCTCTAGAATCTTATCATTTACAGACATACGATTACCTCCATCGTGTAAGCAATATACTGATTATAACATATATTTATGACAAGCGTAAATCTTTTGCCTATGCTTTCAAAGTATTTAATAGGTCCAGGTAATTGGAAGGCAGCGGCGCCTCAAAGGACATCCATTCCTGTCGTGTGGGATGGATGAAATGCAATTCGCTTGCGTGTAAATATTGGCCCGTTTGAATCGATGCTAACTGACCGCCATAATTCGTCGCCCCACGACGGTATACTGCGTCACCGACAAGCGGATGACCGATATATTCCATGTGCACACGGATTTGATGAGTACGGCCTGTTTTAAGTTCTACTTCAAGTAAGGTCACTTCTTGAAAGCGCTCTAACACTTGAAATTGGGTCAAGGCCTCCTTGCCCTTGACATCAACTATCCAACGTAAGCGCTGGTGCGGGTCTCTTGCTAAAGGGGCATCTATAATCCCTGCCTGCTCCTGGACTTGGCCAAGAACAAGCGCTGTATAAGTCCGTCCCATCTGCCGGTCAAGCAATTGTTCGCTGAGAAATTGGTGACTCTGGCGATTTTTGGCAACGACGAGCAGACCGGTCGTATCCTTATCCAAACGGTGCACAATCCCTGGACGTATACTGCTGGCAAATTCTGTTTGGTGCTGGTCTAAGTAATGGACGAGGCCATTAGCCAAAGTGCCCTGCGGATGCCCTTTGGACGGATGGACAACCATGCCCTTGGGCTTATTAATAACGAGAACGTCCTCATCTTCATAAATAATATCTAAAGGAATGGCTTCAGCGACGACTTCTAAAGGTTCCTCAGCGACAATGATAACCTCAATAAGTTCATCGCCTTTTAGCTTGAACTTAGCCTTTTCCACCTGACCGTTTACTAGAATATGGCCCTCTTGAAGCAAACGCTGAATACTTGCCCGACTCAAATCCGCAATTTCCTCAGCGAGTACCTTATCCAAGCGTCCTGTCTGTCCATTAAGTTGAAGCGTAAGAACATCAGCCACTAAATAACCTCCTCATCAATATCAAAAATAATAATCACAATGAATAATATAACGCCCACCGTAATCGCCATATCCGCCACGTTAAAGATCGGAAAGTCAATAAAAGTTAAGCGAAACATATCAACCACATAGCCTAAACGCAAGCGATCGATTAAGTTGCCAAGGGCCCCGCCAATTATCAAACCATAGGCCAGAGCTGAAAGCGGATGAATACGATCCCGTCGCCAAATATAATAAAATAGGCACGCCAAAAATATGACAGTCACCAGCGATAACCAGACCCTACCCTCTTCAAAAAGACCCCAGCTGGCTCCCGTATTTTGAACGTAGTAAAAATCGAATAAAGCCGGTATTCCTGGGCTCGAACTGTGTAGGGGGATACTTCGGACCGCCCAAACTTTCACAAGCTGATCACAAAGAACTGTCAGACTCGCGAAAACAATTACAATTAGCATAGCACTCACCTCATTTTGTGGTATAATTTGAAATAACTTAACTAGTATTATATACTATTCGAAGTTATAAATAAATTTAAAGTTTTTAAGGAGATTTTATGAGAAAATTAATTCCATTAATCACAATGTCTCTCCTGGCACTTCTGCTGGTGGCTTGTGATAATTCATTGAATCGTGCCGACCGCACCATTACCCTTGTGCAAGATCACGTCAATGAAATTATTAATGAACTAAACGAAATTCAACTACAAGAAGAGAATTTACAAGCTGATTTTGAAGAGACCCTTAATCAGTCGGAAGACTTATCTGCCTTTAAGAATACGGAGAACAAAGTCTATCAGAATGTTCAAACGCGCCAAAGTCATTTGGAAAGATTGCAAGAGTTGACTGGGGAGTTAGGTAACTTAACTAAAGAATTCGAAACCATCCAACGACGCGAAACCTTACCAAATGATCAAGTGAACCAACTGCTCGAACGAATTAATCAGCTTAATACTGACATGTCTACATACGTATCAGATTATCTTGCGAACCTGCAGATTGAACAGACGACTTATCAGTCGATTGCAAATGCTGAAACTGATTATAATGACTTTTTTGGAGTCTTTGATAACGTAAATACTCTAGCCTCCACCAACCAAATGAATCTTGAGAAGGTTCTTGCACATTTTGAGTCAATTAACACACAATTAATTAACTTTAAAGTATTCATTGCCAATGCGCAAGAAAACCGTTAGCGAGGAGTGTATCTTAATATGTCTTTTAACTTTTTTAATAATAAAGCAACTAAATTTATCCTTTTGATGAGTTTCTGTATCTGTTTAGTTGCTTGTCAGAATTTAAATACCTCGCCGGCAAATGATTCTTCCAGTCAAGAGGCCCAAGCGGATATCCCATTGCCGAAAGTGGAACCGAAGTATAGCCAGGAAGAAATTTCTGAATTTCAAAACCGGGTTGCAGCTGGTACTACTGCCCGCTATGAAGGGCTTGTTGTCGATCAGGGTGCTTTATTACATGAGCCAGATAAGATGCCCGCTTCCCTTTATTATGATAGCGGCATAAATATTCCTTACCCGAAAGACGGTGTGCGTGGTGTCTACTTAACCGCCGCCAATGTGGCAAATCCTGAATATTTCGACTATATTATCAAATATATCGAAGAAACTGAACTTAATACGGTGGTCATTGACTTTAAAGATGACTGGGGAAATATCACTCCAACTTTCGAGACAGATAATGAACTCATCCAAGCAAATATGATGGGTGCAGTGAATATGCAAGAAATATTGAAGGTCTTAGAAGAAAAGCAAATTTATCCCATTGCCCGGATTGTAACCTTTAAAGATAATCTTCTGTCCGATTTGCGTCCTGATTTATCTTTCGCAGATCCCGCCACAGGTGGTATTTGGCAAGATGCTGCCGGCAGTCAATTTATTAATCCCTTCCTTCAAGAAACGTGGGACTATAATTTAGAAATTGCTGCTGAAGCTGCCAAGATGGGCTTTAAGGAAATACAATTTGACTATATTCGTTTCCCAGAAGGCTTCCAAGACTTTGCCGACGATTTAGAATATAATATGGCCGGTTACAGCCACTTGATCAGCGAAGATCCTGATTCTAGAGGTCAGGAACGCGTCGCAGCGATTAACGACTTCCTCGAATATGCTGATAATTACCTCGCTCCTTATGGGGTCGACATCAGTGCCGACATCTTCGGTTATACAGCGATTGCTGGCAATGCCCCAGATGTTCGCGGGATTGGTCAGAACTTCGCTAGCATGGCTGAACGGGTCGATACGGTTTCTTCCATGATCTATCCTTCTCACTGGGACTTCGGTTTCTTTGGACTCGATTATCCAGACCTATACCCTTATGAATTAATCAACCGCTATATGCAAGAAGAAGACTATGTGTTAGACCAAGTGGATAATCGTCCGAATACACGTCCTTGGTTGCAAGACTTTACCGCGTCTTACCTCGCTCCAGGTACATGGATAACATACGGACCAAACGAGGTGCAAGTTCAAATTAACGCCTTATACGAGAATGGGGTTCGGGAATATCTCCTATGGAATGCTGTTGGAGAATATACCGAAGGTGTTGATTACAGTCCAGATATTGAACCCATTACAGAGGAAGAGCGCCAGGCTCAACAAGCAGAAACAGAGTCCGCAAATATTGAGTCACTTGCCCAATATGAACTCGAATCTTCCGAATAAGCTGATCCCAATGCCCAACCTGCTTATTAATAGACAAAACAAGCCATCCTATGAAAGGATGGCTTGTTTTTGTGCCTTTATAAGCGAATGGTTTCAACCGGAATTTGTTCTTTAAAATCTAGAAACACTAAATAGCTTTCACTTACCTCTTTTTGCTTGGCTGATTCTAAGGCAGCTTGATACAAGCTCAACTGAAAGCGGTACTGTTCCGTTAAAATCTCAAGCTGCTCAGAACGGGTAGACCTTGCTCCTGATCGAAAGCGGTTCGTCTTATAGTCTAAGAGCAGAAGCGTCCCATCCTCTTTCTCAAAGTACATATCGATGACCCCATGCACCAGGAGCTGATTATCTTTCAGCGCCTCCACTTGCTCAGGCAAGACTGCCCGCTCAAACATCTTAGCAGCCGGCAACAAGTACGAGAAGGCCTTCTCCCGATGCAAATGCTGATGGCGATTAATCACTACCTGGCCTAAGTTCGACTCTAAGAAGGCAACAATCGACTCAAGGTTCAGAACTGCCCCTTCTTGGGCCGTAAGATGCCCTTCTGCTTGCATCCGTTCGTTTGCTTCTTGAAGTATCGCTAAATAATCTTGGGGAGATACTCCTTTAAATAGGCCGAAATCTAAGGCTTGCATAAAGAAATGGTGGATGGTACCAATTTCAGCTGCATTCAGCTGGACTTTCGCTTCCTGCATAAATTTCGGTGGTTGGAAGGTATCGCCTGTATAGCGAATACTTTGAATGCTCGCGTCTGCTTCACTGACTTCCTGGGCTGCTGTCTGGCTAGGCCGACGATCCGTGTAGTAATCCAATTTCTCAATACGCGGTTCTTCATACATCCGTTTCAACTCGGATACCGACTGATAACTCGAGGTCCGGCTGGCAAGTTCATAAGGATAGGCCTGCTGCCAGCGGTAGGCTAAGTTTTGCACCTCAGCCGTCTGGTCGACCTCTTGGCGGAGGAGTTGCTGCTTAAACTGAGCCTGCCAAGCCTGGCGACGCTCCGTTTGACTGCCATCTATAATCGGTAGATTAGCTTCAAGTATCGCAGTGTCAACGAAGGTTATCGCCAATTCCTCTTGCTTGAAATCAGCATGAGATTTAGGATGAGCGTCATTTGCTAAAGCCATTGCACCTTGCAGCCAATCCAACCAACTCATACCTTTCTGACGTTCAGTCAAGGGGATAAGTAAGTCATCGCCTTCATACATTTGCTGGATTCTTCCTTGTTCTTCTTCCCAGTTTGTTTGATTTTTGATCGTTCCGACCATGAAGAGAATCTGCTCACAGCGCGTTAAGGCAACATACAATTTACGCATCTCTTCCGCCTTAGCCTTATCCAACTCCACTTGCTTAATCGCCTGATGCGTCAAGGAATCAAAGCGCAAATACCGCCTAGCATCATAATAGCTTGTGCCCAGACCGTAGTCTTTCGATGCGATGTAGCGTTTTTGGTTAATATCCTGCAGATTGAATTGCTTGCCCATATTCATGAGAAAGACAACTGGAAACTCGAGACCCTTACTTGCATGCACCGTCATCAAGCGCACCGCACTATTATCCTCTTCCAAGAGCACCGGTTCAGCTAAGTCTTTGGACTGCTCCATGACTTCTTCAATGTAGTGAATAAAGCCTTGCAGGCCACTGAAGCGACTCAACGTGAAGGTCTTAGCTCGCTCATAGAAGGCGTGTAAATTCGCCTGCCGCTGGGTCCCATTACTCAAACCCGCCACATAATTCAAGAAATCCGTCTCTTCATAAATCGTCCAAATTAACTCCACCAACGGCCGTTCCTTGGCTAAAGCTCGCCAGTGATTTAATTGCTCGTGGAAGGTCTTTAATTTATCTTGAATCGCCTGGTAATCCGCCCGCTCATGCGTCGCTTGCATAAACTGAATGCTCGCCTCATAGAAAAGCCCGTCCTTATGAAAGATACGAATTTGACTCAAAGCCTCATCCGTTAATCCGACAAAATACGAGCGTAATATAGCGACATATGGAATATCTTGCATCGGATTATCAATAATCTTCAATAAGGCTAGCAGCAATTGAATCTCATGACGTTGGAAGTAATTTTCGATTTTCTGAGACAGAATTGGAATTTGATATTGTTCAAAAACCCGCTGCACCGTCAGAAAGGGCGACCGTGTCGAAGATAAGATAACAATATCTTTATATTCTATCGTCCGATAAAGATCCTTAGCCTTATCATAGACCTCCATCCCTTCAGCAATGCAGGCTTGAATTTTCTGGGCAATAATATGCGCTTCCTTCTCCAAAGAATCATCAAAAGGCTCCAAAGCACCCGTCTCATCATTTGCCAAATCTTCTTTCTGTCCCAAGAGCAATTGAACCGCTACTTGTGAATCCCCTTCTCTCGGCCCAATGCCAAAGTTACCAGTCTTCAAGCTTTCCAATTCGCCATAGGGCATCTCCCCGAATCTAGCGTCCATCAAGCGTTCGAACAAATAGTTCGTAAATTGTAAAATGGCATGGCGGGAGCGGTAGTTCTGATCTAAATTAATCAATTGACCGCCATCCCCCTGCTGGTAGGCTTGATAGCGTTCCAGAAATAAACTTGGCTCGGCCATGCGGAAGCGATAAATAGACTGTTTCACATCACCGACCATGAAAAGATTGCCGGAGCCAGCCGCATATTCTTGAGAAAGCCAATTCAATATTTCCCCTTGTATTTCATTAATATCTTGATACTCATCCACTAAGACCTCTTGGAAAAGATCTTGATAGTAACGGGCTGCTTGACTGGCCTCACGTCGCTTCGTTTCAGGATTATAAGGAGCTAGAATATCTAAGGTCAAGTGCTCTAAATCATTATAATCAATTTGCCCTTGTGCTTGCTTATAGTCTCGAAGGGCTTCGCTAAAGGCTGCTACCAGCAGCTTGACATCTTCTAACTGTTCACTCAGCTTCGCTTCAATGACTGCAACACTTTCCCCGTCATAGGTGAAGTGCTTTTGAAAGAAACCATCTACTAATTCCTTCAACAAATCCCGATAGGTCTTTGCTACTTTTACCCATTCATAGTCCTCCGAATTCTTGCGATTACGAGGCCAGTTGCTAAATTTAATTTCCCTTGCCTGCTTTAATAATCCAGTTAAATCATTGGCCTTGTTTAAATGGTCGATATGTTCCAATAAGCCTTGATCACTTGCCAAGACGTCATGGTATCGCTCAATGGTTTCTTGGGAAGTTTGCTCAATAATGTTAGCTGTTTGCTCACAAAGACGCTGGGCGCTTGCCAACATCGTCGCTAAAGGCTGGCGAATACTTCGTTCATATAAGTCGCTGTCTTGGAAGTGAGCGAAATTTTTCTGGATGTGATTTAAATTAGCTAGCCATACTGCTGGTTCAGGTGTCGCTTGGGCAAATTGGTATAAAGCAAGCACCATGTCGTATAAAGTTTGATCATTTCGCACATCCCCATAAGAACGCAGTAAATCCATATAGGCCGCTCGTGAAAGCATCGGGTGCTCATCGCTAGCAATCTTCTCTGTCAAGTCTGCCCAAACTTCTTGGTACATGAGGGTCTTTTGCGTTTCATCACTGACTAATTGCAAACTCGGATCCAAATCAATTAAATAGAAATAACGCTGAATAACTTGCAGGCAGAAACTATGCAAGGTTCGTATGTGCGCTTCCGGCAAAGCATCTAATTGCTGAACATAATGACGTCTTTCTTCCGCGTCTCCTGCTTGATTCACGGCCTGCTTTAAGCGGGTTTCCATCCGCTCCTTCATTTCATTGGCCGCCAGTTCCGTAAAGGTGACCACTAATAATTCATTGACATTAGCATAACCCTTGCGAATATGGGTTAAGACCCGTTCGATTAAGACCGTCGTCTTCCCTGAGCCAGCCGACGCAGCGACTAGAATATTATGCCCTCGCTCTTGGATCGCCTGCCACTGCGCATCATTAAAGCGGGCATTGCTTGGTTTTGGTTCAATCTGTGCTGTCATCATCTAACCCCTTTTCTTTTAAACGAGCGGCCATCTGCTCAATCACCTCTTGACTGTTGATGGTTTTATGGCGATATGCTTGGTAATGTTCCGTCCCATCAAAGCCTGTTATTACCCGGTAAGGCTGCTGCAAAGACCGTGTATATTGATTCTCATAGAATGGCCGCATCGCAATATGCCCTGCTTGAATCGCATCTCCAGCTTCTTGAATTAACATTTCGCCGTATTTTAATAATATTTGCAAGGCTTCCTGATCATAATATTTGCTGTTTTTGCTGTAGACCCCATCTTTCTTCAACTGGACGGGATACAAGTCACTTGCCTTACCCTCTTGAAGACTTGAGTCAATCGCCTGTAGGTTAGCCTCATCTACCGTCACAAAGCCTTGCAAAGCATACTGCTTACCCTGAACTAAATTCTGATTCGCATGCGTCTGAAGAACGGATAAATCCGTATCCTTGGCCCGTACGAAACCTTGGGTAATTCCTTGGTAGAAAGCACCTAAAGGTTGTGACTGGGGATAATTGGCTAAGGCTACGCTTAAATACATTAAAACCTGCAAATCCAAGCCGTAATAAGCATCGATAGGTTGGAAATTCTTGCTCGATGACTTATAGTCAATCACTTGAATATAAGATTCATCAGCCACTTGCACCCCGTCAATACGGTCAATCTTCCCACTTAGGTAGAGTTTGCCCCCCGATTGCAAGGGCAAGACCTTAGCTTTCAATTCCTTGGCTCCCAGGCCAAAGACTGCTTCCGTGTATAAGGGCTTAATATCCGTATGTCCAAACTGCTCATGAGTTGCATTCAACATATGGAAAAGCTGTTCTTCCAAGCGCTCTTTAAGAAGTTCTCGGCGGGCCTGACTTTGGAAACGCTGAAAATCTGCTGATTCACTCAAGGCTTGGCTCACTTGCTGGAAGACTTGCTGGTCCACAAGCAGCTTATTCTCCGCTGGCTCTTTATGAATGAGCGCTTGGATATAGCGGTCGAGGAATTCATGGAAGAAGTCCCCAGTCGTGGCATAATCGATTTGATAGGTTTCCCGCTCTTTGAGTCGCAAGCCATAAATGAGGAAATGACTATAGGGATCCTCGTAGAATTGCTCAATTTTAGAGACTGAGGCGTATATATTCTCTCCGAATAAAGCCCTAGCTGTCTCCGCTTGAATCCGCTCAGGCAATTCGTTGAAATGGAAAATCCCCGCTAATAATTCGCCAAAAGGACGGCCTTGCGTTGTCATCTTCCGGCTAGTTTGGAGCATTAAGCGTAATAAGGCCACTGTTTCCCCCGCCACTGGCTCCAGGGCTTGAAAAGACCAGCGTACATCCGCTAAGACGGGTGAAATAGCTGAAGGATAGTGACCCAAGTCACTGGAATGCTTCACTCCATCATGCAAGCGATGACTGGTAAAGGTGTATACGGGAAAGTCACAGACTTGCAATAAACGCTGAATATCCGGAGCTACACGAACGGTCTGCTCACCAACTCGACTTGGATAGGAAATATAAATATACTCCGTTGCCTGCAAGAAAACTTGATACAGAAATAGGCGTTCTTGCTTATTCTGCTGAATACTCTGGCTCAGTAAATATTGGTGGGGCAAGAGATTAGCAGCAATGGTCTCCCAGTTAGCATCACTCAATAAGGATTGATCTTGATAATGCTTAGGCAGGGCAAATTCATGGGCCCCCAGCAGAAAGACAACTTTATAAGGCTTGACTTGCGGACTTTCCACACTGGTAAAGGTCACTTGGTCTAAGGTAGGCGGAATAATATGGAAGGTGGCCCCTTGCAAGCCGGTTAATAACAATTCCGCAAAGGTCTGAAAGCTTACAGGTGCATCATGGCACAAGGTATCAAACTCGTCAAGAATCTGCATCAAAGTATTCCAAGCTTGTTCATGCTCCCGTGATTTAGCAATATCCCCCGCTGCAATCGCCTCATCACGTAAGGCTTCCAACTTCTCAGGAATATGGTTACGCTCCAACAATTGATAGAACCAAAGACTGGCCTCCCGCCCCGTCCATTTCGCCTGAAAGCTATCCAACGGCTCTTTCAAATGCAGCAGCAAATGCCTACGATACCTATCCGCCAACTCCTCTAAACTTAAGGAAGTCGTCTCACCTTGCTGCGTTATATAAGCCGCTTCCCCTTTATCTAGATGCCATTTGAAGTTAAGGTCTGTCATGCGATAACCCGTATAATCATAGGCTAAGATTAGATTCTCAAAGATATCTATTTGATGATCGATTTCTTGAGGATGCTCCTCCAATTCAGTCAAGAGCGTCGGCGCTTGAAACAACTCCGAACGCAAGACTGCCATCATATCCTTATAACGCCAACGATATTGCTTCAAATGAAAGACCGCTTCAATCCAACAGACCAGCGGATGGTCCACCATCTCACGCACATTATCAAAGAAATAAGGAATCTCATTCATCGCAAAATATGGCTCCACAATCATCCCATAGGCATCCATATCCCGCGCTAAGACAAGGATATCCTGATAGCGATAACCCTTTTCCGTGACAAGGTGATGAATTTGATTGCTTACCCGGCGTAACTCATCTTGCATGGTCGCCACCTGCCACAGCTCATGCCTTGATGATTGTAGGCCGCTGGCTGCCACAGCTTCCGTCTGATTCAACAAACGTCTAAGCAACTGTCCCACTGCTAGCACATCCGGCTGATACGGATGTAAAGCTTGGTGAATATCCCAATCAGGCTTAATCGGCAAACCTTCATAAGCGAATAATTGGTGAATTTGCTGGTAAGTCGACCGTGGTAAATCAATTAAAGGTTGCCAAGACGTCGCCTGGGCTTCTTGGTGACTTAAGGGCAGCAAGAGCCACACTTCCTCAAATTGCCGCACGAAACTCATCAGTAAGCGGTATTGCTGCGCATTGAAATAATAATGGTGATCAATGACAATGTAATGCTTTTGCTTAAATTGACTTCTTTCTACCGTGTCAATCAATTGCTCAAAAAGCTCGAAATTCTCCACATCATAGCGTTCGAGAGCTAGCAAGAAAGCGTCATACAGTAGCGTTAATTCATCTAAGCGCATCTGTTCTGAAAAATCCTGTTGAGCTGGCTTAGCTTGCTGGGATGCTTGTAAACTCTCTTCTAAGGAAGCTGCATCAATATTTCCTTCATATAACTCATTGAATAGTTGCATCAACTTATCAATGAAACCCATATGCTCCATTTGACCTCGGTAAATCGTCAATTCATCTGCCTTCTCTTCCAGCACTTGCCGAATTAACATCCGCATGCCCACTTCTGAGATACGCTGTTTCTCTTCATTGGTCTTTGCCCCGAGAAACCAAGCCAGGCGACTAAAACTCGCCACTTGTATATCAATCATACTTGCCTGCTGGCTACCCCGGTATGCTTGAATCGTCTCGAGTAGAAATGCTTCCATATCAAACTTCAAATGCTCTGGGACGATATAATAAATCATTGCTTCCGGATCTTGTGCTTTAATTTCAAGCAAACGGTGGATAACTTGGGTTTTCTTATCCACCGATACATCTGAGAGAATAAACTGAAGTGCCACGTGTCCCCTCCTTTTGATAAAACGAAGCCAAGAGACTTCATCGATCCCTTGGCTAGTTCGGTGTTATAATTGCTTCATGAATTCATCTTGATTAACGATGGCTCGCTTATGCTCACCTTCGGCGACCAGCTTGTCACCCATATGGGCTTCCACTTTATAGGTCCGAATACTCTTATGCGTATCGCTTAAGCTTGCTGTAACGGTGATTTCTGAACCGACGGCAGAAGGTGCTAGATGTTTCATATGAATTTCAATACCGACACTGGTATCAGAACCAGCTTCTTCACCTTGGCATAAGAGCCGTGCCACATATTCCATCCACGAAATTAAACGCGGGGTAGCCAGAACATCCAAGGTGCCCGAGCCGACTGCACGCGCTGTGTCTTCTTCTTGAATTGTAAAAGCTTGCGACAATTCTTTATCCATCATTACTTTGCCTCCTTAGCGACTAATTCCGCTATTTTGATAATTGTTTCGGTTGCTTTGACCATTGATTCTACCGCGACAAATTCATAACGTCCATGCATATTCTCGCCACCAGCAAAGATATTCGGCGTTGGAATGCCCATAAAGCTAATCTTCGAGCCATCCGTACCACCACGAATCGGCTTAACAATCGGCTCCACACCCACTGCCTTCATTGCCCGTTCCGCTACTTCAACCGGATACATATCTTGGGCAATAATCTCGCCCATATTGTAATACTGGTCTTCCATTCGCAGATTCACACGCTTCATATCCAGTCCTTGATTCATCCGCTCAACAACATGTATTAAATAAGCCTTCATCTCTTCAAAAATCTCACGCTCATGATGGCGAATAATTAAGGTCAAGTCGGCTTCATCGACATTACCCGACACATCCATCACTAAATAGAATCCTTGACGACCTTCCGTATGTTCTGGAACAGCATAAGCTGGTAAGGCAGCGATAAACTCATGCATCAATAGAATAGCATTGACCATTTGATCCTTGGCCGTTCCTGGATGAATATTCTTCCCTTGGAACTGCACTGTGGCCTGAGCCGCGTTGAAACTCTCATATTCCAGTTCCCCTACCGGACCCCCATCTACCGTATAAGCGAAATCGGCCTGAAAAGCCTCCACATCGAAATGATCTGCCCCTCGTCCAATTTCCTCATCCGGACCAAAAGCGATCCTTATCTTACCATGCGGAATCTCTGGATGCTGCAGGAAATATTCCATTGCAGTGATAATCTCGGCAATACCGGCCTTATCGTCTGCTCCTAAGAGGGTGCTACCATCCGTAGTAATTAACGTTTGCCCCATATAGTTCGCCAGTTGCGGGAATTCTTCAACCGTCAGTTGATACTTCCCAGCTTCATCCAAGGGAATCGCTTCACCGGCATAGTCTTCGTGAACCTGCGGATTAACATTCTCAGAATTAAAATCTGCCGTATCCACATGGGAAATAAAGCCAATCGTTGGCACATTGCCTTCAACATTCGCCGGTAAGGTAGCCGTTACAAAGGCGTTCTCTAAATTTAAATGGACCTCTTCCATACCAATATCTTCTAACTCAGAGACCAATACATTAAGCAAATCAAATTGCCGCTTCGTTGACGGAATCGTTTGACTCGCTTCATCAGAGCGCGTATTAATCTTAGCGTAACGTATTAAACGTTCCTTCGTTTGCTCGAAATGTTCCATCATATCACTTCTTTCTATGCGAATTGAAAAGGATTCGTACTAACTTGACTCGGATAAATCGTTAAATGCCATTGCTGTTCCTGTGCCAGCTGGTCTAACTTCTGACTCATCCCTTCAACAAAAATATGCTCAATATAATGTCCGGCGTCTATCGTTAAGACACCACTTTCATAAGCGTCGTGGCCTTTATGGTAAGTAATATCGCCCGTAATAAAGGCATCCGCACCGCTTGCTTGAACGAGTCTTTGTAAACTTGCGCCAGAACCACCAATAACAGCAATCTTCTGATAACTTGCTTGAGGCTCTTTCTCTATGAAGAACAATTGTCCTAAGTTAAAGCTGTTTTTCACATGGGCTAATAACGCCTCTCGTGATAAAGCTTCTGGCAATTGGCCAAGACGGCCCAGTTGAGGCTGTCCGGTATCCGTTAAGCCACCTAAGGATTCAATGTGTTCTAAGTTTAAGGCTTGAGCTAACCAATCATTCATTCCGTCCCAGGCGATATCGAAATTCGTATGCATGGCATATACATTCATCTCCGCCTTAATCAACTCAGCATACATCCGTATCTCAACATCACTTAAATCAAAACGTTGAATGGGTGAGAAGATTGGTGGATGATGGACAATTAAGGTATCCACCCCTAAGGCTTTGGCTTCTTCAACTACCTCAGGACGCACATCCAAACTAACTAAAACTTTCTGCACGGCTGCATCCGGATGGCCGAAATGTAAGCCGACTTGATCCCAGCTTTCTGCCAAGGCAAGAGGATACTGCGCCTCTAGAACATCCATTACATCTTGAAATTTGACACTCATTTGCCTAATTCCTCCTCAATATAGGTTAATTGTTGTTGAATCTCTTGAAGTCTTTCCAGGTTCGGTTGCTTAGCTTGCTGCAAACTTGCCTGAACATAGCGTAAGGCTTGCGCTTCGTCCGCCCACATGAGCCGGAAGGCTTCGCCTTGCTTTTGTAATTGCTTCGGCCCCATCAAACGCTCTTTATCACTTAAAGAAGCTACTTTGCCAGGACGCTCGACACAGGCAATAACTTCATAGAAATGCTTTCCCTCTTGCATTACCGCTTCGTCCAGAATTTCATAGCCTGCCTCATCCAACCACGTTCGCAAGGCATAATTCCCCACATTGGCCTGAAGTACTAAGGTATGCTCGACTTCAAGTCGCCCGACACCAGCTTCTAAGATGTCCCGCATCAAACGTCCACCCATACCACAAATTGTTACGGTATTAATCCGGTCACTCGCTTCCACCACTGTCAAACCATCGCCTAGTCGAACAGAAATCTTATCTTCCAGGCCTTGGCTACTTACTTCTTCCTTGGCTGACGCTAAGGGTCCAGCAGCCACGTCGCCAGCAACTGCAAAAGTTACTTCCCCTTCCAAGGCCAAGGCACACGGCAAATAGGCATGATCGGTTCCAATATCGGCAAGCCGGCACGGCTTAGCTGCATAACTCACTACAAAATCATATACTTGCGATAAACGTTTGGATAAATGCGTTGAATTCATAAGGACCTACTTTCCATTTCTCTAGTCTCTCATATTGTATCATAAGGCAATTCCTAGCGCACCTTTCAGCCTAGCAAAAGGCGTGCAATTCATGTAAGCAATCACTAACTCACCGCCTTTCACCCTATTCAATTCGTTGAATCACCATGTACTTTCCCTGTGAAATCTGGTACCATTGATTTATCCCTTTAACTACTTTGGAGGTAACCAGAAAGGAGCAACTTATGCTTATTCCCTTAAATCCACACAGTTCGACCCCTTTATATATTCAAGTTTACCAAGCACTTAAAGGTAGAATTTTAGACAATAGTCTGCCCTATGAAAGCAAATTACCGAGTAAGCGTCATTTCGCCCAGTTGAATGGGATTAGCCAGAATACGGTCTTAAAGGCTTATGAACAACTGATGGACGAAGGGTATATTTATGCTCATGAGCGCCGTGGCTACTTCGTAAGTGATGTGAAACATCATTTCATCCTTGAGGCCAGCCCACCTGAAAATCAGCCTTTACCGGCAGAAACGAAAGCAGAGAGCGATTTACTCGACTTATCGCGCTCAAATCCTGACCCTGAGCTCTTTCCTTTTGACCAATTCCGCAAACTCTATCAGAAGCATCTGAACACCAAAGAAGCGAACTTACTCGGCGCAACGGATGCCCAAGGACTCTTGAGCTTAAGGCAAGCCTTAGTCTCCTATTTGCAAGAAGCCCGAGGTGTGCCTGCAACAGCTCAGCAAATCGTTCTAGGCCCTAGCACGCAAGCCCTTTTGCAATTACTTTTACCTTTATTGGCTCATCAAGAAAGCATCGGCATCGAAAATCCTGGCTATCATCGTCTCAATCCACTCTTTAAGGAGTATGGTTTAACGCTTATTCCTCTGACCGTGCATGAAGATGGCATCGACCTTGCTGAAGTAATGTCCTACGCACCGGATTTACTCTTTCTCACTCCGAGCCACCAATTCCCCACGGGCAGCATTATGCCGATTGAGAAGCGCTTAGATTTACTTCATTGGGTCCAAACAAACCCTGAACGCTATATTATCGAAGATGACTATGATAGTGAATTTAAATATTCGGGCATTCCCGTCCCTGCCCTCGTAAGTCTCGACCAAGCCCAACGGGTCATTTATATGGGAAGTTTCTCCCGAAATCTTGCCCCTAGCTTGCGCTTATCATACATGGTCTTACCACCCAAACTCATTGAAGATTTCCAAGCACACTATCCCTACTTGGCCCCTTCCCTCAGTACGCTTGAGCAGTATGTGCTTGCAGATTACATTCAATCCGGCAAATTGGAACGCCATTTAAATAAGGCGCGTAGCTTCTACAAGAAGAAACGGGATGCCCTTCTTCACACCATTCAACGTCTGGATCCTGAAGCCATCATTTCAGGTGACCAAGCTGGTCTACATATTCTCTTTCAGCCTAGTATAGCCTTTGACGAAGGACAAGTTCGGCAGAAAGCTCTAGCAAACGGCGTGAAATTAACCTTCTTAAGTGACTACCGCTTCCAAACAGAACGGCCAAGTCCCTCATACATCTTCCTCAGCTTCTCAGCAGTTGCCATGCATGAGATTGAACCTTTGATTGAACAGATATATCAATGGCTAGCATAAATGAAAAAACCACAGGGCCGAAGTCTAAGCTTACAGCTCTGTGGTTTCATATCTTATTCTAAGAAGTCTTTCAATTGCTTCGAACGACTTGGATGTCTTAATTTGCGAAGAGCCTTGGCTTCGATTTGGCGAATCCGCTCACGAGTTACACCAAAGACTTTCCCCACTTGTTCTAACGTTCGAATATTACCGTCATCTAAGCCGAAACGCAAGCGCAGAACATTCTCCTCACGGTCTGTGAGTGTATCAAGCACTTCTTCTAATTGCTCCCGCAAAAGCGAAGAAGAGGTGAAATCTTCCGGACTAATGGCGCCATCGTCTTCGATAAAATCACCTAAATGCGAATCATCTTCTTCACCAATAGGCGTTTCTAAGGAAACGGGTTCTTGGGCAATCTTGAGGATTTCGCGAACCTTCTCAGTAGGTAAGTCCATTTCAGCACCGATTTCTTCAGGCGTTGGTTCCCGGCCTAAGTCTTGCAGTAAATTACGCTGTACACGGACTAATTTATTAATGGTCTCCACCATATGCACAGGAATCCGAATGGTACGTGCTTGGTCGGCAATAGCCCGGGTAATAGCTTGGCGAATCCACCACGTTGCATAGGTTGAGAATTTGAAGCCTTTAGTATAATCAAATTTCTCGACCGCCTTCATCAAGCCCATATTTCCTTCTTGAATTAAGTCTAGGAAAGACATCCCCCGGCCTACATAGCGTTTAGCAATAGATACAACGAGACGTAAGTTTGCTTCCGCTAATTCTTGCTTGGCTTCCTCATCACCGTCTTCGATGCGTTTAGCAATTGCCACTTCTTCTTCAGCCGTTAATAAGTCAACCCGACCAATTTCCTTTAAGTACATGCGCACCGGATCGCTTACTTTAATTTTCGATTGGACTGCTTTAGAAGCTGTTGTTTCAATTGGCTGTTCTTCAGCCCGAATCATTTGTTGCTTGGTTGGCCCCCCATCATCACCGACCACAGCGATGCCACTATCTTCAACTTGTTGAATCAGCTTATCCATCGCATCTGCATCAAGCTTATAGGGACTTGCGATTTCCTTCGTTAATTCATCGTAGTGCACTTGACCCAAGGTCCGCTTTTGATTAATTAACTGCTCTGTTGCCTCCTTAAGAGTCAGGCTTAATGCTTGTTTATTGGTTTGCTCTGCCATATAAATAACGCCTCCTATTGCTTTATTTTGCGATTGAGTCGCATAATTTGCATCATTAAATCATTCATTTCCGTGTATTCTGCCGATTGCCTTGCCTGCTTAACCTTCTCCCGTAATTCCTCAATTTCCTGCTGGACGAAGGCCTTGTCGATAGCCTTCAGGCAATCCACCATCACTTCTTCTTGGTAGCCTAGATTTTCCTGATCCCAAATGACTTCATTTAGAAATTGACGGCTCGACTCTTCCGTCATTCTATCGACGATGGCTGTCAAAGGCAAAGACAGCCCTTCATCATAGTATAACTCCTGTAAGGCAAAATATATTCTCTGCGCAGTGTCATGAAAGAGTACTAGCGCTCCGTCCATCTCCTCAACAAATTTCCATGCCTCTTCATAGTAAATCAAATGAAATAATAATTGCTTCTCACTTTGAAAAGCCAGGCCCGAGCGAATATTCAAGCTCGTAGATGCCGGAGCTGGCGCTACAGGTGGCGGAGGGGGAGCGGCTTCACCGGGTGACTCCTGACGCCTTTGCTGGTTCAGTTGCTGTCGTTTGCGGGCAACTTGTTCTTCAATCAGGTCTAAACTTACCGTATAGGCTTCAGCTAAGTCCTTCATCCGTAATTCTTGCTCAATTGGTGAATTTAGTTGCGCGATTAACTGGGTGACTTGTTCGATATATTGAGCTAATTCTTGGTCATTATGGAGATTATAGTGCGTTTTCAAGTACTCGACTTGAAAGTCAAAGGCTGACTGGGCCTCTTCGAGCAGGCGGTCAAAGGACGCCTTGCCCTTTTGCTTAAGCCATTCATCCGGGTCCAGTCCTTGGGGGATGCTTACGGACTTGGCTACTAATTGCGGACGCGGTAAGACTAAATCGAAAGCCCGCTTCGTCGCTTTCTGGCCGGCCTCATCACCGTCAAAGATGAAGTAAACCTCCCGGCTCAAACGCGTCAGACGGTCCAAATGTTCCTCAGTCAAGCTTGTACCCATGGTAGCAACGACATTCTCATAGCCAGCTTGATAGAGTGCCATAACGTCCATATAGCCCTCACAAATTAAGACTTGCTTGGTTCGGTTTATTTCGGGTCGGGCTAAGTCTAGGTTATAGAGTAGTTCCCCTTTCTGGAAGATGGGGGTTTCTGGGCTATTGAGGTATTTGGCCTGGGGAGACTGTTCAGCTTGAAACTGTCTGCCAGAAAAGGCCACTACCTGGCCCCGCTCATTTCTTAAGGGAATAATCAAGCGTCCGCAGAAGCGGTCGCGCCATTCTTGGTAATCATTCTGATAGAAAATTCCGCTGTCGATAAGTTCCTGATCGCTAAATTCATTCTGGCGTAAGTATTCCAACAGAACTTGTGAATTATCTGGCGCTAAGCCCAATTGAAAGGTATCCAACAGGGCTTCATCAAAGCCACGATTCAATAAATAATCGTAACCTGAGGCACCATTATTCGTCCCTGTTAAATAGTAATGGTAGAAGTCCGCCACCTTATCGTGAAGTTCATACAGTCTCTGATGAGCAGGCTGAACTTTGGATCCTTGTTGGAGGTAGCGCTCATCGATTGGTATTTGACTAAAGGCCGCAACTTTTGCGAAAGCTTCTGGAAAACTAATTCCTTCAATTTCCTCAATAAAGCTATAGACGTTCCCACCTCGCCCACAACTGAAGCATTTATAAATTTGCTTAGGTTGCGAGACGGAAAAGGATGGGTTACGATCTTCATGGAAGGGACACGAAGCAATGTAATTCGCCCCGCGTTTGGTCAATGGAACATATTGACTAATAACATCGACAATATCTGTATTCTCCCGAACTTGATTGATGAGTGTTTGTGGAATGAAAGCCATAGCCTACTCCTTTCAAGTTCCTTAGTCTTCTTCGTCGAATACGTAAGCTTCAATAACTTCCCAAATATCTTCCTTACCTTCACCTGTTACCGAAGAGAATGGGAAAAGTGCATCGACCGTCGGCAAATCCAAAGCTTTCTCGTATAACTGGAAATGCCGATTCCACTGGTTGCGTTTTACTTTATCGACCTTCGTTAAGATAATGGCGTAAGGGATATCAGCTTCTTCCGCCAAGTCTTTCATTTGCTTATCCAAAGCCGTTGGCTCATGGCGAAAATCCATAAGTAGAAACAATAGCTCCAAATTCTCGCGTTGCAGGACATATTGGCGTACCATCTGTTCAAATTGAACTCTTTGTGATTTAGATACGCGGGCATAACCATAACCAGGCACATCTACAAAGCGAAATTCCTGGTTAATATCATAAAAGTTAAGCGTTTGTGTCTTACCAGGTTGACTCGATGTGCGGGCAAGCCCTTTGCGGTCAATCATCCGATTGATAAAAGATGATTTCCCTACGTTAGATCGCCCTGCCAGAGCCACTTCGGGGACATCTGGAGCCGGATATTGCTTAGGCGATACCGCACTAATCATCATCTCAGCGTGATGTACATGCATCTAATCCCTCCTTATCGCTTAAGAAATTTTGCGGTTTTCTTCGTTATAATAACTTGGTTCTGATGTGCCAAGAACGTTCTCCTCGGTAATGACAATCTTAGCAATATCATCACGGCTAGGCACCTCATACATCGCCTCAAGCATTACTGTCTCAAGAATCGAACGTAAGCCCCGGGCACCCGTATCACGTTCAAGGGCTAAGCGGGCTACCGCTCGAAGCGCGTCATCTTCGATTTCTAAAGCCACATCATCCATCGCGAACATCTTCTCGTATTGCTTCACTAAGGCATTCTTCGGCTCAGTTAGAATGCGAACTAAATCATCTTCCGTCAGCTTTTCTAAGGCTGCTGTCACAGGAATCCGGCCGATAAATTCAGGAATCAGACCGAATTTAAGCAAGTCTTCTGAAGTCACTTGCTGCATGATACTCTTCGATTCATCCAACTTGCCTTGAGAGGAACCGAAACCGATCACCTTGCTACCAAGACGTTCTTTAACAATTGTTTCGATACCGGCAAAGGCTCCACCCACAATAAAGAGAATCTGGCTTGTATCCATTTGAATGAAATCTTGGCCAGGATGCTTGCGTCCCCCTTTCGGCGGAATATTAGCAACGGTCCCTTCTAAAATCTTCAAGAGGGCTTGTTGAACACCTTCACCACTTACATCACGGGTAATCGATACATTCTCGCTTTTGCGTGAAATTTTGTCGATTTCATCCACATAAATAATGCCTTTTTCGGCTCGTTCAATATCATAATCAGCTGCCTGAGCGAGCTTTAAGAGAATATTCTCAACGTCCTCACCTACATAACCCGCTTCGGTTAATGTCGTTGCATCGGCAATGGCAAAAGGCACATTCAAGATTTTGGCCAAGGTTTGGGCTAGGAAAGTTTTCCCTGAACCGGTTGGCCCGATAAGGGCAATGTTACTCTTCTGTAATTCGACACCATCTTCGCTTAGGGAATGTTGGGTCACACGTTTGTAGTGATTATAGACGGCAACGGCCAACGTCTTCTTCGCCTCATCTTGCCCAATGACATATTCATCGAGAATTGCAACAATTTCTCTTGGGGTTTTGATAGTAATTGGCAGATCGCTCGTCATATGACGCATTTCTTCATCAATAATATTCTTGCACAATTCAACGCATTCATCACATATATATACCCCTGGTCCGGCAATGATTTTATTAACTTCGTCCTGAGATTTCCCACAGAAAGAACAGTGATATTCAATCATCTCGGGTTTTTTCGCCACGTAAATTCCTCCTATAAAAACTGTGTAAAAAAGGGTTGCACGAGTCACCCTTTAACGACCTGACTTTTGCAATCCCTCTTTAACACTTCGTATTTTATTTATTATGCATTTGCTTCAGCGGTATCAATAATGATATTCATCGCTTTCTTCATCTTGATATCTGATGATAACATATCTTCTGTTACAAAGCCACGAACTTGCTCAACTTCCATACCGTATTGCTTAGCAAGTGACTCGGCTTCTTCATCGATATCTGCTTGCGAAACTTGGATGTCTTCTGCTTTAACAATGCTTTCCAAGACAAGGTTTGTCTTCGTACGCAATTCTGCTTCATCTTCAAATTGATCGTGTAAGTCTTGTTCCGTTGTGCCTGTAATTTGGTAGTAGATTTCTGGTGAAATACCTTGACGGCTCAAGTTATTTAAGAAGTAATCCATTTGACGGTGAATTTCTTCATGAACCATTGAGTGTGGAATATCTCCGTCTACTTCGGCATTATCAACGGCTTGACGTAAGATAGCATCTTCGAATTGCTCTTGCGCTTGAGATTCTTTGCTTTCTTCTAGTTGCACACGAATCTTATTCTTTAATTCTTCGAAGGTTTCAACTTCGTCATCCACATCTTTAGCAAATTCATCATCTAATTCTGGTAATTCCTTCGCCTTCACTTCATGAACTTTAACTTTGAAGACTGCGTCTTTCCCTGCTAAATCTTCTGCGTGATATTCTTCTGGGAAAGTTACGTTAACATCTAATTCAACACCTGGCTCTTGGCCTACTAATTGCTCTTCAAAGCCTGGGATGAATGTGTTTGAACCAAGTTCTAATGAATGATTCTCAGCTTTACCACCGTCAAAGGCTACATCATCAACGAAACCTTCGTAATCGATAACTACTGTGTCACCTTCTTCAGCTGCAGCTTCTTTAACAACTAATTCAGCTAGGGACTGACGACGGCTTTCAATTGCCTCATTGACTTCCTCTTCGCTGACACTTGTGTCTTCTTTATCTGCTTTCAAGCCTTTATATTCACCTAAAGTGACTGATGGTTTGAGGTCTACTTCGGCAACAAGTACCCAATCTTTCCCTTTATCCATAGATTGGATATCAATGGATGGTTGACCAACAATGTCTTGTCCAGATTCTTCTACTGCTGCTTGGTAAGCATCTGGCAATAAGTTATTCAATGTTTCTTCATAAAGCGCTTCTTCACCGTAGACATTATCAAAGATTTGGCGTGGAACTTTCCCTTTACGGAAACCTGGGACAGAGATATTCTTTTTAACACGCTTATATGTTTGGTCAAGTCCTTGCTTTACCGTTTCAGATGGAATTTCAAAAGTCAAAATACCTTTGTTATTCTCTTTTGCTTCAAAATTTACAGTCATTTATTTAACCTCCAACAAATGTATTCATTACATACCTTAATATTATAGCGAAAGCTTGCCTGTTTGTAAACACAAAAACATTGAATTATTCGCTCATTGGCACATTTAATGATAGTACTTGGATTATACTATACCCGCTTTATTTTTCAAAGTTTGTTTGCTATCGAGGTCAATAAAAGTTATGATACATACGATTCATAGAAATTTTTATTTTTGTAAATTTATCACGATTAATTCAACTGTTTCACCGTTGAATCGTGTATAATGTAGGATAGGAGTGAGTCACATGATTAATTATCCAAGCGGACAACAGCCGCCTGAACGTGCCAAAGCCCATCCTTTAGCTAAAACATCAGCCAAGCCCGTTAACTATGGAAGTCGGGGGATGACCTTAGAAGAGCAGATTAATCGAAGTAATCAATATTATTTATCGCACAATTTGGCTGTGATTCATAAGAAGCCCACACCTATTCAAGTTGTTAAAGTAAACTATCCCAAACGGAGCGCTGCCCGAATTACCGAAGCATACTACCGCCAAGCTTCAACAACGGATTATAATGGTGTCTATCAAGGCTATTATATTGATTTCGAAGCGAAGGAAACCCGTAATAAAACGCGCTTTCCTTTGAGCAATCTCCCACTACACCAACAACAACACATGAAGCAATGCCAAGAACAAGGCGGCATTAGTTTTCTGCTGCTATCATTTCGCAGCCATCAGAAAATCTATCTTTTGCCTTTTAAAGCCTTTGAACGCTTTCAAGCAGAATCGAAGCAGCAAAGTTTACCTTATGAATTTGTTGAAGCGAACGGTTATCTTTGTCAAACAGGCTATCAGCCGATGATTGACTATTTAGCCGCGCTAGATTGCTATCTTGAAAGAGGTGAGCGTTGATGTCAGAAAGGAAGTCACACATGGTAACAGGCAGTCGCGTTGAACGCAAGAAATATCAGAAAAGAAAACGTCCCAACCGCGGGCGTAAGTGGTTTAAACGGATTATTATTACAATTATCGCCCTCGCATTTATTTGTGTCCTTGGTGGAGCCGGTCTTTTCGGCTATTATGCAATGAATGCCCCAGATATTTCCGCTGAGGACTTGCGTGGTCAAGTCTCCAGCAAGATCTTCGATAAAGACGGCGAATTAATCAAAGAGCTCGGCGGACAAAATCGTGATTTAATGGCTGTCGGCGAAGTTCCCCAAGTTCTAAAAGAAGCCGTATTAGCCATTGAAGATGCACGGTTTTACCAGCACCATGGGGTTGACCCCATTCGTATTGTCGGTGCCTTAGTTGCGAACTTACGCGCCGGAGAAATTGAGCAAGGGGGGAGTACCATTACCCAACAACTTGTAAAGCTCTCGGTCTTCTCCACCGATTTTCAAGATCAAACCATTGAACGTAAGGCACAAGAAGCATGGTTATCCTTGCAAATCGAACAAGAATACTCCAAGGATGAAATTCTAACCTTGTATTTGAATAAATTATTTTATTCAAATAATGTTTACGGCGCCAAGACTGCTTCCAAGCACTTTTTCGGGAAGCCCTTGGCTGAGATTAATCTTGGCGAAGCAGCCTTACTAGCAGGAATTCCGCAAGCACCGTCTGAATATGATCCCTATAGCCATCCTGAAATCGCTCAAGAACGTCGTGACTTAGTGTTGGACGTGATGTATGAGCGCGACTTGATTAATGAACAGGAATTATCGCAAGCCAAAGCTATCCAAGTTGAGGATATGCTTGTACCGCTGAACGAAACAGGTATACAAGCAAATGACTTAGCTATTGATGCCTATTTAGACGTTGTCGCCCAAGAAGTCCAAGATAAATTAAATCTCAATATTTACACAGATGGCCTGGAAGTTTATACCAATATGGACTTCGCCGCCCAGAAACATCTTTATAATATTGTTAATGACGGAACTGTTCCCTTCCCGAACGATCAGATGCAGACCGCATCGTCCGTTATTGATGTGAATACAGGG